>NZ_LT859959.1:5915000-6215000 GCF_900176205.1 Bradyrhizobium sp. ORS 285
CGTGCCCGCTCGTAAAGCGCGCGCCGGCTTTCGCCGGGAGCGTTGGGGTCCAATCCGGCAATGGCGCGGGCTATCAGCGGGTAGTAGTCGGCCATATCAACTCAATTCGCGGGCTGCGCTGTCGGGTCCCGTCACGCCTCGAAGGGATTCTGGACCAGGATAGTATCCTCGCGTTCGGGGCTGGTGGAAAGCAGCGCTATTGGGCAACCCACCAGTTCCTCGATGCGCCGGACGTATTTGATAGCCTGGGCCGGCAGGTCGGCCCAGGAGCGCGCGTTCGCCGTCGGCTGCTTCCAGCCTTCGATGGTCTCGTAGATCGGCTCGACCCGGGCTTGCGCCCCCTCGCCTGCCGGGAAGTGATCGATCTCCTTGCCGTCCAGCCGATAGCCGGTGCAGACCTCGATGGTGTCGAAACCGTCGAGAATGTCCAGCTTGGTCAGGGCAAGACCGTTAATGCCGCAAGTCCGCACCGCCTGGCGAACCAGCACCGCATCGAACCAGCCGCAACGACGCGGCCGGCCGGTATTCGTTCCGAATTCACGGCCCCGTTCGCCGATCTTGCGACCGGTCTCGTTGTCCTGCTCGGTCGGGAACGGGCCCTGACCGACCCGGGTCGTGTAGGCCTTGCACAGGCCGAGCACGTAGCCGATCGCGCCCGGCCCAAGGCCGGCGCCAGTCGCGGCCTGCGCCGCCACCGTGTTGGACGAGGTGACGTAGGGATAGGTGCCGTGGTCGACGTCGAGCAGCGCGCCCTGCGCGCCCTCGAACAGCAGGCGCTTACCCTCGCGGCGCTTGATGTCGAGCAGGCGCCACACCGTCTCGGCATAAGGCAGCAGCTTCGGCGCCAAAGCGGAGAGCTCGTCCAGGATGACCTTGCCGTCGATCAGCTCGAGGCCGAGGCCGCGGCGTAGCGCGTTGTGATGGGCGAGCAGCCGGTCGATCTTGTGCGGCAGCGTGTCGAGGTCGGCGAGGTCCATCAGCCGGATCGCACGGCGGCCGACCTTATCCTCATAGGCCGGGCCGATGCCGCGGCGGGTGGTGCCGATCGCGGTCGCGGCGCTGGCGGACTCGCGCAGCGCATCCAGCTCACGGTGCAGCGGCAGGATCAGCGTGACGTTCTCGGCCACGCGCAGATTGTCCGGGCTGATGGTCAGGCCTTGCGCCTGCAGCTTGCCCACCTCGTCGAGGAAGGCCTGCGGATCGAACACGACGCCATTGCCGATCACCGACAGCTTGCCGGCGCGCAGCACGCCGGACGGCAGCAGGGCCAGCTTGTAGGTTGCGCCGTTGATGACAAGCGTATGACCGGCGTTATGGCCACCCTGGAAGCGCACGACGATGTCGGCCTGCTCCGACAGCCAATCGACGATCTTGCCCTTCCCCTCGTCACCCCATTGGGCGCCGACGACGACCACGTTAGCCATTCGCAGCTCTTTCCTCTGCCAAGATCCAAAACAGCACGATCGGTCCGGACGATATCGCTTCCGATGAGGGGCCAGCCTGGCCAACCATGCGCCCAGCCCAAATCGCGGCCGGGACCGCTCGCTTGCGAGGCGACCCACCGGATAAAGGAAGCCGCCGGGCTAGGCAAGCAAGAACGGGCCTCCGGAGCACACAACAGCGCCACCAAGCCTTTGATAAGCCCCAAAATTTCATGCCGCCCCGGCTGCGGATCGGACTACCCGGCCCTGCGCTTCTGGCGGCGCATGGAGACGGGCGAGTTCATTCAGCACCGGAACGGCGGCGAATCTACGATCGAGTTGCAAACGGCAGCCCGTCTGCTCACCGCGCGGGCGTCTTCAGGCGGAGATGCGGCCATCGACAACCTCGATGATGCGATCGCAGCGCCGCGCCAGATCGAGGTTGTGGGTGACGAGCAGGAAGCTGGTGCCGACCGTCCGATTGACCTCCCGCATCAGGCCGAACACGGCTTCCGCGGACTTGGTGTCGAGATTGCCGGTCGGCTCGTCTGCCAGCACCAGATCCGGGTTCATCGCCAGCGCCCGCGCGACCGCGACGCGCTGCTGCTGGCCGCCCGACATGTTGCTCGCGAGATGGCTGGCGAATTTCGTCAGGCCGACCTGGTCGAGCAGCTTGCCGGCCTGCGCCTCGATCTCCTGGCTCGGAAAGCCTCGATCGACCAGGAGCGGCATCATCACGTTCTCCTTGGCCGTGAAGGCGGAGATCAGGAGGTGGGACTGGAAAATGAAGCCGATGGTGTGGCCGCGCAGATGGGTCAGTTCGGTGTCGGACAGCGAAGCCGTATCATGGCCCTTGATCGTCAGCCGGCCGGAGGGCGGCCGGTCGAGCAGGCCGACGATATTGAGCAGCGTGCTCTTGCCCGAGCCGGAGGGGCCGATCAGCGCAACGAACTCGCCGCGGTCGACTTCGAGGTCGATGTCGTGCAGCACCTCGGTCTCGGTCGGCAGGCCGACATTGTAGGCCTTGCAGACCTTCTCCAGCCGCAAGATTTCCTCAGCCACGGATCGCCACCACCGGATCGAGCTTGGCCGCGCGCAATGCCGGCGCGGTGGCCGCGAGCAATCCTGTCACCGTCGCGAGCAATGCCGTGATGACGAACAGGCGACGCTCGAGAATGAGCGGAAACAACTCCGAGCCATCGGTTTGGCGCTGCACCGCATGCCAGTAGATCAGTGCACCCGCGCCCAGCGCCGCGCCGAACAACGAGCCGATGAATCCCAGCAGCCCGCCCTGCAGCAGGAACACGCGCAGGATCTGGCCGCGCGAGGTGCCCATCGCCCTGAGGATGCCGATCTCCTTGGAGCGCTGGATCACCGAGACGATCAGGACGGCGGCGATGCCGAAGGCGACCGACATCGCAACGAAGACGCGGATCAAGGTGTTGGAGGTCTCCTGCGCGCGCACCGCGACGAAGAACTGCGCGTTGGTCTTGATCCAGCTGTCGGCCTTGACGAGATTGGCGGCCTGGATCCGCTGGGCGATATCTTCCGCTGCGTAGATGTCCTGCACGGTGATGTCGATCGTGGTCACGCCGCCGACCATGCCGAGCAGCGATTGCGCGGTGCGCAACGCGACATAGGCCGCGCGCTGGTTGACGCCCTTGTTGCCGAGGTCGACGAGGCCGGTCACGGTCAGCACGCGGTTGGCGCCGGAGGCGGCCTGGACGTTGAGCTTGTCGCCAACGACGGCGCCGAGGTCCTTGGCCAGCTCAATGCCGATGATGATGTCCTCGCTGGTCAGCCGCGGCTCGCCGGCGACGATGTAGTCCGGGACACGCACGATGGTGAAGTAGCTCTCCGGCTCGATGCCGGACAATGTCACGGCACGGCTGGCATCGCCGCGAATGGCGAGCGCCGAGCCCGAGATGGTCGGTGACACCGCGGTGATCTCGGGCATCGCCAGCATCTGGGCGCGGATCTTCGGCCATTGGTCGATCGAGATCACGCGCTGGCTCGGCCGCTGCACGATGGCATCCTCGATCACGCCGGGGCTGTTGCGCAGGGGACGTGCGACCTGATCCGGCGACAGCAATTGAATCTGCGGCTGCGAGGTCAGCACGCGCTTGATGAAGTTGGCCTCGAGGCCCGCCAGCATCGCCGACATGAACACAATCACGCCGACGCCGATCGCGATGCCGCCGATGATGAACAGGGTCTGCAGCCGGCCTTCGCGCAGAAAGCGGACCGCCGCGATCCATTCGAACGGCAGCCAGCGGTTCACGGCAGCACCGCACGGAAGCGCTGGCCAATGACGAGGCCGGAGCTCGCGGGCACCGCGATGTCGCCTACACCTAGTCCATCGACGATCTCGACATGGCTGTTGCCGCGGATGCCGGCGCGCACCGGCCGCTTGACCGCGCGGCCGTCCTTCTCGCCGAGCACCCAGGGCTGTCCGGAGGTGAGATCATGCACCGAGCGGACCGGCAGCTCCAGCGTATCCTTGCGGGACGCGACCTCAATGTCGACCGACACCGTCATGTCCTGGCGCAGATAGTCGGGCGGGTCCTTGACGATCAGCTTGACCTGCACCGAGGCGCGCGAGAGATCGACGCCGGGATTGATGTAGCTGAGCAGCGCAGGAAAGCGCTTGTCCGGATAGGCATCAGCCGAGGCCAGCGCCGTCTGCCCCAGCGCCAGCTTGCCGAGATTGCGCTCATCGATCTGCAGCACGAGCTGGACATCACCGGCGGGCGCGAGAACGAGCAGCGCCTTGCCGAGTTGCGCCACGGTGCCCTTCTCGACATTGCGCGTGATCAGCACGCCGTCGCGCGGCGCCGAGATCGTCGCATAGCCGAGCCGCGACTGCGCGGTGTCGAGCGTGGCCCGCGCCTGATTCAGCTGCGTCTCCGCCATGACGTAGTCGCTGCCGCCGGGGCTCGCGGTGAACACCTGGAATTCGGCGGCGCGCTTCTGCGCCAGCGCGATGTCGAGCGTCTTCTGCGCCTCGTCGAGCGAGGCCCGGGTGGCATAGCCGTTGGTCGTCAGTTGCGATGTTCTATCATAGGTCTGCTGTGCGTTGAGCAGGGTCGCCTGCGCCTGGCGCAGCGCCTCCTTGGCCGACGGCAAGGTCAGCTCGGCGAGCTGGCGCATCCGCGCCTCGGCCTGCGCCACCTGCCCCTGCGCCTGCACCACTGCGGCTTTCAGCTCACGCGCTTCCAGCGAGATCAGCGGCTGGCCCTTGGTCACGCGCTGGCCTTCGAGCACGAGGACTTCATCGACCGTGCCGGTGATCTGGCTGCCGATCTCGACGCGAAACGGCGTCTCGACATGGCCGCTGGCGACCACGGTCTCGACGAGGTCACCGCGCCGGACCTGATCGACCACGACAGCCGGGCCAAGCATCACGCGCACGCTCTGCCAGCCGCCGAGGCCGAGCAGCAGGACCACAGCGAGGACAAACCAGCGATGCGCCCAAAAGGTGGACCACACCGTCGACACTGGTTTGCTGTTCTGGCGCGGGAGGGCTGCGGCTTGATCGACCATGTCCGTCATTACAGATGGCGCCCAGGACCGGGCGGGATCTCGTCCTCGTGAATGTGCGGCCGTCAGCCCCACGGCCCGTTCTCGGCAAACTAGGTCACGGCCGCATCAGGATGTTGCGCTAGGTCAACCGCGGCGCGATCCTTCATGCAAATCAGACACGATCGCCACGACACCTCGTCCACGAACATGAACGGGCGCCTGTGACCACTGAAACGACCTCCGTCCTGCACAAGTTCTGGCGGCTCGCTCCCGCCCAGGCGGGCGAAGCACTCGCCTGCGGCCTCGATGGCCTGAACGAAGCCGACGCCACGCAGCGGCTGCTGCGCTACGGCCGCAATGCCGATACGCCATCGCACGTCGTCGGCCCGCTGCGCGCCATCATGCGCCGGCTGCTCGAGCCGCTGTCGCTGATCCTGCTCGTCGCGGGCATCATCTCGATGGCCACGGGAGACGTGATCGGCGGCGCGATCATCGTCCTGATCCTGACGCTGTCGATCGGGCTCGACACGGTGCAGGAGGGACACGCCGTCAGGGCGGCCGAGGAGCTGCGGCGGTCGGTGGCGTTGAAGGCCGAGGTGAAGCGCGACGGTGCCTATCGCGAGATCGAGGTGGACGCCGTCGTGCCCGGCGACATTCTGCGCGTGCGCGCCGGCGACATCGTGCCGGCGGACGCGCTGATCATCGAGAGCAAGGCCTTCACGGCCGGCGAGGCGGCACTCACGGGCGAGCCCTACCCCGTGACGAAGCAGGCTGGCCCTGCCGCCGGTGACAACGACACCTCGAACGCGCTGTTCCGCGGCTCCGTGGCGCAGACTGGCGAAGCCGTTGCCCTCGTCGTCAATACCGGACCAAATACGATGTTCGGTGCGGCCGCCTCGGCGCTGGCGGAAGCGCAGGGGCGCACGCCGTTCGAGCGCGACCTGCATGAATTCGGCCTCGTCATCGCGCGGCTCACGCTGGCCCTCGTCCTCATCGTGCTCGCCTTTCGCGTCATGTTCGGCCGCGACGTGCTCGACTCGCTGTTGTTTTCCGTCGCGCTTGCAGTCGGGCTGACGCCCGAGCTGCTGCCGATGATCACCACGGTGACGTTGTCGCGCGGCGCGCTCCGCATGGCCAAGCGCAAGGTCATCGTGAAGCGGCTCGCGGCCATTCACGATCTCGGCGCGATGTCGGTGCTGTGCACCGACAAGACGGGAACGCTGACATCGGCGGAGATCACGCTCGCCCGCAGCATCGCGCCCGATGGCAGCGATCACCCGCGCCCGGCCGAGCTCGGCGCCATTGCCGCAGCACTCGGCGGCGATCGCGGCTCGCTGGATACGGCGCTGGTCGCGGGCGCCGACCATGCTGCGGTGGGGTGGACTCTCGGCGGCCAGCAGACCTTCGACTTCTCGCGCCGGCTCGGCTCTGTGCTCGCGGTGCGCGGACCGGATCAGGTCCTGATCGTTAAGGGCGCGCCGGAGGCCGTGATCGAGCTCTGCACGCAGCAACGGCAAGCCAGCGGCGTGATCGCGCTCGACGACAAAGGTCGCGACGAGATGCGCGAGCGCGTCCATGCGCTGGCCCGGGACGGACTCCGCACCGTCGCGGTCGCCTCGAAATCGTGGAGCGGCGCACCGCGGGAGATCGAGACCGAGGACGAGCAGGAGCTGATCTTCGAGGGGCTGTGCGCCTTCGCTGATCCGCCCAAACCGACCGCGGCCGCCGCGATCGCGCAGCTTGCCCGCGCCGGCATCGCGCTGAAGATTCTCTCCGGCGACGATCCAGTCGTCGTCAAACGGCTGGCTGGACTGGTCGGGTTGAAAGCCGACCGCGTGCTGTCCGGCAGCGACATCGCCGAGCTGAGCGACGATGCGCTCGCGGTGCAGGTGCGAACCGCCGACGCATTCGGCCGGCTGGCGCCCGATCAGAAATCGCGCATCGTGAAGGCGCTGCAGGCGTCGGGCGAGGTCGTCGGCTTCCTCGGCGACGGCATCAATGATGCGCCGGCGCTGAAGGTCGCCGATATCGGTCTCTCCGTCGACGGCGCCACCGGCGTGGCGCAATCCGCGGCGGACATGATCCTGCTGGCCTCGGATCTCGAGGTCGTCGCCGATGGCGTCGAGGAGGGACGGCGGACCTTCGCCAACATCCTCAAATATGTCCGGATGGGCGCGAGCTCGAATTTCGGCAACATGCTGTCGATGGCCGTGGCGTCGATTATGCTGCCGTTCCTGCCCATGCTCCCGACGCAGATCCTGCTCAACAACCTGCTCTATGATCTCTCCGAGCTCGGCATTCCCTTCGACCGCGTCAGCCCGCAGGCCACCGCCTGGCCGCAGCGCTGGGACATGAAGCGATTGCTGCGCTTTGCCGCCATCATGGGCCCGCTGTCATCGCTGTTCGACTTCCTCACCTTCGGCGCCCTGCTCTATCTGTTCCACGCCACCCCGGACGAGTTCCGCACCGCATGGTTCCTCGAGTCCATGGCGACGCAGATCCTGGTCATCTTCATCATCCGGACCAACGGACGTCCCTGGAGCAACCGGGCCGATCCGATGCTGACGGCGTCGTCACTGATCGCACTGGGCGTCGCGATGACAGTGCCGTTCACGCCGGCGGGCGCTTGGTTCGGCTTCGTGGCGCCCCCGATCGCGATGCTGGCCGCGATCGCGGCCCTCGTCGCCATCTATCTGGTCTGCGCCGAAGGTCTCAAATCATTCGCCGTGCAATCCAGGGCTGGACGAACTCACCGGCGGCATCACCAACGAGGTCCATGACCGCCGCCGCTGCATGGTCGCGATGCATCTGCCCTCTTGATGGGCAGTCGCAATTGGTGTCTGTCGAGGAGGCCGGGAGGACCAGCGGCCGGGATCACCGGGCCGGATGTCCAGGGCATACCAATCGGGACCAACACCGCCGCATGTCTGCCGCCGATCCCACAGCATCCACCGCATCCGCGCGCGGCTGGATCGCCAACCAACCTTATGTGCTGCTCAGCATCACGGCGCTGTGCTGGGCGGGCAATTCGATCGTCGGCCGCCTCGCAGCCGGTCACATCCCGCCCGTCACTCTGTCGTTCCTGCGCTGGTCGCTGGCGTTCCTGCTGATCCTGCCGATCGCCTGGAAGCAGCTCCGCCAGGACTGGCCGGCGATCCGCTCCAAGCTCGGCATCATGATCGCGCTGTCGGTGACCGGTATCGGCGCCTTCAACACGCTGCAATATTGGTCGCTCGAGTACACCCAGGCGCTCAACACCCTGCTGCTGCAGTCGGCCGGCCCGCTGATCGTCGCGCTGTGGTCGATGTTGCTGCTGCGCGTGCATCTCACCTTGGCGCAGGCGGTCGGCATCGTGCTGTCGCTTGGCGGCGTGCTGCTCATTCTGACGCGGGGCCACCCGACTGCGCTGGCTGAGATCAGCTTCAACAAGGGCGACCTGATCTTCCTGCTGGCGATGGCAGTGTTCGGCTTCTACTCGGTGCTGACGATCAAGCGGCCGCAGATCCATGGCCTGTCGATGGTGGCCTTCACCTTCGGCTGCGGCGCGGCCAGCCTGATCCCCCTGTTGGTCTGGGAGCTCAACACGCGGCCGGTGATGACGCTCGACACCCAGAACCTGCTGTCGCTGCTCTACGTCGCGATCTTCCCCTCGACCATCGCCTATCTCTGCTTCAATCGCGGCGTGCTGCTGATCGGCGCCAACCGCGCCGCGCCGTTCTTCCACGTGGTGCCGGTGTTCGGCTCGATCATGGCCTTCGTCTTCCTTGGCGAGCAGCCACAGATCTTCCACGTGATCGGCTTCGCGCTGGTGCTGGCCGGCGTCTACGCCGCCTCGCGCAAGCAGGCGACCTGATGCGAACGGCTCATCCCAGCGCCTTCCGGGTCATGTAGACTGTCATCAGCGAGACGAAGCCGATCAGCAGGATCCGCAACCGGTCCGGCGGAACGCGGTTCGCCAAGCGCGCGCCGGCATCGGTGCCGACCGCAAGGCCGATGATCACCGCGGCTAAAATGGACCATTGCGGCATGGCGCCATGCTGCCAATAGATCCACGCCGACGGGATCGTCGTGGGTACCAGCGTCAGCGCCAGGCTGATCATCTGGGCCCGGTGCTGCGCCATGCCGAGCACCGCGCTCAAGCCGACCACCGTTGCCAATCCACCGCCGATGCCGAGAAAGCCTGAGGACACGCCGGCCGCGCAGCCGACCGCCAGCAACGCGCCGCGCTGCGGCTCAGGCACCGCGTCCGGCGAGTCGGCCGGCTGCTTCTGCGATCGGCGGCGCAGCAGCAGGATGTCGAGCAGAAGCAGGTAGACGACATAGGCCCAGCGCAGCACCGCCGCTGTCGCCGCGTTGGCGATCAGCGCGCCGACGATGCCGCCGATGAGGAATCCGAGAGCCAGCCAGAGCAAGATCGTCGCGCTCATCCGGCTGCCGCTCTCCCAATAGCGCCTGATGCCGGCCGCGCTGGTCGGCGGGATCTGCGCGACCAGCGAGAGCCCCTGCGCGACGTGCTGCTCGGCCCCGAGCAGCAGCACGGCAAACACGACGAGGCCACCGCCAGGACTGACACCAAGCAGGCCCGAGGTGAAGCCGCCGACCAGCCCGGTGCCGAGACCGCCGATGAGATCAGGAACGTTCATCGCTTCGACCTCGCCCGCCCTTTTGGTGTTCACCGCCGCACAGCGAGTCCCGTCAACAGCGTCTCGAATGCGGTCATCGCTTCGGCGGAGGAGAACGGTTCGCCCCACAGCCGCTGCAGCACGAAGCCCTGGAACATTGCGACCATCGTGCGGGCCATGCTGCGCGGATGAACGGAGCGGTCGATCAGCCCGAGCCGCTGGCCCCGCTGCAGCAGCTCGCCGATCAGCGCGACGGGCTTGCGCACGCCGTCCGTCACCTGGGCGCGGATGTCGTCGTCGCGCAGCGCCTCGGCCCAGAGTTGCAGCGCGATGCGGCGGCTGCGCAGCCCCTCTTCCTTCTGCATATCCGCAAGCGAGGCGCGGGCGATGGCGCGCAACGCGTCCAAGGGATCGGAGATGTCGCGCGCCGCGGCCAACAGGGCCGCATCGCGGGCATGACGGTGCTCGCCGATCGCCTGGATGAGCTCTTCCTTGCTGGCGAAATGTCCGTAGATGCAGCCCGCGCTCAGACCGGATTGCGCAATCACATCGGCGATCGTCGTTTGATGGAACCCCTGCCGCGCAAAGCAGATCTCGGCGGCCTGCAGGATCTCGTCACGGCGCGCGGCCATCGTCTCAGGCTTGAGTTTCGGCATGCGCAGCTCCTGCCCGCCCGGCCGCATGATGGCCGCCCCGGCTCGATCGCGACTTCGTGCTCCGATGTCCGTCAAAATCATACAAAACGAATATTCGTTTTGTAAAGACCCGTTCGATTTTCGGCATGGCCCCATCCCGCGGGGCGCTCTTGTCCCGCCGGCGGTTTCGGGCACAAGCTTAGACTACCAAGAGAAGCCGATTCCTTGCCCGCCCCATCTCATCCGACCTCGCCGCTGGCCTGGCTCAACAACCAGCCCTACCTGCTGCTGACGCTGGCCTCGCTGTTCTGGGCCGGCAACATCGTGCTGGCGCGCTATGTCGCCGGCCACGTGCCGCCGTTGACCTTGTCCTGCATCCGCTGGATCGGAACCTTCCTGATGCTGTGGCCGTTCGCGCGGCAGCATCTCGTACGAGACTGGCGCACCTTGCTGGCGAACTGGCCGCTGCTGCTGGTGCTGGCGCTGACCGGCTTTGCCATCAACAACGCGCTGTCCTATTGGGCGATGCAGTACACCCAGGCCCTCAATGGCCTGCTGATCCAGTCCTCCGCTCCCCTGTTCGTGGCGTTGTGGTCGCTCGTGCTGTTCGGGGTGCGGCTGACGGCGGCGCAGTTCGCCGGCATTGCGATGTCCTTGACCGGCGTGCTGGTGATCCTGCTGCGCGGCGACCTCGGCGCATTGGCTGCCATCCAGTTCAACCGCGGCGACCTGATGTTTGCCGGCGCGCTGCTGGTGTTCGGCATCTACTCCGCCGTCATGACGCGGCGGCCGGCCGTGCATCAGCTGTCGCTGATCGCGTCCTGCACCGCCCTGGGCGCTCTGCTGCTGCTGCCGCTGGCGGCCTGGGAATACAGCTCCGGCTTCGTGCTGCAGCTCGATCTACTGTCGGTCCTGACACTCGGCTACGTCGTGGTGTTCGCCTCGACGCTCGCCTATCTGTTCTTCAACCGCGGCATCGGCCTGATCGGGCCGAACCGGGCCGCGCCGTTCCTGCATCTGGTGCCGCTGTTCGGCTCGGTGCTCGCGATCCTGCTGCTCGGCGAGGAGCTCAAGCCGTTCCACCTTGGGGGCTACGCGCTGGTCATCGCTGGCGTCGTGATCGCCTCCCGCGTGCCGCTCCGCAAGCCGGGCCCGGCGCCTAAACACTGAGCATGCGGCAAGACGCCCCAGCGAGCCGGGCCGCCATCATCCGACTGTCATCGAAGTGTCAGCGTCGCGTCAGGCGCCCTCTCCACAACGCGCATGGTTCAAGCTCGCAGGAGGCTTCCCATGCACCGATATCTGCTTACCACCGTAGCTGTCCTCGCCCTCGGCGCCGGCGCGGCACTCGCCCAAGGCGAGGGTGAATTCCCGGCCATGCTGGCGGGTCACGCCGTAATGCCCGCCGAATCCTTCATCGACGCCCCCGCCGATGCGCCTGATGATCTCAAGACATCCGGCAAATACACCACCGGCAAGCGCGTCGACGCCATCGGCAGCGTGATGGGCAAATCCTATGAGCGTCCGACCGGCGTCTCCCTGCCGTTCAAGGGGCAGCCGCTGCAGGGCCATTCCGGCATCAAGAAGATGGCCGACGGCACGTTCTGGGTCCTGACCGACAACGGCATGGGCTCGCGCTACAACTCGCCGGACTCGATGCTCTATCTGAATCGCTATAAGATGGACTGGGCAGGCGGCAAGGTCGAGCGGCTGGAGACGATCTTCCTGCACGATCCCGACAAGAAGGTGCCGTTCCGCATCGTCCACGAGGCCACCGCCAAGCGCTATCTGACCGGCTCCGATTTCGACACGGAAGGCTTCCAGGTCATCGGCGACACCATCTGGATCGGCGACGAGTTCGGCCCCTACATCATCAAGGCGGACAAGAGCGGCAGGGTGCTCGCCGTGTTCGAGACGGTCGCCGACGGCAAGCCGGTGCGCTCGCCCGACCATTGGGCTGTGCAGTCGCCGGGCGCGCCCGGAGCGACCTACACCAACGTCAACTTGCGGCGCTCGAAGGGCTTCGAGGGCTTCGCCTCGTCCACCGACGGCAAGTTCATCTACGGCCTGTTGGAAGGACCACTGTGGGACGCCGAGAAGAAGGATTGGGAGAAGGTCGACAGCAAGGAAGCCTCGCGCATTCTCGAATTCGACGTCGCCGCGGAGAAGTTCACCGGCCGGTACTGGCAATATGTGTTCGAGCAGAACGGCAATGCGATCGGCGACTTCAACATGATCGATCCGGCCCAGGGCCTGATCATCGAGCGCGACAATGGCGAGGGCACCGCCGACAAGGCCTGCCCGCAGGGCACGCGCGGCGAGAACTGCTTCCCCGATCTCGCCAAGTTCAAGCGCGTCTACAAAATCGAGCTGTCCGATGCCAATGTCGGCAAGCCGTCCGCAAGATCGCCTATATCGACCTGATGAAGATCAAGGACCCGGACAAGAAGGCGCGCAAGCCGCTCAACGACGGCGTCCTCACCTTCCCGTTCTTCACCATCGAGAACGTCGATCGCGTCGACGACACCCACATCATCGTCGGCAACGACAACAACCTGCCGTTCTCGTCGAGCCGCGATCCCAACAAGGCCGACGACAACGAGTTCGTGCTGCTCGAGGTCGGCGACTTCCTCAAGGCCAAGTAAGAGGTCTTCGGAGGCGCTGGCGTTGCGACGCCAGCGCCGACTCCCATCAGGCTGTGCGCACCTTGGCCATGAAGCCGTCAACGGCCTGCTGCAGCAGGCCGGACTGGCTGTCGAGCTCGCGGGCACTATTCAGCACCTCGGACGCCGCCATGCCGGTGGCTTCGGCAGCCTTGGTGACGCCGCCGATATGGGCGCTGATCTCGTTCGAGCCCGCGGCGACGGACTGGATGTTGCGCGCGATCTCGCGCGTCGCATCGCCTTGCTGCGCGATCGAGGTCGAGATCGAATTGGTGATCTCGCTCATCTGCGCGATCGTCTGGGTGATGCCGCTGATGGCGGTGACTGCGTCCTGGGTCGAGGTCTGCATCGCCGCGACCTGCGCCGAGATCTCCTCGGTGGCCTTGGCGGTCTGGTTGGCGAGCGCCTTCACTTCGGAGGCGACGACCGCAAAGCCCTTGCCGGACTCGCCGGCGCGCGCGGCCTCGATGGTGGCGTTCAACGCCAGCAGGTTGGTCTGCGCTGCGATCGAGTGGATCAGCTTGACGACCTCGCCGATCTTCTCGGCGCCGGTCGACAGCACCTGCACGGTGGCGTTGGTGCGCTCGGCGTCGCCGACCGCCTTGCTGGCGATCTCGCTGGACCGGGCCACCTGGCGGGAAATCTCGTTGACCGAGCTCGACAGCTCTTCCGCTGCGGATGCCACGGTGCCGACATTGTCGTTCGCGCTCTGCGTGGCCGCGCTGACCGTCGAGGCGCGCGAGCTCGCATCGCTCGCCGTCGACGTCATCGATTCCGCCGTGTGCTGCATGCCCTCGGCCGCCGACGCCACCGACCGCACGATGCCGTTGACGCTGCGCTCGAAGTCGGCCGCAAGGCTCTGCATCGCGGCGCGCCGCTCCGCCTCGGCACGCTGCTTGTTCGCAGCCTCCGCCTGCTCGAGCTCGCGCATGCGTAGCGCATTGTCCTTGAAGATCTGGACCGTCGCGGCCATCCCGCCGATCTCGTCGCCCCGGCCGACGCCGGGAATCTCGCCATCGAGCTTGCCGTCCGCGATCTCGCGCATGCGGCCACCGAGACGATCGAGCGGCACGCTGATGCTGCGGCTGATCAGCCAGGCGATGCCGCCGGCGATGACCGCGATGCCCGCGCAAGCCATCCACATGAGCCATTTCAGCGGCTTCATCTTCGCGTCGAGATCGTCGACATAGACCCCGGTGCCGACGAACGTATTCCAGCCGGGAATTGCGACCGCGTAAGAGATCTTGCGGGTCGGCTGCTCCTGGCCGGGACGCAGATATTCGTAGTGCAAGGTGACTTCGCCGTTCTTGGCGACGCCATCGCGCAGCTCGACCACCAGCTTGCGGCCGTTGAGCTCGAAATCGATCACGTTGGAGCCGCGCTGCTTCATGTCCTGCGAGATCACGACGTTGCCGTCCATCGTGTAGGCGAACAGATAGCCCATGCCCTTGTCGAAGGTCATGGTCCGGCCGCGATTGACGAACTCGTCCACCGCGGCCTCCTTCGTCATCTTGCCGGCTTCGACCTCCTTGATGAGGCCCAGCGCCATGTTGCGCGCGGTCTCGACGATCGCCCGGCATTGCTCGATGCGAGCGTTGACCATCTCCCGATGCATCAGATCGGCGGCAAAGGTTCCGGCTGCGGCGAGCCCCAGGAGAGCGACACCGACCACGATGGCCAGCTTGGGGGCAATCCTCATATTGTTCAGCAGCACGCGACGAACTCCGCCCGATCGATCTCAACAGCCTGTCAAGATTAGCTGCCGGTTAAATGATCAGGCGATCGTTAGGGTTCGGTTGCGAACGCCCCCCGTAAAAACCCGGGTCAGCTCGGCAAGGCAGCATCCACCGGCGCGACCGGACCGAAGGCCGGCCGCAACGGCGCGAATTCCTCGGCCGTGAGCGTCTCCTTGGCGATCAGCAGCTCAACGCCGCGCTCGAGGTCTGGCCGATGGCCGTCGAGGATCGCACGCGCCCGCGCGCCGCCTTCCGCGATCAGGTCGCGCACCGCAAGGTCGATCTCGCGACCGGTGTCCTCGGCCGCCGACACGATCTGGTCCTGCGGCTGCAGGAACGACGCCTGCGGCCGCGGCGCGTAGGTGCGCTGGCCGACAGTCTTGTCCATGCCGTACTTCGTGACCATCTCGATCGCAATCTCGGTCGCCCGCTGCAAATCGTCGGCCGCGCCGGTCGAGACGTCACCGTCGAAGATGATCTGCTCGGAGGCGCGGCCGCCCATCAGCACGGCGATCCGGTTTTTCAGCTCGCTGACTGCGAGCAGGAAGCGATCCTCGGTCGGGCGCTGCATCGTGTAGCCGAGCGCGCCGACGCCGCGCGGAATGATCGAGACCTTCTGCACCGGATCGACGCCGGCGAGATTGGCCGCGACCAGCGCGTGCCCCATCTCGTGGTAGGCGACGCGGCGGCGCTCGGCCGGGCTGAGCACGCGGCTCTTCTTCTCGATGCCGGCCACGATGCGCTCGATTGCCGTGGTGAAGTCCTCGAACGTCACCTCGTGACCCCCACGGCGGGTCGCAGCGATCGCGGCCTCGTTGATCAGGTTGGCGAGATCGGCGCCGGTGAAGCCCGCGGTCAGTGCGGCGACCTTGTCGAGGTCGACGCTTTCGGCCATCGTGATCTTGCGAACGTGAACCTTGAGGATCGCAAGCCGCCCGCTTCGGTCGGGCCGGTCGACCAGCACCTGTCGGTCGAAACGGCCGGCGCGCAGCAGCGCGGGATCGAGGATTTCCGGCCGGTTGGTCGCTGCCAGCAGAATGACGCCCGAACTCGGATCGAAGCCGTCGAGCTCGGCGAGCAACTGATTGAGCGTCTGCTCCTTCTCGTCATAGCCGCCCATCTGCGCGCCGGCGGAGCGGCTGCGCCCGAGCGCGTCGAGCTCGTCGATGAAGATGATGCAGGGCGCGGCCTTGCGCGCCTGCTCGAACAGATCGCGCACCCGCGCGGCGCCGACGCCGACGAACATCTCGACGAATTCAGAGCCTGATATCGAGAAGAACGCGACGCCTGCTTCGCCCGCGACCGCGCGCGCCAGCAGCGTCTTGCCGGTGCCGGGCGGACCGACCAGCAGGATGCCTTTCGGCACGTGGGCGCCGAGCCGGCCATAGCTCTTCGGGTCCTTCAGGAACTGCACGACCTCCTGCAGCTCGAATTTGGCCTCGTCGACACCGGCGACGTCGGCGAAGGTCACCTTGGTATCGGTCTCGACATAGACCTTGGCGCGCGACTTGCCGATCGACATCAGGCCACCAAAACCTTGGCGGTCCATCACCTTGCGCCCGAGGAACACCCAGATGAGATAGAACATCAGCGCCGGCACGACCCACGACAGCAGCGTCTGGATCACGCCGCCGGAGGGCACGCCGGTCACCGTGACGCCCTTGGTCGCGAGCTTCTCAGCCAGCGGCGGATCGACGCGCGCCGTGATGAACGCCGTCTTTCCGTCGGCCTGCTTGTCCTTGAACTTGCCCTGGATGGTGTCCTGGCTGACCGAGACCTCAGCGATCTTGCCCTGCTCCACCAGTTGCTCGAACTGGCTGTAGGGAATGGTCTCGACGGTGTTGTAGGTCGTGAGCAGCCATTGCAGCAGCAGCATGCCGACGCCGGCCAGGAAGATATAGCCGACGGCAATGGCCTGCTTGCGGGTGTTCGGATCGGATTCCATGTCGGGCACTCGTCCAGTGCTCCCGAGCATCGATCCACGATGATCACGGCCCGGAGCTGCACGAGCGTTTAACAAGCGCCCCCCTCGGGCCGCTTGTCCTGGATCAAGTCCGGCCGACAGGCCGGCGGGCAGCCGACAGCGCCGGATGCCTGCCTGAACCGGATCATTCCAGGTCGATCGGCTGATAGACTCCCGATTTGTCGAGCTGGGTGCCCCAGACCTTATGCAGCGCCTGATGATCGCCACGGCTCAGATTGAGCGCGGCGCCGAGGCCCATGTCGAGATTGCGCGTGCTCTCCAGCGCTTCCACCAGGCGCTCGGTATCGAGCTGCGGCCCGCAACGCTTCAGCGCGTCGATCAGCAGGTTGGCGGCGATATAGCCTTCGAGCGAGATGTAGTCCGGCACCTCGCCTGGCGCGACTTGTGAAAGCGCCGTCTTGAAATCGAGCACCGTACTCGAATAGCCGGACACGGCCGGCACCGCCTGCGTCACGATGACGTTTTCGGTGAAGCGCGGGCCGAGCAGCATCAATTCCTGCGCCAAAGCGGTGGCGCCGACGATCGACATGTTGGTGTAGATCATGCCGGGATACAGGTCGCGCGTCTTCTCGATGAACTTCGCTGCCGGCCGCGTGGTTCCGACCATCACGATGGCCTTGATCGGCACCTTCTGCGCCTTGAGCTGAGCGACCGCCTCGTCCATGTCGATCGAGTTGCGAGCGTAGAGCAGCCGCACGATCGCCTTGTCGTTGAGGCCGGCCGCGCGATAGGCCCTGGCGACACCGGCAAAGCCCTGCTCGCCGAGATCGTCGTTCTGCCCGAACACCGCGATCTGGTTCGGCCTGATCTTGCGCATCTTCAAGAGATAGCGAACCGCGGCGTCGGCCTCCTCGACGAAGCTCGGCCGGTAGTTGAAGACATAGCGATCCGGCGGATCGCGCCGCACCACGCTGCCGCCGGTGAACGGCGCGAAGAACAACGCCTTGCGTTCGAGCGCGAAGGGCACGGCCACGGCCGCGGTCGGCGTGCCCAGATTGCCGAGATAGCCGAACACCTGCTCCTTGTCCCAGAGCAGCTTCATCGCTTCCGGCGTGCGCGAGGGCTCGAAGCCGTCATCGGCAGCGATCAGCTTGAGCATGCGTCCGTTGACACCGCCGGCGGCGTTGGTCCGCGCGAACGCCACCTCGATGCCACGCTTGTAGCTCTGCCCGTTCTCCTTCGCGCTCCCCGTATAGGGGATGACCATGCCGAAGCGGATCTCCTGATCGGTCACCCCGCGCACATTGCCGGATGCCACCGGTCTCACCGTGCCGGTGGCGGCATTGGCGGCGGCCGGCGCAACCGTGGCCTGCGGGGTTGGCGGCGCGCTGACGCTCCGCTCGAGATCGGCGAGCTGTCGCTCGACCAGCCGGCAGTCGGCGCGGCCGGCGTTGACCGCGGCACGGCCCTCCGCGATATTGCGCTCGAACTCGCGGGCAAGCTCGTTGCGATCGTTCGGATTGGTCGACGCCTCGCGGATCGCTTCCTGAAATTTCGTGAGGATCGCCTGCACGCGCCGCGCCGCGATGCTGGTGCATGCCTGGGACGAGCCGACGATGGGGCCGACACGGCCGGCCAGTTCGCGGACCAGATTCACATTGTCAGCCGAGAGAGCGCCACTTGCACTCCCCGTCAGGACGACGGCAGCAAGAATCGCCGGGCAACGCGAGCGCCGCGCGAGGCGCGAGGCGAGAGACAAAAATCGCATCTTGTAGACCGAGGCCTCCGTTCCTATCCGCCGCGCGACGCGCAGACCGAACGCAAGGAGGAGATCAACCGCGCTGGTCGCGGTTGCGGTATTTCGGATATCGTCATGACGATTGGGCATGCCGGAAACGTCGGGAAAGAATCGGCTTGGTCCCGAAGATCGGGACACGCCGGTCATTTCTTCCTACGGCCGCTTGACGCGAAAGCTCTTTTTTCCCGTATCCTGCAGCCGTAACGTCCGAATGCCGCCGCTTACTACTTGCGTCCGCGTCCGGGTGAAGACACGGCATTGCCGGCATCTACGACGGCTTTAAGTTCGGATGAGGGCAGACATGACGCAATCAGGCCGCAGCTGCGTCGATCGCGCCGACCATGTCGGAGCAGACTCTGAAACTCCTGATACCAACGGTCTCCGCGCCCCGATCTCAAGTTGATAGGACGATCGTTGTGACGGGCGGATGTCTGTCACTCGGCCATCCGCCCGCGATCGGCTAACCCGATGGGCTCATCACCACCGTCTTGTCCTTTGGCCAGCGGATGCGCCACGCGAACGAGATCTCCTTCGTCTCACCGGGCCTGGCATCGAGCATCCATTCGGTGACGCCGCGGCGGTCGCGAACGTTGGTCGAGGTCGGCGGCGTGGTGGCCGGCAGCATCTCGACCGTGATCTCCTCGTTCTCGCTGACCGGCAGCTGATCCTGGATCGCGACCTTCACCGGGAAATCGTGCGCGTTGCGAACCGTCGTCTTGAAAGCGCGCTCGTCGACCTTCGCCGTCGTCACGATGAGACCGGCAGATCCCTCGTTACGCTTGACCACGCCGCGCTCGACCTTGACCTTGTCGTCGGCACCGAAGCCGAGACGAACGGTCTCGTCCTTGCCGGACGACGCAAGCTTCGAGGTGCCGACGAACATGCCGTCCCGATAGATCGAGACCTTCCCCGGCAGCAGCGGCGCATCTTCAGCTTGCTTGAAGCTGGCCTCGAGATAGGCGGTGGGGTCGATGACAGGCACGGAGCGAATCACCAGATCAGGAGTGATCGTCGCGGTCGAGATGCGCAGGCTCTTGGCACCATCATTGGCACCAATGCTGACGCGCCCGGGAAGACGGAAGGCGGTTTGGTAGGCGCTGATCTCCGCAACCGTCTGCTGCTCGACCGCCTTGTCCGCGACATCGTCGAAAGTGGTCCCTCCGCCAAAGTGGAACTCCTGCGTTCGCTCGAACACACCCCTCGATACGCCGACGGCCGCCGGCTTCGGCGCTGGCGGAGCGGGCGGCGCCGGATATTGCGCGACCACCGTCCGCAGCTCGGGCGCGCTGCCGCCGCGTCCCGTTCGCACCGTCGAGACCGACAGCGTGACGTCGGACCAGTCCTCGCCAGTGCTCTGCTGGATCTCGGCGCGGCGGACCAGCTCGAGCGCAGGCTTACGATCCCTGGCCGACGTATCGAGACGCGCGTCATACAGCGGCACCCAGCGGGCGTTGCGGACGGCGTAGGTCACGCGCAACTGCGCCTTGGTCGCGGCCGCCGCGGACAGCTCGATCTGAACCTCCATCCTGCTCGGCGGCTTGGTCGCCCGATCGGCCTGCAGCCGCGCGACCTCGCGATCGATCTCGCGCTGCTTGCGCTCGGCATCGCGAATCGCCGCGTCGGCCTGACCGACCTCTTCGGCCACGGCGGCGAATGCGCTGCGCCACTCTGCGATGGGGCGCGCCTCGCCCTTCTCGCCGAGGCCGGCCGGTGACGTCTCTGCAAATCGCTCGGCGAATTTCTTGCGCGCAAGAGCAGCGGCGATCGCGCCATCGAGATTAGCGCGCTCGTCCTTCAACGCCTCGATGCGCTTGTCGATCTCAGGCAGATTGACCGGCGGCGCCGCGCGCGGTGGCTTGGCATCGACGGTGCCGATCACGAGCTTCGCTCCGGCCTCGCCTTCGACGCGGAGCGAGGAGGCATCGAGCCCGAGCGGAAAATCTTTGGCGACCGCCGTGGAGTCGCCGGCCGGAAGATCGAGCGAGATGACCCGGGTGACGGTCGCGCCATCGGGATAGACCGTGACCGCATCGACCGTGGACGAGGCGTCGAGGTTCGCGGCATGGCCGGGCACGGCCGTCAGCGCCGCGCCCAGGACGAGACCCGTGGCAATCAGGCCCTTGTTTCGCATAGTCATCACTTTCTCCGCAGCCCAGCGCCCTCGGGACCGGATCAGCCGGTCCTTCAACGGGCGTTAGACGCAGGGAAAGTTGGCCGGGTTCAATCAAGGCTGGCGGCGATGATCACTTGATGTCGCTGAAAATGACAAAGGCAGCACGGCTGAATTTGCCGTGCTGCCCTGATAGCTGGATCGAGACGGCCTTGGGATCAGAACGCCAGCGCCTTGGCCTGCTTGACTTGCGGCAGCGCCTGGATCTTGGCGAGCAGATCGGCCGGCACCGCGCCGTCGACCTCGACCAGCGCAATGGCGTCGCTGCCCGGCGCGACACGGCCGAGATGGAAGGTCGCGATGTTGATCTTGGCGTCACCCAGGAGGCTTGCGAACTTGCCGATGAAGCCCGGTTTGTCCTCATTGGTGACATAGATCATCGACTTGCCGAACTCGGCGTCGACACGGATGCCCTTGATGTCGACGAGCCGCGGCTTGCCATCGGCATAGACCGTACCCGACACCGCGCGCTCCTGCTGCTCGGTGGTGACCGCGACCGAGATCAGACTCTCGTAGTCGCTCTCACCGGCGCGCAGCACCTCGTCGACGACCATGCCGCGCTCCTTGGCAATCACCGGCGCCGACACCACGTTGACCTCGCCCAGCATCGGCCGCAGCAGCCCCGCCAGCACCGCCGAGGTCAGCGCCTTGGTCTTCATCTCCGCGACCTGGCCCTCATAGGTGATCTGGATCTTGGTGATGCTGCTCTCGGTGAGCTGGCCCGCGAACGAGCCGAGCTTCTCGGCCAGTGCGATGAACGGCTTCAGCTTCGGCGCTTCCTCCGCCGTGATCGAGGGGAAGTTGATCGCGTTCGAGATCGCCCCGGTGAGCAGATAGTCCGACATCTGCTCGGCGATCTGCAGCGCGACGTTCTCCTGCGCTTCCGTCGTGGACGCGCCGAGATGCGGCGTGCAGATCACGTTGGCGTGGCCGAACAGCGGATTGCTGGTCGCGGGCTCCTCGGCGAACACGTCGAGCGCCGCGCCGGCAACGTGCTTGGAGTTGAGCGCCGCGAGCAGCGCCGCCTCGTCGATCAGGCCGCCGCGCGCGCAGTTGATGATGCGCACGCCCGGCTTCGTCTTGGCGATCGCCTGGGCATCGATGATGTTGCGGGTCTTGTCGGTCAGCGGCGTGTGCAGCGTGATGAAGTCGGCACGCTTCAGAAGCTCGTCGAGTTCGACCTTCTCGACGCCGAGATCACGCGCGCGCTCCTCGGTGAGGAACGGGTCGAAGCCGATCACCTTCATGCGCAGGCCCTGCGCGCGGTCGCACACGATCGAGCCGATATTGCCGCAGCCGACCACACCGAGCGTCTTGCCGGTGATCTCGACGCCCATGAAGCGGTTCTTCTCCCACTTGCCGGCCTGCGTCGAGGCGTCGGCCTGCGGGATCTCGCGCGCCAGCGACAGCATCATGGTGATCGCGTGCTCCGCGGTCGTGATCGAATTGCCGAATGGTGTGTTCATCACGATGATGCCCTTGGCGGTCGCCGCGGGGATCTCGACATTGTCGACGCCGATGCCGGCGCGGCCGATCACCTTAAGCCGCTTGGCGCGCTCGATGATCTTCGCGGTCGCCTTGGTCGCGGAACGAATGGCGAGGCCGTCATAGTCGCCGATGATGTCGGCGAGCTTGTCCTTGTCCTTGCCGAGATTGGGCTGGAAGTCGACCTCGACACCGCGGTCTTTGAAGATCTGGACAGCCGCCGGCGACAGTGCATCGGAAATGAGAACTTTGGGCTTGGTCATGACGATGATCCTTCACGCCCTCTTTGCGAGGGACGGCGCATCGCGCCGGGATAGGGAAAGCCGTAGGGTGGGCAAAGCGAAGCGTGCCCACCGCACTCTCGCGTGAGGTGACGTAGTCGGTGGGTACGGCGCTCACGCGCCTTTGCCCACCCTACGAAGCTTCGATGGGGCTCAGGCCGCCTTCGGCAGCGCCGCCTTGGCTTCCGCGAACGCCCAGTCGATCCACTGCGTCAGCAGCGCGACGTCGCTCGCTTCCACCGTGGCGCCGCACCAGATGCGCAGGCCGGCCGGCGCGTCGCGATAATGCGCGAAGTCGAAGCCGGCGTTTTCCTTCTCGACCAGCGACACCAGCTTCTTGGCGAACTCGGCCTGAGCATCGGCCGACAGCGCGGTGATCGCGGGATCGACCACCTTCAGGCACACCGACGTGTTGGAGCGGATCGCGGGATCAGCGGCGAGGAAGTCGATCCACGGCGTGCGCGCCTTCCAGTCCGCCAGCACCTTGGTGTTGGCGTCGGCGCGCGCGATCAGCGCCTTGAGGCCGCCGATCGACTTGCCCCAGTTCAGCGCGTCCAGATAGTCCTCGACGCACAGCATCGACGGCGTGTTGATGGTCTCGCCCTCGAAGATGCCGGCATTGAGCTTGCCGCCCTTGGTCATGCGGAAGATCTTCGGCAGCGGCCACGCAGGCTTGTAGGTCTCGAGACGCTCGACCGCACGCGGCGACAGGATGAGCATGCCATGCGCGGCTTCGCCGCCGAGCGCCTTCTGCCAGGAGAAGGTGACGACGTCGAGCTTCGGCCAGTCGAGCGGCTGCGCAAACGCGGCTGACGTCGCGTCGCAGATCGTCAGGCCCTCACGGCTCGCGCTGATCCAGTCGGCATTCGGAACGCGCACGCCCGAGGTGGTGCCGTTCCAGGTGAAGACGACATCGCTCGCCTGATCAACCTTCGACAGATCAGGAATCTCGCCGTAGCCGGCATGCAGCTTGGTGACGTCCTTGAGCTTGAGCTCCTTGACGATGTCGCTGACCCAGCCTTCGCCGAAGGACTCCCAGGCGATGGTGGTGACGGGCCGGGCACCGAGGAGCGACCACAGCGCCATCTCGACGGCGCCCGTATCGGACGCCGGCACGATGCCGATCTTGTAGTCGGCCGGCACTTCGAGGACTTCGCGCGTCAGCTCAATGGCCTGCTTGAGCTTGGCCTTGCCGATCTTCGCGCGATGCGAGCGGCCGAGAGGGGCGTCCTTGAGATTTTCGGCGGTCCATCCGGGGCGCTTGGCGCAGGGGCCGGAGGAGAAATGCGGCACGGCAGGCCGCTGCGAGGGCTTCGCTGCAGTCATCGTCTATCCTTCCAGATAGTAAGCCTCCCGTTGGGGGGAGGTGTCCCGCTGGCGTGATTAAGCGAAGGGTCGTTCCGCGTCAAGGAACTTCGCGCGCGCTTGTTGCCGTTCACGCAGAATTGGCTGGCATGCAAGCGCGCTCACTCCGGCGCGGCGCCGATCGGCGCCTGTCCTTGCGATGGACGATGCAGGAACGTCATCGATGCGTAGGCGCCGATCCAGGAGCCGACCGCCGCAAAGCCGACATAGATCCAATTCTCCGTGTAGCTGATCACCGCGAAGGACGAGAGCGTGTACCAGATCGCGCTCCAGTTTGCGGCCGGCAAGCGCCGCCGCGCGACGACGGCCGACGTGAACATGACGTAGACCGCGTCGGTCAGAGCCGTTGCCAATGTCACGCCGAGCGCCGTCAGGGCATTGATCTCCGCCATCGTTCGTTCCCCTCCTCGTGCCGTGTCGCACAACGCCGCGGCGTTGTGTCGTCGGACATGCTCATGCACAATGAAGCGATCTGCACGCGACGAACAACAAGGATAGAACAATGCAACGCGTCCGTCTCGGGAGGAGCTCGCTCGATGTCACCCGGCTGGGCCTCGGCACCGCGCCGCTCGGCGGGCTGTTCGAGCCGGTCAGCGACGGCGATGCGGAGGCGACGATCGCGGCCGCCTGGGCGCGCGGCGTGCGCTTCTACGACACCGCCCCGCTTTATGGCTTCGGCCTCGCCGAGCAGCGGCTCGGTGCCTTCCTGCGCACGCAGCCGCGCGACGGCTATGTGATCTCCACCAAAGTCGGGCGACTGCTGCGCCCGGACGCAACGGCCACCGAGGAAGATCCGCACTACAAGGGCGTGCCGGCACTGCGGCCGCACTTCGATTATTCCTATGATGGCGTGATGCGGTCCGTCGAGGAGAGCCTGGTGCGGCTCGGTCTCGACCGTGTCGACATCCTGCTCGTGCACGATCCAGACGACCACTATGACGAGGCCGTCGCGGGCGCCTTCCGCGCGCTGCAGCGGCTGCGCGACGACGGCAGCATCAAGGCAATCGGGGCCGGCATGAACCAGTCGGAGATGCTGGCGCGCTTCGCCGAGGCCGCGCCGGTCGACTGCTTCCTGCTGGCAGGCCGCTACACGCTGCTCGATCAGGGTGCGCTGACCACCCTGTTCCCGATCTGCAAGAGACAGAACATCGCCATCCTGCTCGGCGGCATTTACAACAGCGGCATTCTCGCCAATCCGCATGGCCCCGCGAAGTTCAACTACGAGGACGCGGATGCAGCCCTGGTGGCGCGCGCACGCCAGCTCGATGCATTGTGCAAGCAGCACGGCATCGAGCTCAAAGCCGCGGCCATCCAGTTCTGCCTCGCTCATCCGGCCGTCACGGTCGGCCTGCAGGGCGCGCGCAACGCACAGGAGGCTGCCGACAACATCGCACTGGCGCAGGCGCCGATTCCGCCCGCGTTCTGGCGCGCGTTGCGCGCCAGCCATCTTGTCGATGCCAGCTCGCCGCTGCCGGGAGACGCGGCATGAGCCGGAGGATCGATGCGCATCAGCATTTCTGGGATCCCGGCCGCGCCGACTACCCGTGGATGGCCGGCGATGCGCTGGCGCCGATCCGCCGCCCGTTCGGCCCCGCAGACCTCGCGCCGCTGCTCGCCCGGAACGGCCTCGACGCCAGCATCCTGGTGCAGACGCGATCCTCGCTCGACGAGACCGAGGAGTTCCTGCGCATCGCGCATGAGTGGCCGTTCGTCGCCGGCGTCGTCGGCTGGGTCGACCTGACGGACGCAGGCGTGGGCACGACGATCGAGCGGCTGCGCGGTCTGCCCGGCGGCGACAGGCTGGTCGGCATCCGCCATCAGGTTCACGACGAGGCCGATCCGGCTTGGATTTTTCGCGGCGATGTCCGGCGCGGACTGGAGGCCGTGTTCGCGCATGACCTGACCTACGATCTGTTGGTGCGCACGCGCGAGCTGCCAGCGGCGATCGCGACGGTGCGCGCCTTCCCGAGAGCACGCTTCGTACTGGATCACGCCGCCAAGCCGCCGATCGCCACCGGCTTCGACCAGGACTGGGCTGATCGCATCGCCGAGCTCGCGGCTTGCGGCAATGTCTGGTGCAAGGTGTCGGGGCTCGCCACGGAAGCGGTCTGGGCCGATTGGGACGCCGAGCGGCTACAGCCCTATGTGGCGCATGTCGCGCACTGCTTTGGCCGCGACCGGCTGATCTTCGGCTCGGACTGGCCGGTCTGTCTGCTTGCGGGCGAGTATGACGCGATCAAGCAGGCGCTCGAGCGTTGCCTGGCGGAGCTTGGTCCGGAGATTCGCGACAAGGCGTTCGGCCCGAATGCGATTGCAGCGTACCGCCTGCGCTCCTGATCAGAACCGCATGACCATGCCGAAATGGCTCTTGGCAAAGCCGAGCCGCTCATAGAAGCGCTGCGCGTCGGTGCGGCTCTGATGCGTCATCAGCTCGACCAGATTGCAGCGGCGACTGCGCGCCTCGGCAATGGCCCATTGCAGCAGCTGCTCGCCGATCCCAAGACTGCGCCGATCGGTCGCGACGCGGACATCCTCGACCAGCGCCCGCGACGCCCCCTGTGAGCTCAGGCCGGGCAGAATGCACAGCTGCAGGCAGCCGACCACCCGGCCCGCCTCCTCGGCCACCACCAGCATGATGTTGGCGTCGCGCGAGATGGCCTCGAACGCATCGAAATACGACTGCGGCAGCGGCTCCTCGACCCGCTCCCGCGCACGACCGAGATGGTCGTCGGCGAGCATCGCGACGATCGCGCCGACATCTTCGCGGCGCGCGGGGCGGATGGTGACAGACATCGAGTCGACCCGGTGCAACGACTGCCTCAGAACTTGTAGCCGAGACCCGCGCGCACCGTGTTGATGTTGGTGTCGACGGTCGACGTAAAGCGGATGTACTCGTACTCGGCCCGCGCGAACAGGCCACCGACCAGATTGATGTCGACGCCCGCGCCCGCGCTGTAGCCATAGACGAGGTGATTGTGCTGGAGGTTGTTGGCCGTCAGCGTGACCGGCGTGCCGTAGGTGTTGGTGACGGCGCTATAGCTGACGTCCCGAACGGTGACGGTCTGCCCGATCGTGGCATTGCCGAGTCCGAGGCCGAAGAAGGCATAGGGCAGGAAGCTTCCCATCGCATAGCCGGCACGGCCGCGGATCGTGGCGACATCCGAAATCGAGATCTGCGATGTCGGGGTGACCATGACGCCATGATAGAAGCCGTCGGACAGCGCGGCGGTGCTGATCAGCGAGCGGCTCGACGAAGCCGAGCCGCCGAACTTGCCATGCATGTAGCTCGCCTCGACGCCGAGCACGACGTCGTCCCATTGGCTGTTGTAGCCGGCGAACGCGCCCCAGGCCGAGCCCCGCGACGACTGCTTGCCGAGGTTGCTGTCCCAGGACGACACCTGCATCTGGCTCTCGATGATCGTGTTTGCGAGCAGCGCAGCCGTCATGTTCTTGGTCGAGCCGTTGAAGTTCTCGTCGGACGAGCCGTAGCCGCCCTGGACGCCGACATAGTAGCCGTCCCAGTTGACCCGCGAGTTGCTCAGGCCCTCGGTCAGGCCGCCTCTCAGGATCGGAAGGTCGGGCAAATCGGCGGCCTGGGCCACCGAGACCATGCCGCACACCGAAACCGCCACCACCAGGCTACGCATCGCAACGCTCCAATCAGCACTTGAACTCTTGATGAGCGATCATCGCGCGTTAACCTTAATCATCCGTTTCCGGAACGCGGCGCGCGTGAATTCTTTCGGCAAAAACGCAGCTTTGGATCGATGGGACGATGACGACGAAAAGCGAAACGGCGCGGGAAACCCGCGCCGTTTGCTTACTCACAACAAGGATCGCCCAGATCAGCCCTTGCGGATCAGCGGCATCATCGGGGGCGGCGGAGGATTGTCGAAGTTCCAGCGCACGCCGAGCTTCAGGTCATGCGAGGTGATGTCCTTGAACTTGAAGACGTTGCCGGTGGTCGTGCCGGTATAGGTCGACAGCACGCCGGTCTGTCCCTGCCCGAGGTCGACATAGCTGTAGGCCAGTTCGAGCACCAGGTTCGGGTTGACGTTGTAGGCGAGACCCGCGTGGGCCGCCCAGGCGAGATTCCACTTCGAGGACGTCGTCGCCGTGGCGAAGCTCGTGGTCGTGAACGGCAGGTTGTTGATGCCGGTGTCGGTGAAGTTCGAAATCGTGACCCGCGAACCGCCGACGCCAGCGCCGATGAACGGCGTCACGCACCACCAGGTACCGAGATCGACATAGGCGTTGGCCATGACGACCCATTCGGACTTGCTGGCCGTGTAGTTGTCGATGCCGCTATACGGCACGCCGCCAGCCGTCGCATTGAAGAGGTCGGTGCCCTTGAAGTTCGAATTGCCGCGGTACTGGCCGGTGACGTCGGCACGGAACCAGCTGTTGAAGCGATAGCCGACGCCAACGCCGTAGATGCCGGCCGTATCGAAGCCGGAGGTCTGCTGGAACGAGGTCATCGGCGTATAGGCCGACTCGCGGCTGTAATGAACGTCCTTGACCTTCTGGTTGCTGAAGCCGATGTCGCCGCGCAGATACCAGCCGCCGAAATCAGCCGCCGGCGGCGGCGCGTACACGGGCGGGGGCGCGATCGGCATGTCGGCCGCAAAGGCCAAAGTTGAAAACAGAGAGGCCGCTCCGGCGGCGATCAAAGACATAACGCTACGCATTGGCTTCGTCCCTTTGGCCGGTGAGGCGTTCGGAAATGGGCCCCACATCACAACTGACGGCTGTACAATCGCACCAAATGCTTAAGCAGCGCTTAACCCTAATTATTAGGGTTGATATTTCGTGAGCGCGCAGGAACCGTTAACGGCCGCGCAACGTGTCCTAATGATTGGTTAGCGGCCAGTGTGTCCCTCCGTGGGCTGCCAACTCATTAGTTGAGTCCGACTGCTTCACGAGGTCATCTCACTTAGATAACCGCGACATGAGTTATCGCCGCAGCGGCGGTGCGCTCCCTCTCCCCGTCCTTCGGGGAGAGGGCTGGGGTGAGGGGCAGCGGCACGGGCGGTGCCCCTCTTATGCGACGAACTAATTCTGGATCAGCTCAGCAAAATGACATGCGATGTGATATCAACATCCTTCATCGAGGCGAAGTCCGTGCCCGTCCGACGGACCTTGATCTTGGCCCCGTACGTGCCATGCCCCTCGCCCGGATTGCTGCGCAATCCGACCTCTCCCCGCAAAGGGCGGGGAGAGGTTGCACCGGCCGCGCCGAAGCAGCTTACCTCAATCGGACGCTGAGTCCCGTATGCGCGACGTAGCCAACGAACCAACAAACAAAAAGCCTGCCATCGAAGGATGGCAGGCTTTACTGATGGAGCGATCAGTCGATGATCAGGCCGCAGCAGCCGCGTTGCCGACCGCAGCGACGATCTCGTCGACGACTTCTTCGACGAGATTGCGGTCGTCGCCCTCGCCCATGACGCGGATCACCGGCTCCGTGCCGGAGGAGCGCACCAGCAGGCGGCCGTGGCCGTTGAGGCGCTTCTGGCCGGTGTCGATCGCCGACTTCACCTCATCGGCGTCGAGCGGCTTGCCGCTGCGATACCGTACGTTCTTGAGAATCTGCGGCAGCGGATCGAACTTGTGGCAGACCTCGGAAACGGGACGGCGCAGCCGCTGCACCGTGGCCAGCACCTGCAGCGCGGCGACGAAGCCGTCGCCCGTCGTCGCATAATCCGACAGGATGATGTGGCCGGACTGCTCGCCGCCGAGATTGTAGCCGTCGGCCAGCATGCGCTCGAGCACGTAGCGGTCGCCCACGGGCGTGCGCACCAGCTCCATCCCCTGCCCCTGCAGGAAGCGCTCGAGGCCGAGATTGGACATCACGGTCGCGACGATGCCCGGACGCGCCAGCCGGCCGTCCTCCTTCCAGCTCTGCGCGATCACCGCGAGCAGCTGATCGCCGTCGACGATATGGCCGCGCTCGTCGACCAGGATCACGCGGTCGGCGTCGCCGTCGAGCGCGATGCCGATGTCGGCGCGCATCTCACGCACCTTGCGGCACAGCGCCTCCGGCGAGGTCGAGCCGCATTCCTTGTTGATGTTGAAGCCGTCCGGCTCCACGCCGATCGAGATCACGTCGGCACCGAGCTCCCACAGCGCCTCCGGCACGACCTTGTAGGCCGCGCCATTGGCGCAATCGACGACAACGCGCAGGCCGTCGAGCGAGAGGTCGCGCGGCAGCGTGCGCTTGGCGAATTCGATGTAGCGGTCGTGCACGCCGTCGATGCGACGGGCGCGGCCGAGGCTCGCGCTCTGCGCCAGCTTCTTCTCGAGCGATTCATCCAGCAGCTGCTCGATCTGCTTCTCGACATCGTCGGACAGCTTGAAGCCCTGCGGCCCGAACAGCTTGATGCCGTTGTCCTCGAACAGATTGTGCGAGGCCGAGATCATGACGCCGAGATCGGCGCGCATCGACTTGGTGAGCATCGCCACCGCCGGCGTCGGCATCGGGCCGACCAGCAGCACGTCCATGCCGACCGAGGTGAAGCCGGCCACCATCGCGTATTCGATCATGTAGCCGGAGAGGCGCGTGTCCTTGCCGATCACCACCCGGTGGCGGTGCTCGCCGCGCTGGAACAGAAGACCTGCGGCCTGCCCCACCTTGAGCGCGAGTTCCGGCGTGATCAGGCCGTTGGCGCGGCCACGAATCCCATCGGTCCCGAAATAGTTACGGCTCATTTGACCCCCAGCAACGGCTTTCTGGATTTCGTTACCGGCGGGTGCGAATCATCGCACGGCTCCTCCGGTCAGCCCGCGGGTTATAGTCTCCTTAAACCCACCCTGGCTTCAAAAAATGTGATGAATCATTACCGGGAAACTGCTGCGCCCCCTGTAAGCTGCTGTTAACGCTAATTTTTTCGCCAGCGCCGCCTTACACGCAGGCCCGTCCCGCCGTGCTGGCTCCGGAACACGGGGTCCGTCGGATGTCAGGTCTGACCGGCTGCCCGCAACCGCGCCCCCTGCCCCATCGATCGGCCCGGGATGGCTGCCGTTCCAAGTTGGATTTGGCAGCCGAAACAAAGATGCTAGAGGACTTGCCAGCTAGAAAACGAGACGTCGGTGGGGAGCCGAAGACTGCGATGAAGCACATCACCTGCATTGAAGACCTGCGCCTGTTGCACAAGCGCCGCGTGCCCAAGGCGTTCTTCGACTACGCCGACCGCGGCTCCTATGCCGAAGAGACCTTGCGCGCCAACCGCGAGGATCTGCAGAAGATCAAGTTCCGCCAGCGCATCCTGGTCGACGTGTCCAAGCGCGACCTCTCCACCACCATTCTCGGCGAGCCCTCGTCGATGCCGCTGATCCTGGCCCCCGTGGGTCTGCTCGGCATGCAGCATGGCGACGGCGAGATCCACGCCTGCCGCGCGGCGCAGGCGGCCGGCATTCCGTTCACCCAGAGCACAATGTCGATCTGCTCGATCGAGGACATCGCCTCCAGCGTCGAGAAGCCGTTCTGGTTTCAGCTCTACGTCATGAAGGACCGCGGCTTCATCAAGGCCCTGGTCGAGCGCGCTATCGCCGCCAAGTGCACCGCGCTGTGCCTGACGGTCGACCTGCAGGTGATCGGCCAACGCCACCAGGACATCAAGAACGGCATGAGCGTGCCGCCGGAATGGTCGCTGTCGAAACTGTTCGACTTCGCCACCAAGCCGGCCTGGGTGCAGGGCGTGCTGCAGGGCAAGCGCCGCACCTTCGGCAACATCGCCGGCCATGTGAAGAACACCGAGGATCTCACCAAGCTCTCGGCCTGGACCGCCGCGCAGTTCGACACCTCGCTGAACTGGAAGGACGTCGACTGGATCCGCTCGATCTGGCCGGGCAAGCTGATCATCAAGGGCATTCATGACATCGAGGACGCCAAGCTCGCGGCCGAGACCGGTGCGCAGGCGATGGTGGTGTCGAATCATGGCGGCCGTCAGCTCGACGGCGCGCCGTCGTCGATCCATGTGCTGCCGGGCATTGCCGAAGCGGTCGGCGACAAGATCGAGATCATGTTCGACGGCGGCATCCGCTCCGGCCAGGACGTGATGCGCGCGCTCGCGCTCGGCGCCAAGTCCTGCATGATCGGCCGCGCCTATGCCCACGGCCTCGGCGCCGGCGGCCAGGCCGGCGTCGCCAAGGCCATCGACATCATCCGCAACGAGTTACTGACGACGATGGGCCTGTGCGGCGTCAACACCGTGGCAGAGATCGATCGCAAGGTGCTGGCGGATTAGTTCGCCGGATTGGGCAGTAGCAAGCGTCGTCGCACATCGTGATGATCTGAAGCACTTGCCGAGCAAAAGCTGTCGTCCCTGCGAACGCAGGGACCCATACCGCGTGATGCCGCGGTTGAATAAGATTGATTGTCCCGCGTGCCTCAAACCACTCCCTGGGGGTATGGGTCCCTGCGTACGCAGGGACGACACCATGTCTGGAGACGCGGCGTACCACCCAAGACGGAGGTGTGCCGCTTACATCGGCGGCGTAATCCCGTCGCGGCCGACGCTGACGCGGCTGGTTTCGAGTGCGCCGTCGGGCAACTGCTTGACAGTGGCCATGACCTTGGCGCCGGCCTTCAGCTCGGTCTTGTCGCCGGGCACGAAGGTGACGATCGGCGTGTCCGGCGTGATGTCGACGCGCTTCTCGCCGCCCTTGTACTTGACCAGCAGCGTGTGACCGTCGGTCGACACCGAGCTCTCCGCCACGGTGGCGTTCGTCATGCTCGAATTCGGCTTCAGGTCCCAGGGGCGCGAGCCTTCGCCGGTGCCGCGCATCTCCTCGGGGAAGATGTGGATCTCGACCGCCTTGGGCGCACCGTCCGGACCCGGCACCGTGGTCGCGCCGATGAATGATCCCGGCTTGATGTCGGAGAGCTCGGCCTTGACCACGCCGGAGACCCTGAGATCGCCCGCCATGCGCAGCTTGAAGATCTCGCCGCTGCGGGCTTTGACCGTCATCGTATCAGATTCCACGCTTTCGATGGCGCCGCGGATACGGGTCGGCACCGGCGCCTGCTGAGCGATCGCGAGCACCGAGGTGGCCGCAACCATGGCGAGTGCAGCGGCAGGACGAAGAACAGCTAGACGGAAAGACATGCAAGGGACTCCGAGACTGTCTGACTTGAACTCTCATGCGGGAGCGCAAGCGATCCCTCGAGACTACGTGGAAAGAGACGCCGCCCGGCGACACTTATTCCGTTCTCAAGTCATTGTGAAATCTCCCGCCTGCTCACCCCCGCGATCGCTGACGAGGTCATTGATTCAGCCATCGGGCACGCGCGTGCCGATCAGCTCACGAGTGCTCAACGCGGCGCCGCCGACAACAGCTCCGGGCGGTACTCGAAGTGCATCGTATCGTAGTGATACCAGCGGCCGCCCCAGATGAAGCCGTGCCGCTCGAAGATCTCGACGATCTCACGCGGGAAGCGGTTCTTGTAGGGAATGGTGGCCAACTTCTTCGCGTTCCAGAGCCAGTAGTCGGAATAGTCCAGGTTCAGGTCGATCGCCGCTGCATAGCCGTGCATGCTCATCCGGCCGGTGTCGGCCACCGGCCGGCAGGACAAAACGCCCGCGATCGGAAACGCAGCGCGCTTGATCTTGGGATCGAGCTCGTCGATCTCGGCCGAGATCCGCTTCAGCCGCTCGGCGACACCATTGACACGGGTGACGCTGACGGACTTGCCCCAGCTCTTCGGCAGCCAGGAGATCGACACCAGGTTCCGGTTCACCCCGCCCGCGCTGCAGTCGCCGTACATCTTCTTGAAGAAGGCCTCGTTGCGGAAGCGGCCGGGATCGGCGTTGACAGCGGGCGGCGACGGCTCGCCGCGAGGATAGGCCAGGCTGAGCTGATCGAGGATGGTGGCGTTGCGCAACATGTCGTTGAAGGGCCGCTGCGGGTCGAGCTTGCCGACCGGCATGCGCGTGCCGTCGCGCCAGATGATGGCCTCGTCATCATGCCCAGCCAATGCATCGGGATAGGCGAGCACGAGTCGGTCCAGCATGCTGCCGGCCGTCTCACATCGCGCCGCGGACACAGAGAGCAGCAGCAGAGAGACCGCGACCAGACCCGAGAGAGGAGCAGCCGCTCGGATCACGGCCGCTTGCTCATCTGATCGATCAGCGTGACGTTGGCTTCCTCGACGGTGTTCAGGGTCGGATTCCAGGTCGACGGGACATACCAGGCGAAGCGGCCGAAATACGCCTTGAGATCCGCTGCGTCGAACAAGCGCCCGCGCCGGGCAAAGATCTCGTTCTTGGCGAGCCGCAGCTCGGCCTTCGACAGCCGTGACAATTCCGCCGGTGTCAGCAGTCGGCGGTCGGAGTCGGGAAAGATGAAGCCGTTTGGCCCGCCATTCTCGGCGCGATCGAGAAGATCGACATTGGCCGCCTCGACCGGGTTGAGGACGGGATCCCAGGTGCGCGGCACATACCAGGCGAACTTGCTGAAATAGGTCGTGAGCTCAGGCGAGGAGAAATAGCGGCCGCGGCGCGCGAAGATCTCGTTGCGGGCGATGCGCAGCTCGTCCTTCGTCCGTCCTTGCAGGTCGGCGACCGAGAGCAGGCGCTGGTCGGAGTCGGGGAAGACGAAATCGGCGGATCGCGGAGCGCTGGCAAGCGACGGCGGCGGTGCAGGTGGCGGCGTGACGGCCGCGGCGACGACGGCAGGCTGCCCCGCCGCAGGCCCCGCGAAATAGAACGTGCCGTCGATCGGCGACGAGGCGACCCAGGGCTGCTGCGCGCTGGCGGTCGCCTTCTTCACCGTCAGGCCGACCTGATTGAACGCCTGCAGCACATCCAGCCCCGGCCGCTGCACGGCGTCGACCAGCGCACGCGTGTACGGACTGTGTCCGTCATCGCCATCGAGCGCGACGTTGCCGGGCTGCGTCGCGTAAGACAGGATCGTCCCCTCGGGCGCCCGGATCTGCGCGAGGCCACCATCACTCGACCTCAGGCCACGTCCGCCGAATGGATTGTTGCGGCAGGCATCCAGGATGACGATGTTCAATTTGGTGCCGGCCGCCTCCATCTGGCGCAGCACGAGACCGACATCGACCATCATGAAATCGACATCGGCTTCGCGCGCAGGGTTGGCGCTGACGGGAACCAGATAGTTGGTGCCGCGCACCTGAATGCCGTGGCCCGCGTAGTAGAACACGGCGACATCGGCGCCGAGCAGCTGCTTGCTGAACGCCTGGATCACCTGATCGAAGCGCGGCTTGTCGAGATCGAGCTGCGCGGCTCCGCCCACCAGCGTAAAGCCGAGACGCTGAAAGGTCTCCGCGACAAGGCGCGCATCATTGGCGGGATTGGCGAGCTTGCCGACGCTTTGATAGTCCGAATTGCCGACCACCAGGGCGACCTGGGTCGCGGCTCCACACGGCACCACGCTGAGCAACAAGAAGAACAAAATACCGATAGCTGATCTTCGCATCGTCCGTTCCTGAATTCCGGACGTCGTTCTAGCTTGCCCGGCAGGTCAAATCGACTCTGCCAATGCGGCCATATCGCGGACGCCTGCCCTGCCCGCGCGTCATGATCTCATCTCTTTGTTTGAGCATGATCTTTTCGGAAAACCGGTCTCCACTTTTCCGGATCATGCTCTAGCTCTTGCGGAGATCGGCCTCGACCAGCACGCGCAATCCGGGGGTGACTTGCGGACGCCGGCCGAACCACAATTCGAAACCGCGCACCGCCTGATGCAGGAGCATGCCGAGTCCGTCGGCCGTGCGCAGGCCCCTCGCCCGTGCGGCGCCGAGCAGCTGCGTCTCCAACGGCACATAGACGATGTCGGCGACCACGGCATGCGGCGACAGCAGGTCGACATCCAGCTCGAGCGGCGGCTGGCCGTGCATGCCGAGCGAGGTCGTGTTGACGAACAGGCCTGCGCGCGGCAGCAGCGCGCCGACGCGGTCCCAGCCCTCGGCCGCGACGCGATCGCCGAACTGATCGGCCAGCGCCTGGGCTCGCGCGGCGGTGCGGTTGATGACGTGAACCCGGCCGATGCCACGCTCCAGCAGGCCGAACACGACGGCGCGTGCCGAGCCGCCTGAGCCGAGGACGAGCGCCTCGTCGGTGCGGTCCCAGCCCGGTGCGGCCGCATCGAGATTGTCGATGAAGCCTTCGACATCGGTGTTGGTCGAGCGCAGCACGCCGTGCTCGTACCACAGCGTGTTGGCGGCGCCGACGGCACGGGCACGCGCATCCGGCTCTGTCAGCTCCAGCACGCGCTCCTTGTGCGGGATCGTGACATTGGCGCCGACGAAGCCGCGGCTGTGGAGATGCGTGACGAAATCCGCCAGCTCTTCCGGCGGCACCGCCTCGATGGTGTAGCCGCCGGCAATCCCGAGCTCGTGCAGCCAATGATGATGGATCAGAGGCGAGCGCGAGTGGGCAGCAGGCCAGCCTATCAGGCACGCGGCGCGAGGTTTGGCGGCAGAGGTCATGGCCGTGACATCGGACAAGCCCCGGCCGGAGTCAATGCTCTCCGGGAAGGCTCGCCGCGGCCAGGAAGGCCAGCAGCAGCGCGAAGCAGCCGCCTGGCCAGACGGCCAGCAGACCCAGCTGGAGATAAGCCCAGCCGCCGGCTACAGAGCCCGCAGCCAGCGCAGCCCAGAGCAGAAGATTCGGCAGCCAGCCGAGCCGCGGGCCGCCGCTGACGGCGAGCGCCAGCCCCTGCCCCACCTTGACCAGCGCGCCGGTCACATAGGTCAGCCCGAGCCCGCCGCCGCCCTTGATCTGGAAGGCGGCATTCTCCAGCCCCATCGCCAGTACGATCGCGGCGACCGCGCCCGACGGCCGTACGACCAGATGACAGAGCGTCGCGCCAATCAGCAGGGCGCCCTCGACCAGCAGCAGAAGGCTCTGAACCTCGCCATCGCGTCGCTGCATGATCAGGCTGCCGCCGGCGGCGCCAAGCACGAACAGGCCGATCAGGCCCAGCGCGCTGCCGGCCTCCTGCCAGCGGCCATCGGCAAGGCTGACGCCCATCCGGGTCGAGTTGCCGCTCATGAAGGAGACGAACAGGCCGCCGAGATGCAGGAAGCCGATCCCGTCGATGTAGCCTGCGAGCGCGCTGAGCGCGCAGGCGAGGAGGACGTTGCGGCGGCTGTCGAGCATGTCGACACAGCCAACCCTCGCGCCGCGAATTCGTTCGAGCCGGGAATGCGGTCCGTTCAGGTCTCAGCTCGCCGCCAGCCCGTCGGCGATGTCCTCGCGCGGGGTCTCCTTGCCCTTGATGTCGGACACCGCGCGCTCGATGGTCTCGCGATAGCGCACCAGCGGCGGCCGCACGCCATGCGTCAGCAGCGCCCGCCGCACCGTCGGCGAGGCGCCGGTGATGAACAGACGGATGCCCTGGCGTTTGGCCTTGGCAGCCACCCGGCTCATGGCGTTGGCCGCGGTGGAATCGAGGAACGGCACAGCAGCAAAGTCGACCACGAACGCCTTGCGTCGGTCGGCGATGGAGTCCAGCACGGTGCCGACGGTCGAGGCGGCGCCGAAGAAGAACGCCCCGGTGATGCGATAGACCAGCACGTCCTTGTCGGCGCTGAACTTGGGATCGTACGGCACGCGCGCACCGTCCTCGAAGTCGGCGCGGTCCTGCGCCACCAGCGGCGTGCCGTCCTCGACCCCGGTCATCTGCGCCATGCGGTTGATGAAGAGCACCGCGCCGAGCGCGAAGCCGACCAGGATGCCCTCGGTAAGGTCACGGAAGACGGTGAGGCCGAAGGTCGCCAGCAGCACCGTGGCATCGCCCCAGGAGGAGCGGACCAGGGTGGCGAATTCGTGCTTCTCGGCCATGTTCCAGGCGACGACAACCAGCACGGCGGCAAGCGCCGACAGCGGGATGTAGCTCGCCAGGGGGGCTGCGATCAGCATGAACACCAGCAGGAACAGCGAGTGCAGCATGCCCGAGACCGGGCCGCGCGCGCCGGCGCGGACATTGGTCGCGGTGCGCGCGATGGTGCCGGTGACGCAGATGCCGCCGAACAGCGCCGAGCCGACATTGGCGAAGCCCTGCGCCACCAGCTCGCAATTGGAGCGATGGCGGCGCCCCGTCATGCCGTCGGCGACGACGGCCGAGAGCAGCGATTCGATCGCGCCGAGCAGCGCAAATGCGATGGCATCGGGAAACACCGCCTGGATCTTGGCGAGCGAGAACGCCGGCAGCGCCGGCGCCGGCAGCTCGCGCGGAATGCCGCCGAACTTGGTGCCGATGGTCTCGACCGGCAGCTGCAGCGCATAGGTGAAGGCCGCCGCGACGACGACTGCGATCAGGATGCCGGGCCAGGTCGGCCGCAGCCTCTTGAGGCCGACGATGAGGGCGATCGACAGCGCGGCCAGCGCCACCGCCGACATGTTCGCGGTCGGCGCGCCATGCGCGAGCGCCGTCAGCTTCGGGATCAGCTCGCCCGGCTCCTTGGCCGTCAGCGTGATGCCGAACAGGTCCTTCAGCTGGCTGGCGAAGATGATGACGGCGATGCCCGCGGTGAAGCCGACCGTCACCGGATAGGGAATGAACTTGATGTAGGTGCCGAGCCGCAGGTACCCGGCGATCACCAGCATGACGCCGGACATCATCGTTGCGAGCAGGAGTCCGTCGACGCCCTGGCGATCCACCGTCGCCGCGACCAGCACGATGAACGCGCCGGCAGGGCCGCCGATCTGGAACCGGCTGCCGCCGAGCAGCGAAATCAGGAAGCCGCCGACCACGGCGGTGTAGAGGCCGCGGCCGGGCGAAACGCCGGAGGCGATCGCGATCGCCATCGACAGCGGCAGGGCGACGATTGCGACTGTCAGGCCCGCGAGCGCGTCGGCGCGAAAGTCGGCGAGGCCGTAGCCTTCGCGCAGCACGGTGAGAAGCTTGGGGGAATAAAGCTCGGCGAAGGTCGGCTCATGATGTCCGACCCGTCCCCGCGTGCCGTGCTCGTTTGCGATGCTCATGCCCATCACGCTCCTGTCGCAGCGTCGGGGGCGCCATGCATACGCCGACGATGCGTCTCACACGGAGGGCACTCAACGGCCTCCGTGCCGCACGATGAAGCTAGCTCGCGCCATCGCGCGCAGTCTCAGTTTGACGGCCCACGCGGTTGGGCGGTCCCGGGTCCTTCAGGCGAACACCGCGCCCGCCATCCTCGCTGCGGGCATGCTCACCGATCAGATCCACGCCCGCACGATTGAGCGCATCGACGACCTTGGTCAGCGAGTCCACCACACCGCGGACGTTGCCAGTGGAGGCTTCCATCCGCTGGATCGTCGGCAACGACACGCCGGCCAGCTCGGCCAAGGTTTTCTGATCGATCCCGAGCAGCGCGCGGGCTGCCCGCATCTGGAATGACGTGATCACGATGGCCTCACGTGGCAGATACCATAATTGATGTTTGAGACAAAGACAATGATGTAAAATACATCATCACAGGACAATAGCAAGCGCCAGCGGCCGCTCACGTCGGCTACCGGGTCGCGTCCGGGCTCAGGCGGGAACGTCCTTGGGAAAGTCGAGCCGAACCGTCGTGCCGCGGTCGCTGCTGGTGGTGAGCTTGCCGTGCAGCTGCGCGGCGAGGCCCTCGCAGATGCGGAGGCCGAGGCTGTCGCCCTTGCCGGGATCGACGCCGGCAGCGAGACCCTTGCCATCATCCGCGATCGTCAGCGCATAGCGCGCAGCATCGAGCGGCTTCAGGCTGACCGTGATGGTGCCGGGCTCGCCCGGAGCGAAGGCATGCTTGAGCGCATTGGTGACGAGTTCCACGACCAGCAGCGACAACGCCGTCAACCTGGTCAGGTCGAGCTGCGCCGGGGCGAAATCGACCACGCAGGTGACGTCGCGCGCGCCACTGGACTCCAGCACGTCGTTGCAGATGGTCTGCAGATAGGGCCCGATATCCAGATCCATCCGGCCGGGGTCGTGCAGCATGCGGTGAACACGCGAGATCGTCTCGAGCCGCGATTGCGCCTCGCTCAGAATGGCGGGCGCCCGCGCCGGATCCGCCAGCGCCTGCCGCTTCTGCAGCATCAGCAAGCCCGCAATGAACTGGATGTTGTTGGCGACGCGGTGCTGCAGCTCCTGGAACAGCACGCGCTGATTCTCGTAGAGGCGCTCCGAGACGGCGCGCTCCTGGCGCAGATGCCGCGCGGCCTCGTGCATCAGGTGGATCAGCGTGATGTCGACTGCGACGATGATCGCGTAGAAGCCGATCGCGAACGCGTTCTGATAGCCCGACGCGGACATGAAGACATACCACGCGAGTGCACCGCACAGCACCGCAGACAGCACGCCCGGCCCGACGCCGCAAAAGAACGTCGTCAGAATGACCGCCGGAAAAACGTCAGATATGGGAAGCCGTCCGGCAGCGTCTCGTTGAGGGCGAGGCGCAGCGCAAAGGCCACGCCCGTCGCGCCGAGAGCGATCGCATAGCCCAGCAGAGCATGCCGGCGGAATCGCTCGGTGGCCTGGGAGGCGCGCAGATAAAAAGGTGCAGAGGAGAGCTTCTGGATCACGGCAGACAAGGTGAAGGACGGAGAAACTCTCGGGCCCGCGCCAGCGCCGCGTCCGGATCGAAGGAACGGAAAGGGCGTGGACGGCAGCCGATGATCATCGTTCGGCCAATCACGGCATATCAGGTCCGGAGATCGGATGGCGTTATCATAACACCATGCAGGGAACTTGGTGGGTGCACAAGTGCACATTGGGTCGCAACAAGAGATGACGGCGCGTCGGTTCTTGGCCGGAAAGACGGGCATGGGCCAAAAAAGCTGGGGCCGGGCTGCGACAGCCCGGCCCAGAGGGACGATGGACAGGGTTACGCCGCGTCGCGATGCGAGGCGATGATGTGATCCGCGGCGCGGCCGGTCACCTCGGCCATGTGGTCGAACGTCCGGGTGAAGCTGCCGGCGCCGGCGGTGGCCGAGCGCAGTTCGACGATCAGATCACCGATCTCCGCCTCCGGCATCATGGCGCGAACGCAGTCCCAGCCCGACCAGCCGTCGCGGGTGTCGAACGACAGGATCTGGCCGCGCCGCGCCGACAGGATGGCGTTGATCTTCGCGGTCGCCTCGCTCGGACAGACGATCTCGACGGTGTGGATCGGCTCCAGTAGCACCGGCGCGCATTGCGGCAGGCCCTCGCCGACCCCGGCCCGCGCCGCGGTCCGGAACGCGAGGTCCGACGAATCCACGCTGTGGTAGGAGCCGTCGGTCAGCGTGACCTCGACGTCGATCACCGGGAAGCCGAGCGGTCCGCGCGCCAGCGCGTCGACGACGCCCTCCTCCACCGCGGGGATGTAGTTGCGCGGCACCGCGCCGCCGACCACCTTCTCGGCGAAACGGAAGCCCTCGCCGCGCGGCAACGGCTTGATGTCGAGCACGACGTCGCCGAACTGGCCGTGGCCGCCGGACTGCTTCTTGTGGCGGCCGCGCTGGGTGATGGCCTTGCGGATGGTCTCCTGATAGCCGATCGCAGGCTGATGCGATTTGACGTTGACGCCGAAGCGGTCACGCAGCCGCTCCAGCGCAACGCGCAGATGCATCTCGCCCTGCCCCCACAGCACCGTGTCATGGGTGCGCGGGTTCTGCACCATGGTCAGCGACGGATCCTCCTCGTGGAGCCGCTGCAGGGCCTGGCCGAGCTTGACGTCGTCCTTGCGGTCGACGGCCGCGATCGAGAGCGCCAGCACCGGCGGGCATGGATCGATCTTTTTCAGCGCGGTCGGCGCGATCTTGCCAGTCGCAATGGTGTCGCCGGTCTTGACCGCATCGAGCTTGCCGAGCGCGATCGTGTCGCCGGCTTCGGCGGCCGCGCGCTTGCTGTCATAGGCGCCGGTCGCGGCGAGAACGCCCGACACGCGCGCCGCCTCGCCCGAGGCCGCATGCAGCGTGGCGCCATCGTCGAGATGGCCCGTGAGAACACGCGTCAGCGACAGCTTGCCGCCGTGCTGCAGATGCAGCGTCTTGAAGACGTAGCCGAGCGCCTCCTTGGTCTCCTTGACGCCGAGCCGCTTGGCTGTCTCGGCGATGCCGGGCGCCTCGTGGCGCAGTGCCTTCATCAGCCGCAGCACGCCGTTCTCACGCAAGGCCGAGCCGAGCAGCACCGGACAGATCAGGCCCTCGCGCAATTCACGGGCGAGATCGTCGAACACGGCGTCGCGCGGCGGCGGGATGTCCTCCAGCAATTGCTCCATCAGCGAATCGTCGTGGTCGGCGAGCTTCTCCAGCATCGAGAAGCGCGCCTCCTTCTCGCGATCGAGATCGCCGCCTTCGAGCGCGATCACCTCGGACGCCTTGTGCTCGCGATAGATGAAGGCGCGCTCGAGCGCGAGATCGACGAAGCCCTCGATCAGCTCGCCGTGCCAGATCGGAATCTGGCGCAGCACCAGCGGCACGCGCGAGGCGGGCTGCAACGTCGCGAGCGTCTCGCGGATGCGCGCATTGGCGCGGTCGATCTTGTTGAGGAACAGGAAGCGCGGAATGCGCAGCTCCTCGAGCTCGCGCAGGATGATCTGCAATTGCGGCAGCTTCTTCTCGTCCGCCTCACACACCACGATCGCGGCGTCGACCGCCGGCAGCGCGGCGCGCATGTCGTGGATGAACTCGATCGAACCGGGGCAGTCGAGGAAGGTGTAGCTGTCGCCCATGAAGGTCGTGGTCGCCGCGGTCATCGCCACGCTCATCTTGTGATGACGCGCCTCGGCGCTGGCGTCGCCGACGGAGGTGCCGGCATCGACACTGCCGGCGCGCGGAATCGCGCCCGTCCGCGCCAGGATCGCCTCCAACAGAGTGGTTTTACCGCTTTGGAAAGGGCCCACCAGCGCGATGCACCGTGGACCTCGGGGACTTCTCAGGTCTTGTCCCATTCGCCGCCTCCTGTTTCTGGAGCTCGGCCCGTGATTGGGTCGGCAAAGCCGAATGCTCTGCCTCGTCTGCCGCTTTGGCAAGCAGGAGGGGAGTGAAAAACGTCGCTGCAGTGCAAGGAGGGCGCCGCTCTTCCCGCACAATTGCGGGAAGAGGGTCTGTTCAAGGCAAACGGAAGCTCAGCGCCCTGGACGCAATTCGAGGCTTTGCAGCCCGGCCGAGACGGAAAGACCCACCTGGCCCTGGACGCTGAGCGGCTGCAGCGCGATCGAGTTGGCGGAGCCGCCGACCAGCACGTTACCACCCACGCCGACGCCGACCGCAGCCGAGCCCTGCGCGCCGGCATAGTCGCCGGAGAGATCGCCCGGCCCGAGCCGCGCCACCGGGGCATAGACCACCCACGCCAGCAGCGATTCCTGGGTGATGCCGAGATCGAGGCCGACCTTGCGGATGGTGGCGACGTAGCGGTCCTCGGGAATGCCGTCGGCGCGCAGCACGCAGCCGAGATGGGTCACCGAGCCGACGATGAAGCCGACGCTGGCGCCGCCGCGGCATTCGAGGACACCGACCCGCACGCGATCTTGCGCATGGGCCGCGCCGCCGATGCAGAGGACGGCCGCAGCAGTGAGCCCGGCGAGGATGGTCGAGCGCATGAATAAACTCCGGCTGAAATGAAGCTGTGATGCAGACCCGTCGACCGGACTGATGATCACGGGCGATCACATCTATGCCACAAGGCTTACAGCCGTACCAGAAGCACACGCGTTCATCTGCCTGAACGCACACGCGTCGCCCCACGCAGCGCTGCTGCGAGGCATTGTCGTCGTGCTCAGCGATAGTAGCGCGAGAAGTAGGACGACGGCTGGCTCGGGCTCGGATGAATCGGCAGCAGCGGCACCAGCTCGACCTCGGTGATTCCCGCCGCGAGGTTCATGCCGGTCTGCCCCTGCAGGCTGATCGGCTGCAGCTGAGTGGCGCGATCGGCGTCGCGCACCAGGAAGCTGCCGCCGAAGCCGACCAGCGCAGCGGCGTTGGCCGACACGCCGCCATAGCGGCCGCCGAGCTCGCTGCGGCCGAAATCATTGACGGGCGCGCTGACCGCCCAGGCCATCCTGGTCTCATCCGTCAGGCCGAGATCGAGACCGTAGCGGCGGACTTTGGCGACGTAGCGCTCCGGCGCGCGGCCCTGGCTGCGGAAGACGCAGCGCAGCCGCGCCTGCGACATCACCAGCTTGCCGCTGGTGCGGCGTCCCTCGCATTCGAGCACGCCGGCGCGCATGGGCCGACTGGCGTGGGCCTGCGCCAACGGCGCGACCGACACAAGCAACAAGACCGACAGCACAAGCAGCCGCATCGAACTCAAACCCTACGCAACCAGAACTTACCTCCGGACAAAAGAAAGGCGCCATGTTCAAAACATGGCGCCTTTCGGCCTGGAACTTGACTTCTGGTGTTTCGAGGCAGCTGTTGCCTGATTACCTCAGATTGCCGCAGAAGCGCTGGATACGCTTGCAGGCGTCCTCGAGGTCCGAGGTCTTGGTCGCATAGGAGATGCGGAACGCCGGGCCGAGGCCGAACGCCGAGCCGTGCACGACGGCCACGCCCTCGGTCTCCAGCAGCTCGGTGACGAAGCCCTCGTCGTTCTCGATCACCTTGCCCGACGGCGCGGTCTTGCCGATCGTGCCGGCGCAGGACGGATAGACATAGAACGCGCCCTCGGGACGCGGGCATTCGATGCCGCTCGCCTGGTTCAGCATCGAGACGACGAGGTCGCGTCGCTCCTTGAACACCTTGTTGTTGGCCGGGATGAAGTTCTGCGGACCGTTCAAGGCTTCCACCGCCGCCCATTGCGCGATCGAGCACGGGTTCGAGGTCGACTGCGACTGGATGGTCGCCATCGCCTTGATCAGCTGCGCCGGGCCGCCGGCATAGCCGATGCGCCAGCCGGTCATGCAATAGGCCTTGGAGACGCCGTTCACGGTCAGCGTGCGGTCGTAGAGCGAGGGCTCGACCTGGGCCGGCGTGGTGAACACGAAGTCGTCATAGACCAGGTGCTCATACATGTCGTCGGTCATGATCCAGACATGCGGATGCTTGACCAGCACCTCGGTGAGCGCCTTCAGCTCGGCCTTGGTGTAGGCCGCACCGGTCGGATTCGACGGCGAGCACAGGATCAGCCACTTGGTCTTCGGCGTGATCGCCTTCTCCAGCGCCTCCGGCTGCAGCTTGAAGCCGTGGGCTGCGGTGCAGACCACCGGCACCGGCTCGCCGCCGGCGAGCGCCACCATCTCGGGATAGCTGACCCAATATGGCGCCGGGATGATCACCTGGTCGCCCGGATTGATCGTCGCCATCAGCGCATTGTACAGCACCTGCTTGCCGCCGACGCCGACGATGACCTGGTTCGGCTTGTAGGTCAGGCCGTTCTCGCGCTGGAACTTGCCGATGATGGCTTCCTTCAGCTCGGGAATGCCGTCGACGGCGGTGTACTTGGTCTTGCCGTCCTGGATCGCCTTGATCGCGGCCTGCTTGATATTGTCGGGCGTATCGAAATCCGGCTCGCCGGCACCGAGGCCGATGACGTTACGGCCCGCCGCTTTGAGGACGCGCGCTTTGTCCGTGACCGCGATGGTCGCGGACGGCTTCACACGGTCGAGAGCAGCGGCGAGAAAGGACATCATCAGCTCCTATGCAGGCGTCTTGGATCAGGCGTCGTGGATCACCCTCTTCGGGCCACGACCGGTCATGTCAGGGAAACGCCTGCTTTTAAGGCCCGCAGGCCCGCATCGCAAGAAGCTTGGGCACATGGCTCCCAAGACTTTAGAGAACGTTAAAGCGGCCTCGCTAGCCTGCCGCCAAGATTGTCCCAATTTTCAGGCCGAAATGACCACCATCGCGTGCGCCCTGCGATCCGGCGACTGGCTGACGGCCGCACGGATCAAGTCCTACAGCTGGATCCTGCTCGCGGTCACGTGTGCTGCGATCGCCGGCTGGATCGCCCTGTCCGATGGGCTGATCGACCGCAACGGCAAGCCGATCGGCACCGACTTCTCCAACGTCTATGCGGCAGGCGTGCTGACCCTTCAAGGCAAGGCCGCCGATGCCTATGACCCGCCGCTGCAGCACGCGACGGAGAAGGCCGTGTTCGACGGCCGCGACGTGCCGTTCTTCGGCTGGCACTATCCGCCGTTCTTCTTCGCGATCGCCGCGATCACGGCCCTGCTGCCCTATGCCGGCGGGCTGGCGCTGTGGGTGGTCTCGAGCCTGCTGGCCTATCTCCTGGTGATGCGCGCGATCCTGCCGCGGCCCGAGACGCTGCTCGTCGCCGCCGCCTTTCCCGCCGTGTTCGTCAACATCGGCCACGGCCAGAATGCGTTCTTTACCGCTGCGCTGCTCGGCGGCGCCTTGCTCGCGATGGAGCGCGGCCGGCCATGGCTCGCGGGCGTGCTCATCGGCCTGCTCGCCTACAAGCCGCAATTCGGCGTCCTGATTCCCGTTGCGCTCATCGCCGGCGCGCGCTGGCCGACGATTGCGGCCGCCGGCGCCACCGTGATTGCGCTGGTCGCGATCAGCTTCGTCGCGCTCGGCCATGACGTCTGGCATGCGTTCTTCCAGTCGATGACCTTCACACAGACGGTGGTGCTCGAACAAGGCGGCACCGGCTGGGAGAAAATCCAGTCGGTGTTCTCCGCAGCACGTCACTGGGGTGCCGACATCAAAACCGCTTACACGGTGCAGAGTCTGCTGGCGCTGTCGCTCGCGGCCGGTCTCGCCTGGTTGTGGCGGAGCGAGGCGGCATTCGACCTCAAGGCTTCGGCGCTGGCGAGCGCGAGCCTGCTGGCAACGCCCTACGTGCTCGACTACGACCTCGTGGTGCTGGCGGTCGCGATCATCTTCTTCGCACGTCACGGCCTCGCCAACGGCTTTCGCGACTACGAGCTCAGCCTGCTCGCCGCCGCCTGGATCGTGCCGCTGCTGTCACGCAGCATCGCCGGCTTCACGACGATCCCGCTCGGCTTGATCGTTCTGGTGAGCCTGTTTGCGTTGACGCTGCACCGTGCGCTCGCCGATCGCAGCTCCGAGATCGAAGCACACGCGGGCATCGCGCAGGCGTGATCTCTGCTTTCGGCGGCTGTTGGAAAGTTGTTGTCTGCGCGTGCAGTGCAGTAGCGCATTTCGACTTTTTCCATCCGACAGGACTTGCAGCCCGCGCCCTTCGGCATCATTGTCTGGCCGCATTGCGGGACGATCTCGCGCCCCGATCTGCGATTCTACCACGCGATGATTCCTCGAACTCGACATTGGCCGGATGTACAAGCTCTATTCGATGCAGCGCTCAGGCAACAGCTACAAGGTCCGCCTTGCGCTGGCGCTGTTGAACGCGCCCTATCAGGCGATCGAGATCGACATCCTCAGAGGTGAGAGCCGCACGCCGGACTTCCTCGCCAAGAATCCGAGCGGCCAGGTGCCGCTGCTCGAGGTCGGCGACGACCGCTACATCGCCGAGTCCAATGCGATCCTGTGGTACGTCGCCGGCGGCACGCCGCTGGTGCCGGAGTCCCGAATCGAGCGCGCCGAAGCGCTGCAATGGATGTTCTTCGAACAGCACGCGCTCGAGCCGAACATCGGCGCCGCTTATTTCTGGCTGCTGCTGGTGAAAGGCGGACGCGACCTGCAGACGCACGCGCTGGAAGACTGGATGGAGCGCGGCTACGCAGCGCTGCAGGTGATGGAGAATCACCTCAAGAGCAACGACTACTTCGCGGCAAAGCAGCTCACGGTCGCGGACATCGCGCTCTACGGCTACACCCACGTCGCCGATCGCTGCGATTTCGATCTCTCGACGTTTCCGAAGATCCGCAGCTGGCTGCGCCGGGTGGAGCAGACCCCCGGCTTCGTGGCGATGGACTGGCAGCCGGCCCTGATCGATTCCGCAGGGATCGCCGCCGACTACGATTGAACCGCGACCGTAAGACTACCGACCTCCCGTAGAACAGCGGGGAAAATACACGTTTTAGCGGGAACAAATACCTCTAGCGCCATGTTTCCGCCGCTTTTGGTCGTTGACCGCCGCATTCCTGCCCAGCGTGACCTTAGAATTTACCTCTGCGAGTGATTCGCTCGCGGATGTAGGGGTAAGGGATTCGTTGTATGTCCCGGTGGCGTCGAGCTTCCGTTCCGAGCTTCAGTTGGGTCCGCGGCCAGGTCGCGGGAGTGGAACATCATAGCGATCCGAGCACCATCGTCAGCGGCTTCCACGTCAACGCGACGCTGACCCTTCCTTCCGGCCTGACCACCGCAGTCGCCGTCGTCATCGCCGCCAGCACGATCTCATTGACCTTCACGCTCACCGTGCTGTCGGCCCGCGCCGTCTTGTCGTTGCTCGCTTAGCAGGAAGCCATTTTGACAACCCTTCGCGGTTTTCGCGACAACAGGCGATGATTGTCTCGCGCTCCAAATGGCGATGAAATCAACGGTCGTAATCGTTGCCGTGACCCTGGCACTCGCGATCCTGCTGGCGGCGTCACTGCTGATCATCATCGAGCGGCGCGGCGAGCTCTCGCTGTCGCCGATGACCGAGGACGGCCAGATCCTTCATGCTGAGCTGGTCAGGCCATCCGGCGCGGACACAGTGCCGGCAGTCCCCGATTGATCGCAGCCGCAGCACTGGGTATCGAAGGCCGTCGACATCGAACAGGCGGCGAAGCTTCATGCATGAGACACTCACCGTGCGCGCAGTCGCGCACGCGGACTACGATCGATGGCTGCCCCTGTGGGACGGCTATAATGCGTTCTACGGCCGATCGGGACCGACCGCCCTGCCCGCCGAGATCACCGCGACCACCTGGACTCGCTTCTTCGATGCCAGCGAGCCGGTCCACGCTCTGGTCGCCGAGAGCGCCGGCGAGCTGATCGGACTTGCGCATTATCTGTATCACCGCGCCACGACGTCGATCGCACCGCTCTGCTATCTCAACGACCTCTTCACCAGCGAGGCCGCTCGCGGCAAGGGCGTCGGCCGCGCGCTGATCGAAGCCGTCTACGCGCAGGCGCGCGCCGCAGGCTCGGGGCGCGTCTACTGGCAGACCCACGAGACCAACATCACCGCCCAGGCGCTCTACGACAAGATCGCCGAGCGCTCGGGCTTCATCGTCTACCGCAAGTCCGTGTAGTACCACCCGGCTGTCACGCAGCCGTCACGCCCGGCGCCTACGCTCACACCCGAGCGCTTGATCAGGCCCCCCGTCACAGATCACGCGCGTCAGCGGTCCCCGTCAGTCGCCGTCTCTGACCGGGGCCGCTTCTTTTCAAGTTGCAAGTGGCGGTGGGCCAGCCGGCCTCGACTGCGTCTCATGCAACATTCGTCGTCGGATCAAGTTTGACCGACGGCACCGGCGGAGACGTCTTGGCCCGCGCGGCGTCGATGCACACCTTGACAGCCTCGCCCATGCTCACAGTGACCAGGTCGGCCTTGGTCGCTTCTTGCAGCGCCTTCGCTGCGTCCTGATCGAGATCCGCCGCGCAGCAGACCAACATCACCTTGGCCCTCGGGAGGCGCCGCTTCAGGCGGCGGACTCCGTAGCGCATATGGGCAACGCCGGAGTGGCCGAGGTAAACCAGGCAGGCAATCGCAAGTCCTGCCGGCTCGAGCTTGATGACGTTCGCCGTCGACAGCGCCTCCGCTCCCGACACCTTCGCCCCCAATCCGTGCGCCGAGAACAACTGCGCAAGAAGCACCGCGGCCGCTTCATCGATCGGTGTTCGACCCGCCATGCAAAGCAACGGCTGTTCGCTTCTCCACCCTTCCGCAAGGCTATCTTTGCTGAGCACGGGTAACGTGTCAGCGTGCCCGTTGCTCGCCGAGCCGTCGATGGCTGACGCCGCTTCTGGATCGGTCGTCGTCTCGCCAGCCGCAGGAGCGTCATTCTGGTCGGAGAGATCGACGGTCAACTCGGTCACCGCGTCACGGATGGTCGCAAGGCGATCGTAAGCGAGCGCCCCTCGCTCGGCGTCGGCCTGGGCCAACTGCAGCCCCTTGACGGCGACCTCATCGCAATAGGCGATCAGGGACCGCTCTTTCAAAAACTCCTCGGCTTTCTCGGCCGCTTCCGTTGGATCGTTCGCGAGCATGCGCTGATAGAAGATCTCGGGCGGCGACAGCGCCGGACGATCGCCGAACATCACGTCGAGGAACTCCAGGCGCTCCACATGCCGTCCGATGACGACTAGGCAGACCGTCAGCGGCGTCGCGAGCACCAACCCGATGGGGCCCCACAGAGCGGTCCAGAACGCGGCGGACACGACCACGGCGACCGGGGACAGACCCGTGCTTCGTCCGTAGACCATGGGTTCGATGACGTGCCCGAGCAGCGGCTCGACCACGACAAACAGCGCCAGCGTCCAGATCAGCATCGTCCAGCCGGGGTCGACTGCCGCAGCCAGCGCCAGCGGAAAGGCTGCAGCGATGACGGCGCCGATATAGGGCACGAACCGCAGCGCAGCGGCGAGGATCCCCCAGAGAATGGCGCTGGGAATGCCGATGAGCCACAGCCCAACCCCGATCACGACGCCAAATCCGCCGTTCAGGGCAAGCTGGGTCAGGAACAGTCGACTGAGCCTGTAGGCCGCATCATCGAGCGCCGCCGTGGTGCGCTGCAGGTCGGAGGAGCCGGCGAGGCGAATGAGCCTGTTCCGGAGATCCTCGCGCTGGAGCAGGATGAAGATCACGAAGATGATGATGATGCCGGTGGTCGCCAGGGGATGAATGAGCGGCGAGATCAGCGTGCGAAGACTGTCCAACGCTCCGGGATCAGGCTGGCGCACCTCGACCGGAATCGGGGCCACAGGCGTCGAAGGAGTCCCTCGGAGTCCGCTCGGCGGCCGGGGCGCCTCCGGCTCCTTCGGCTTGTCGAGCTCCTTGCCCAGATCCTTGAGCATGTCCGACGCACGCTCGAGCGTTCCTCGCCCAGCCTTGGTGTCGCGGAACGACTGGATCTTGTTGCTCATCGTCGATTGATAGTTCGGCAACTCGCTGGCGAGCTGGGCGAGTTGCGTGGCGAGCAGGCTGCCGAGCGCAAAGATCACCACGAAGGCGAGAACGACCACACTGACGACCGCCAGCCCGCGCGGAGCCCGAAGCCGCTGCAGTTGCGCCACCAGCGGCGCCAGAACGAAGCTGAGCAGAATGGCCAGCGCCACTGGAACGAAGATGTCACGGCCGAAATACAACAGCGCAATGATGATGACCGCGAAGATCGCGACAGCCAACGCGCTGATCAGACCGAGAACTTCCTCGGTGGTTCGGACACTGAGCGGTTGTCGGCTGATCATCACCCGATAACAGACGAGTGAGCCTCCAGTTCCCGCGGGGACCTTTCGTCGCATGCGGGTCAGGGGGCCGCTCCGACTGACAGACCGATCACGCGTTCGACCGCTCCCATCAGTAAACGGGGCGCTTTGTGCCGAGAAGCAGCCACTTCGGGCCGAGAGAGGAGCCACGGCAACGGTGCACTCCCTCTCCCCGTTCTTACGGGGAGAGGGTTGGGGTGAGGGGCAGCCGCACGGGAAGTGCTTGCTTTGAGCGATCGCTCACACTGAACTCGAGCCGCAGTGCCCGTCCGATAGACCTATGTCTGGGCCCCGTATGTGAAATGCCCCTCACCCGGATTGCTGCGCAATCCGACCTCTCCCCGCAAAGAGCGGGGAGAGGTTTTGTCGCCGATGCTGAGACAGACTGCCTCAATGTGTCGATGGAGGCAACAATCCTGCTCAATGTCCCTAATATGAAGCTACTATCTGGGACAGCTCTGTGCGTTGGCCGTGTAATCCGATCAGCTTCAAAACCGCCGGTGCGCTCCCTCTCCCCGTTCTTCACGGGGAGAGGGGTGGGGTGAGGGGCAGCCGCACGGGAAGTGCTGCTTTGAGCGATCGTTTACATTGATGTCGAGCCGCGGAACGGGGTGAGATTACTCCGTCCAAGTTAGGAGGAAGCGCCTCAACCTTTCGCGGACAGCTTACTTCTTCCCGCCCACCGTCTGCTTCACCTCGAACCCCTCGAACTGCGGAGGTCCAAGATAGAGCGGCTTGTTGTCGCCCGCCCCCTTGTGAGCCATGCGGAAGGCTTCGGATTTGGTCCAGTCCTCGAAAGCCGTCTTTGACGCCCAGATCGTGTGCGAGGCGTAGAGCGTGTGGTCCTCGGCCTCTGGGCCCTTCAACAGGTGAAATTCGACGAAGCCGGGCACCTTGTCGAGATGGCTGTCGCGCGACAGCCAGACCTGCTCGAAGGCGGCTTCCGAGCCCTTGGCGACGCGAAAGCGATTCATGGCGATGAACATGCTGATCTCCTGGATGATGTGCCGCTGCACCCAGGATTAGCAGACTTTGCGCTGCGATGCGCCTGCTGACCGTGCCACCGATGGGGCGATCTCTCGCGCGATCGAAGGCGGACCCAGGGCCGCTCTCAGATAACGAACGGCTGAGTGGCTTACGCCACCAGCCCCTTCATCGGCTTCACGGCCGCGCTCTCGGGAAACACGCTGTCGCCGAGCGCGCGCTCACCGAGGCCGAGATGATCGGCGAGCACGCCCTTGAACACGGCGCGCAGATCCGTGGTCGGCGCGAGATCACGCCCCTGATAGAGGCTCGCCATCTTCAGCGTCGGCCAGTCGGCGATCACGCGACCGCCCTTGACCGCGCCGCCGGCGAGCAGCGCAATCGTGCCGGTGCCGTGATCGGTGCCCTGCGTGCCGTTGATCTTCGCCGTGCGCCCAAACTCGGTGGCGACGACCACCACCGTGTCGCGCCAGCGCGGGCCAAGCCCGCTTTCGAACTCCGCGAGCGCGCCATCCAGCCCCGAGAGCAGCTGCGCAAGACGGCCGACTGCGCCGCCTTCGTTCGCATGGGTGTCCCAGCCGTCGAAGGCCAGCGCCGCGATGCGCGGACCATCGTCGGCCGCGATCAGCTTCGCCGCCCCACGCGCGACCTGGCGCATCGCCGCGATCTGGTTGCCGCCTGGCTTGGGCTTCATTTCGTCGCCGAACGCGACCTTCTCCAGCTTCAGTCCCTGCGACAGCGCCGACGCCAGCACGGGATCGCGATGCGTGTAGAGATCGACCAGCCGCATCGCGGTGTCGTCGTCCGCCTGCGGCAGGGTCACCGGCGCCCAGCCCACGGTGGGCGCGGCGCCTCGCAGCACCAGCGGTGCGGTCGGTCCGACCGCGAGCGCGCCGGAGACGCGCGGCCCGCGCGGCAGCGCCTCCATCGCGCGGTTGAGCCAGCCGGATTGCACGCGGCCGGGACCGGCAAAGCCGCTTTCGAGCACATCCTGGCCGTCGAAATGCGAGCGCTCGCGATACGGCGTCGCGACCGCATGGATGACGGCCGCCTTGTTGTCGCGATACATGCGCGCGAATTCCGGCATCGACGGATGCAGCGCAAAGAACGAATCCAGCGGCAGCGCCGGGTGCGGTCCATCGGATGCGAGCGCGATGGCGCCGTGCAGTCCGGCATAATCGGGATCGCCGACCGGCGCGACCGTGGCGAGCCCGTCGAGCGCGCCGCGCAGGATGACGACGATCAGCCGTGGATCGCGCGCGTCGGCCGCGCGGGCGAATTTGGGCAAATACGCCCAGGCGGCAAAGGAGGCGCCGGCCAACATCAATTGCCGTCGCGAGGTCAACAGCGAGGTCGTGATCCGCTCCATCGTCATCTCCTCTGGAATTCCGGCGCCATCAACAGCAGCGCCAGCGCCTGCTGGCGCGATTCCGCGCGCTCGATCGTGCGCCGCGTCTCGGTGGACGTCGCCTCGCCCGCGACGAGATCGAGCAGGTCACGCGGATCGATGTTGTTGCCGAGCCGTGCGGCGAGTTGCGCCGAGATGTCGAGCCGCAGCTTCATGCCCTCGGGCGCGGCCCACATTGCATTGCTGTCGGCGAATCCGTTGGGACCGGCCGGCGCCCACAAGGGCTGGCCAAGCGTGTTCAGCGAGTTGAGATAGAAGCCGGGATCCTCGGGCACGCGCGCCAAGAGACGCCCCCCGGCGACCAGGAACTCATAGGGCGAGCGGATCTTGGTCAGTGGCGCAGACCACGCTTCATCGGAATCGACCAGCGCCAGCGTCACCGCCTTGAGATCGCCGTCGCTTTTCTTGAACACGGCCTCGAGCCGCGCGACCAGCGCCGGCGGCGGATCATCGGCGATGAAATGGCGCGCAAGCTTGGTGGCGACGAATTTCGCTGTCGAGGGATGGCGCGCGATGTCGGCGAGCGCGGCCTCGCCCTGCGTGACGCCGTCATCCTGATAGACCTTGCCGAGCAAGGTCTGCGGCCCCGGCTGGTGCGCATTGGCATTGAACACGAAGCTGCCCGGCGCGCCGTTGCGGGCATTGCGGCCGGCAAAACTCCAGCCGGTAATGATGCGCGCCAGCGAGGTCACGTCCTCCTGCGTGTAGCCGCCACCGACGCCGAGCGTATGCAGCTCCATGATCTCGCGCGCCAAGTTCTCGTTGAGGCCGCGCTTGCGGTTCTGGCCGGCGCGCGAGTCAGGGCCGAGCGATTCCTGGTTGTCGAGAAAGAACAGCATCGCCGGATGCTGCTCGACCGCCTTCAGCATGTCGGCGAAGCGCCCGAGCACGTGCGGCCGGATCGCCTCGCGCTCGAACGAACCGGCCCACATCCGCGCCAGCTCGCCCTTGCCTGCGGAGATGCAGAAATGGTTCGACCAGAACGCCACCAGACGCTCGGTGAAGCCACAATCGGCGAGCACCGCGCGCTGCAGCCGCGCCAGCGCTTCGGCGCGGAAGGTCTTCTGCACCACGTTCGGGGGCTGCTGCGGCTGAGCAGGCTTGGCCTGTGCCGCCTCTCCCGCAGCAGGGGCCATGCTGGCGCCTGTGGTCGGTGCAGCCGAGGCCGTTGCGGTCATCGGAGCGTCGGCGCCGTTCGTCGACAGGCGGGTCTGGCCGGGCTGCTCCGCCGCCGGCGTCTCGGCGGCCGACTTCGCCGCGGCTTCGCGCGCCCGCTTGACCTCCTCCTGGTAGGCGAACACGGCCTCGGCCAGCGCGGGCGTCGGCTGCAGACCGGGGACCTCGAGCAGAGCACCGCTCGGCCGCAGCAGCTCCGCCTTGACGAAGCCGCGCGGATCCGACGCCGCATTGAGGAGATCACCCGAAGCACCGCCGCGCGCGCCGAAGCCGAAGCGGTTCAACGCCACGAGGGCCGCCTGGGGATCACGGGCCATGCCAAAGCCTCATCGAATGCTGCGTCAGACTGAGTGCGCCAGCATCATGAACAGGTTCGATGCCGGTGTGCTGGCGCCCGGTATTGCTGCGCACTATACTTGCCCCACCAGATGAACCGGACATGAAAAAGGACCGGCCGAACGTGGTTCCGAACGTGACAAATCGTTTAGCAAACGTGACCGCGCGACAGCTCATCTGCGAGTCCTGCGGCACGGAATTCAGCTGCGATCCCGGCGGCGCGTGCTGGTGCTTCGACGAGAGCGTTCGCCTGCCGCTGCCGAAAGACGGGCAAAGCCGGTTCAAGGACTGCCTGTGCAGCAATTGTCTGACGAAGCTGGCCCGCGACTCGGAGCCGACATCGTGACACGCTGGCACGTCGAAGCCGTCCTGATCGACATGGACGGCACCCTGCTCGACACCGAGAAGGTCTATCTCGAAGCCTCCATCGCGGCGATGAATGCGCTCGGCTACCGCGACGGCGTCGTCGAACTCTGCCACGCGATGATCGGCATTCCCGGTCCCGACAATGAGCGCACCCTGCGCGATCATTTCGGCGACAACTTTCCGCTGATCGAAGTCAACCGCCTGTTCGCCGCGAAGACCGCGGAGATCCTGCATGCGGGCATGCCGCTGAAGCGCGGCGTGATCGACCTGCTCGATGCGATCGAGGCGGCCGGCCTGCCCAAGGCCGTCGTCACCTCGTCGTCGCGCAGCACGGCGGCCGAGCATCTTCGGCTCGCGGGGATCGACCATCGCTTCGATGCGGTTCTGACGCGCGACGATGTCAGCCGCGCCAAGCCGCACCCGGATCTCTATCTGCTCGCCGCCGAGCGGCTGCGCACGCGGGCGCCGGCCTGCGTCGCGATCGAGGACTCCAATCCCGGCGTCGCGGCGGCGCACGCGGCAGGCGCGATCACCTTGATGGTGCCGGACATCGTGCCGCCGACCGAGCAGTCGCGCGACAAATGCGTAGCCGTGCTGCCGCATCTCGATGCTGTCCGCGAGATGCTCGGCATGCGCTTGCAGCCGGTGCCGACGAGCCGACCCCGAGCTAGCGCGCACGCGCCGCCGTGGATCTCGTTCGCCGCGGCAACGCCGCCGCGACCAACGCTCGCGCCGCCTCGCCCGCGGTCTCCATGTAGCTGGCATCCCGATGCAGCAGCACGACCGCGAACGAGCCGTCGAGCAGCAGCAGCATCTGGCGTGCCAGTTCGGCTGCACGTTCGATGCCGGCCTCCTCGAAAATCGCCCGCAGCCAGGCCTCGAACTTCTTCTTGTGCGCGGCGCCGATCTTGATCGCGGGGTGACCGGGCAGATTGGCGAGCTCCGCCGTCGTGCGCAGGAAGCCGCAACCGCGCCACTTCGGGTGCCGCGCGGACTCGGCGAGATGACGGAAGATCGCTGCAATCTTCTCAGGCAAGGCGCCTTCGGCCTCATCGAACCAGCGCTTGAACAGCGCCAGGTTCGGCTGGTCACGCGCGGCGAGATAGGCCGCGACGAGGTCGTCCTTGCTGCGGAAATGGTAGTACAGCGTCTTCTTGGTGATACCGGCCTTCTCGGCCACCGCATCGACGCCGACGGCGCGGATGCCGTCGGCATAGAACAGCTTGTTCGCCGCAGCGAGAATACGCGCACGGGTGGGATCGGAGGAACGGGCCATGGCAGCGCTCGGCGATGTATACTCACCAGTGAATATACCTCGCTTGGCCTCGCGCCTAGTCTTCGCTGCACCATCTGCCAGCCAGCGAGGCGCCGCCATGACCGATCCCGTTCTGCTTCACGTCTCCGATCACACCGCCCTGCTCACGCTCAACCGGCCGCAGCGGCTGAATGCGCTGAGCTACGCCCTGATCGACGCGCTGATGGCCGCGCTCGACCGCATCGAGACCGAGCCCGGCATCAGGGCCGTGATCCTGACCGGCGCCGGTGAGCGCGCCTTCTCGGCCGGCGCCGACATTCATGAATTCTCGGAGAGCGTCAGCCAGGGCCGCGCCGTCGCGCTGCGCGACTTCGTGCGGCGCGGCCAGGCGATGACCGCGCGGCTGGAGGCATTCCGCAAGCCGGTGATCGCCGCCGTGAACGGGCTTGCCTTCGGCGGCGGCTGCGAGATCACCGAGGCCGTGCATCTGGCGGTCGCCAGCGAGCGCGCCAGCTTCGCCAAGCCGGAGATCCGGCTCGGCATGCCGCCGACCTTCGGCGGCACGCAGCGGCTGCCGCGCCTGGTCGGCCGCAAGCGCGGGCTCGAATTGCTGCTGACCGGCGATGCGTTCACGCCCCAGCGCGCTTTCGAGATCGGCCTCATTAACGCGATCGTGCCGCACGACCAGCTGCTGCCCGCGGCGCGCGCGCTCGCCCAACGCATCATCCGCCACGGTCCCGACGCCGTCGCCAGCGTGATCACCGCGACGACGCGCGGCCTCAACATGACGATCGGCGAAGGGCTTGATGTCGAAAGCGAGCAGTTCGCACGCCTCGTCGGCGGCCGCGAGTTGGGCGAAGGTCTGGCGGCGTGGCGCGACCGCCGGTCGCCGGCGTCCTAGACCGGATATCCCGGCGACTTCCGCGCCAGCCCGTCGAAGGCGTCGAGCAGCCGCTCGCGCCAGGCGTAGACGCTGTCAGTCTCCTCCAGCAGCTTGAACGGGCTCACCACGCGCGCCCATTGGAAGCCGCCGAACACGATGTAGTCGGCATAGTCAGGCGCATGGCCGCCGATGAAGGGATGCGCCTTCAAGGTCTGGCGCAGCGGCTCCAGCGATCTGCGGAAGCCGATGACCGCCTGGTCGCGGGGCGCCATGATCTCTTCCAGGCTCTTGCCAAGCCGCGCTTCGCGCGAGGCGCGGAAATACGCCGCGTCCTCGGCGGCCAGGTTCTTGGGGATATCAGCGATGATCAGCGGGAAGATGCCGCCGACGACAGTGATGTCACCCCAGGCGTTCATGAAGCGCGCCATCGCGCGGCCGCCGGCGCCGCCGAACAGCGAGGGACGATCGGCATAAGTGTCTTCGAGATAGCCGGCGATCACCCAGGAATCGACCACCGCCCGCTCGCCATCGAGCATCACCGGCACCTTCTCCGCACCATGCGGCGCCAGCGCGCTCTTTTCGGTGAAGCGCCAGGGGATCGTCTCTGCGCTCAGGCCCTTGTGCGCCAGCGCCATGCGCGTGCGCCAGCAGAATGGGCTGAACGGCCGCCCCGCATCGGTGCCCACGAGTTCGAACAGCTTCAGTGCCATGCCCGGTCGATCCTCCCTTTGGTGGATCGAGTCTAGCTGAGGATACGGCCGTTGTCGCGCAGCAGCTGCGTGCCGGTCGCGGTGACGACGATGCAGAGGCCTAGGCCGGCGATCGCCTCGCGCGCGACATAGCCGAGATCGGCGGCATCCTCCCACACCGTCAGCCGCGGGCAGCTGGTACGCCAGGTCGCGACCACCTCGGCATGGCTGCGCGGCTCGCGCGCGATCCATTCGACGAAATCCAGCACCAGCGGATCCGTGCTCATGCGTCCCTCATTCGGCTGCGACGGAGCGCTGCGCGAGCAGCAGCAGCCAGCCGCCATAGAGGATGTAGTAGCTCGCGACCGCCGTGATGATCCGGCTGGCCCAGGTGCGGAACTGCTGCTCGCTCATTGCCTCCAGCAGCCGCCGCGCCAGCGTCGTGCCGAGCACGGATGCTGCGATCGCGACGGCTGCGAGCAGCGGATCGAGGCTTGCGGCCTGGTCGATGATCCCGCCGAAATAGATCAGCTTGGTGAGATGGCTCGCGACCTGGCAGGTCGCCTTGGTGGCGACGATCGAGCGGCGGTCGAACCGCGCACCGAGGAAGAAGGTGTCGAGCAGCGGGCCGGACACGCCGGTCATCAGCATTAGCCCCATGCAGATCATGCCGTAGGTCGCGCCCTGCCAGACGCTCTCCGGATCGGGCTTCAGCGAGGCCGGCATCAGCCGCGCCATGAACGGCGTGACGCCGAGCAGCAGCAGCGCCGCCGGCTTGTCCGGCACGTGCACCAGCGACCAGGCGCCGAGCGCCAGCGCGCAGCCGATCAGATAGACCGCGACCGGCCGCCAGCGGATGTGGCGGCGCCACAGCACCGCGCGCCAGCCATTGGAGGCCATCTGCGTGATCGCGTGCAGCACCATCGCCGCCGGTAGCGGCATCAGCGCGAGCAGCACGCCGATCAGGATCAGCCCGCCGGCCATGCCGAACAGGCCCGACAGGAACGCCGTCGCGACCATCAGCAATCCGAGCGCTGCAATCAAAACCGGCGTCATGGCTGATCTCCTCTGCCCGCAAGGATCTCGCACTGGCGGCGATAGCGCAAACCGAGTTATCTTGCCCTCCATCAGCTTTCCTGAGGGCTCGCATGCGGCGGCTTCTGTTCCTGAACGGCATCAAGGCATTCGAGGCGGCGGCGCGCACAGGCAGCTTCGCAGCGGCCGGCAGCGAGCTCAGCGTGTCCGCCGCCGCAATCAGCCGCATGGTCAACCTGCTGGAGCAGCGGCTCGGCGTCGTGCTGTTCGAGCGCAAGGCCAACCGGCTCGCGCTGACCGCGCCCGGCCGTGCCTATCAGAGCGGGCTGACGCCGATCTTCGATGCGCTGTCGAGCCTGACCGCGCAGATCATGGCGCCGTCGGCGATGCGCGTGCTGACGCTCGGCGTCGGACCCACATTCGCGATGAAATGGCTGATCCCGCGGCTCGCTGATTTCAGCACCGAGGAGCCTGACATCGAGGTGCGCATCACCACCGGCGGCGCGGCGGTGCCGTTCGGCGACGATTGGAGCTGCGGCATCAAGCTCGGCGACGGCGCCTGGCCGGGCCTGGTCGCCGAGCCGCTGTTCGCGGCCGACCTGCTGCCGGTGTGCACGCCGCGGCTGGCCGCGACGCTGAAGCGGCCGGCCGATCTCAAGGGCCCCAGCCTGCTACGCGTGTCGCACGCGGCCGAGGACTGGTCACTCTGGTTGAAGGCCGCCGGCGTTACGCGCATCACCGCGCGAGGTACGGAGTTTCAGTATTACGGCCATGCGCTGCAGGCGGCCATCGACGGGCTCGGCGTCGCGATGGGCATCCGTCCCTACATCGACGACGATCTCGCGGCCGGACGCCTGGTTGCACCGTTCGCGCTGACCGTCCCAAAAGGCGAGCGCTGGTACCTGGTCTATCGCAGCTTCCAGGCCGGACGGCGCGATTTCACCGCGTTTCGGCGCTGGATCATGCGGGCCGCCGCGCAATCCGCCACACGGAACGCGCAACGGAAAGATACTGGCAAAAAAGACGCTGCCGTGTGAACCCGTTCACACTTGGCCAGACGTATTCATGCTGTCATTGCCGTTCGGGATATCCAGGACTGGGCAATGACGTACTTGTACGAGGACTTCGCCATCGAGCCGTTCGAAGCAGGAAAGGGCTTGTGGCACGCGCGGATTCGCCGCGCAGACATGACTCCCGTGGTGATCAATGGTGTCTCGTTTCCCTCTCTCGAAGTCGGCTTTGCCTGGTCGGATGCAGACATGGCGGTTGCCGATGCCAAGAGCCACATCGACCGGTTCCGGAAACGCTGGGGATAGTGCGACGAATTTGCAGCCGACGGAGGATATCGAACGAACCCCGGGAAAAGACGGATAGCGCGGCGTGGAACAATCTCCGAGAGTACCGCTTCGATGCATCCACCTTCGCTGAAGACGGTTCCAACCGACATTCACAACGCCAATTCGAAATGCCGAGTGTATTCGTAATGCGGACTGCAATTCATGGCTGAGCCTGCCGTCAAACACCTCGCTTTTTCGGTTCGCACGCGATGCCCGGACTGTGATGCGGAACTGAGCATCCTCAGCGTCATCAATGGCCGCGGCGGCTCGGAATACTGGGCGCTGCAATGCGTGGCCTGCCACGGCGTCCATCTCGACATCGTCGAACCGCCCACCCGGCATTAACCATCCGGCGGCGCCATCGCGCCGAACCATTGCTCCGGCGGTCGCTTCCCCAGGGCGATCGCCGGAAATGAGCGGAGCGGCTTGCCCATAGCTGCTGCCACCATGCTGTCAGCAGGGCTGGTGACAAGGCGCGTTCACTCTTTCATGTCGGCCCCATCGGTCCCATATTCGGCCCATGGCGAAGACCCCCGACACTCCCAAAAAGCCCGGCCGTACACCGAAATCCAAGGCGCACCGTCCGGACGTTCAGCCGATCGCGCCGGCGCTTGCCGAGTTGCTCAACCCCGCCATCAACCGCGGCGAGAGCGGCATCGGCTCATCAACGGGACTGAAGCCTCCGCCGGACAATTCCTGGGACCGGCGCAGCGGCGGCGAGGCGGCAGCGCATCGTGCGCGGGCCTCGACCAAGAGCAAGAGCGAGGACCTCGCGACGCGTGACGGCTCGGAGCGCGCGATGCCGCTGCGGCCGAATCCGCAGCCGGCCGGCGCGCGTTCGAGCCAAGCCGCCGATGAGAGCGACGAAGCAACGGGCCTCTCCGAAGCGCCGCAGGCCAATTACGGCACCGCCGCCACCATCCCCACGCTCGATCCGGAACTGGCGCGGCAGCTCGGCCTGCCCACGGCCGAGGATGACGATGAAGCCCTCGCCCGCCCGCCGCGCAGCAAGATGGAGGCGCTCGGCGTCAAGGCCACGGCGGAAGCGCTGGAGTCGCTGATCCGCGAGGGGCGTCCTGAGTTCCGCAAGGACGACGGCTCGCTGCGCGTCTGGACCCCGCATCGCCCGCCGCGCCCGGAAAAGAGCGAAGGCGGCGTCCGCTTCGAGATCAAGTCGGCCTACGAGCCCAAGGGCGACCAGCCGCAGGCGATCAAGGAGCTGGTCGAGGGCATCGCGCGCAACGACCGCACCCAGGTGCTGCTCGGCGTCACCGGCTCCGGCAAGACCTACACCATGGCCAAGGTGATCGAGGCGACGCAGCGTCCCGCGATCATCCTCGCGCCGAACAAGACGCTCGCCGCGCAGCTCTATGGCGAGTTCAAGAGCTTCTTCCCGGACAACGCGGTCGAGTACTTCGTCTCCTATTACGACTACTACCAGCCCGAGGCCTACGTCCCGCGCACCGATACCTATATCGAGAAGGACTCCTCGATCAACGAGCAGATCGACCGCATGCGCCACGCCGCGACGCGCGCGCTGCTGGAGCGCGACGACGTCATCATCGTCGCCTCGGTGTCCTGCATCTACGGTATCGGCTCGGTCGAGACCTACACCGCGATGACCTTCGCGCTGAAGAAGGGCGAGCGCATCGACCAGCGCCAGCTGATCGCCGACCTCGTCGCCCTGCAATACAAGCGCACGCAGCACGATTTCACCCGCGGTACCTTTCGTGTCCGCGGCGACGTCATCGACATCTTCCCGGCGCACTATGAGGACCGCGCCTGGCGCGTGAACCTGTTCGGCGACACCGTGGAGAACATCGAGGAGTTCGATCCGCTCACCGGCCACAAGCAGGACGAGCTGGAGTTCATCAAGGTCTACGCCAATTCGCACTATGTCACGCCGCGCCCCACCCTGGTGCAGGCGATGAAGTCGATCAAATCCGAATTGAGGATGCGGCTCGACCAGCTGCACGCGCAAGGCCGCCTGCTCGAGGCGCAGCGGCTGGAGCAGCGCACCACCTTCGATCTGGAGATGATGGAGGCGACCGGCAGCTGCGCCGGCATCGAGAACTACTCGCGCTATCTCACCGGACGCCTGCCCGGCGAGCCGCCGCCGACGTTGTTCGAATACGTCCCCGACAACGCGCTGGTTTTCGCCGACGAGAGCCACGTCACCGTGCCGCAGATCGGCGGCATGTTCCGCGGCGACTTCCGCCGCAAGGCGACGCTGGCCGAATACGGCTTCCGCCTGCCCTCCTGCATGGACAACCGCCCGCTGCGCTTCGAGGAATGGGACATGATGCGGCCGCAGACGGTCGCAGTGTCAGCTACTCCTGCGGCCTGGGAGATCAACGAGGCCGGCGGCGTGTTCGTCGAGCAGGTCATCCGTCCGACCGGACTGATCGACCCGCCCGTTGATATCAGGCCCGCCCGCACCCAGGTCGACGACCTCCTCGGCGAGGTCCGCGCCACAGCGCAGAAGGGCTATCGCTCGCTGATCACGGTGCTGACCAAGCGCATGGCCGAGGACCTCACCGAATATCTGCACGAGCAGGGCATCCGCGTCCGCTACATGCACAGTGACATCGACACCATCGAGCGCATCGAGATCATCCGCGACCTTCGCCTCGGGGCGTTCGACGCGCTGGTCGGCATTAACCTGCTGCGCGAGGGCCTCGACATTCCCGAATGCGCTCTGGTCGCGATCCTCGACGCCGACAAGGAAGGTTTCCTGCGCAGCGAGACCTCGCTGATCCAGACCATCGGCCGAGCCGCGCGCAACGTCGACGGCAAGGTCATCCTCTATGCCGACCAGGTCACGGGCTCGATGGAGCGCGCGATGGCCGAGACCACGCGCCGCCGCGAGAAGCAGATGGAGTACAACACGCTCAACGGCATCACGCCGGAGAGCGTGAAGAAGTCGATCGGCGACATCCTCAACTCGGTCTATGAGCGCGACCACGTGCTGATCGAAACCGGCGGCGGCACAACCACCGACGACGTCATCTCGATCGGCCACAATTTCGAGGCCGTGCTCGCCGACCTCGAAACCCGCATGCGCGAGGCCGCCGCCGACCTGAACTTCGAGGAAGCCGCCCGCCTCCGCGACGAAGTCAAGCGCCTGCGCGCCACCGAGCTCGCCGTCGTCGACGACCCCACCGCCAAGCAGCGCACCGTGCAGGACAAGGCCGGCTCTTACGCCGGCGCCAAGAAATACGGCGACGCCGCCAATCTACCGACGGCTGCGATGAAGGGCCGCGGCGACCGCGCGGCCTCTTCACCCTCCCCTGGAGGGGGAGGGTCGGCCGCCAAGGGCGGCCGGGGTAGGATGAAGCCCCGCGACCCGCTCGCGCCATCGCTCGACGATATCCTCAGCGGCGGCTCAAGCAGCGGCTCCAAGGTCCACAAGCCCCATCTCGACGAGATGCACGGCCCAGAGTCCCTGCCCTACCGCCCCAACGCCAAGCTGCCGCCCAAACCTTTCGGCAGCAGCAGCAAGATCATCCAGCCAACCAACTCGCGGGAGTCCGGCCCGGAATTCGGCCCCGCACCACGATCGACCGGCGGCGCACCAGGGAAGCGCGGTGGGTGGAAGAAGCGGTAGTTGCGCCTACCGCGCCTCGGGCAAGCTCACACCGACGAACTCGCAACTCATACTGCCCGTGCGGTCGCCCCTCACCCCAACCCTCTCCCCGTGAAGGACGGGGAGAGGGAGCGCACCGTTGGCGCGGCAATAGCTCGGATCACGTTGAAGAATTGGCCGGTTCATTGGGGCAATTGTTGTCGGCGCAGGCGGTGCAACCTCTCCCCGCTCTTTGCGGGGAGAGGTCGGATTGCGCAGCAATCCGGGTGAGGGGCATGGCACAAGCGCAACTCCGCGGAAGGGCCATCGGACCTACGTGTCAGCCCCTCGCGCCACTAACCGCCCTACTCCCTGAAAGTAGTCGTCGCGGTTGACGCCGTCATAGCGTCCGGACGTCATGCAGCAGGCCTTGAAACCTGCGTCCGGAGCCGCATGGGCAGAGATCGTTGCGGCCGAGCTTCTCGCTGAGCTCGACATCGCCGTGAACGAAGCGCCGTCCACGCTTCACATGCGTTTCTGAGGGATAGGAATTCCGCCGCTTACGCGTGACGCTGAAAGCTGGGGAGGTTGTCGAGATCATCGATCTTGCGCATGATGGCCTCCATCGTTTGAGGCGCAGCCTGATTGCCGCGAGAAGACTTCGGTAGCAGCTTGCGTTGCTGCTGGGAAGCCTAGCCGTTGATCCTTGTCGAGCATAGCGGATTACGCTGCGCTAATCCGCCCTACGGAGTGGAATGCGTAGGGCGGATTAGGCGAAGCCGTAATCCGCCGCCACAGACGCTCAGCTGTCGTCGGCTCTTGTCTCCACTCAGCCGCATCGGTAGGCCATCCATCATCTCGACGTTGGCTTCGAGTCCATGCCCAACTATCGTCGCGCATTCGTTCCAGGCGGTTGTTGGTTCTTCACCGTCAACCTCCTCGATCGGCGTCTTGGTCTGCTGATCGAACATATCGATCTCTGGCGTTCGGCCATAGCTGCGACTCGGGAGAGATACCCTTTCAAAATCGATGCCTTCGTTGTCATGCCCGATCATCTGCACGCAGTCTGGACGCTACCGCCTGATGATGCCGACTTTTCAACGCGCTGGCGGCTGATCAAAAATCGCTTCGCACGGGAGTTGCCAAGAACTGAACGCCTAAGCCCGGCTCGTCTCGCAAATGGAGAGCGGGGCATCTGGCAGCGCCGATTTTGGGAGCATCTCATACGCGACGAGGATGATTATGCCCGACACGTGGAGCATTGCTACATCAATCCAGTGAAGCATGGTCTGGTCAGCAGCGTGGTCGAATGGCCTCATTCGTCATTTCATCGCGACGTGCGCGCTGGGCTTTTTCCAGCGATTGGGCCGGTGGCCGCTGCAGGTTATGATTGGTAATGAGCTGGTTGACCAAGCGACGTATCCGCTCGGCCTTCGGCGCCTTCATGTCGAAGAGTGCGCTGCGTGCCCTCGAGCATGGCGACGTGTCGAAACCCCCGCCGGCAATGACGAGGGTGTGCCACGTTCTGCTTCAGGTCCGTGACGATACGGCCGAGGACATATCGAGGAATGTGTCCGTCGTGCCGAGTTGATCCTCGGCGAGGGAGCGATCATCGAGAGCGTTCTATCGTCGCTGATCTCCGCCGTCTTCGTGCCGGGGCCACCGGGAACGGGCCATGACATCGAACGGGCTCTCGGGCGACTGGGTCCGAATGTCAGGGCCGTCTACCACTACGGCGAGTACATGCGTGGCTTGTTCGGCTCACATGCTCGTATGACCTATGGTACCCTTGTTCCTGAGATGAGCACGATACTGGAAGTTCTGCTTTGCTCCGAGTTCGGCACAGCCATACGGCTTGGTCGCTGAGCCGGCCTTGAACTGCTCGGCGCGCCAGATCGCCTCCTGAAGGCGTGTCAGGCCGCCTCGTCCGTCATGAGCTTTTTGGCCGCCTGCACCAACAACCCGGACCGGGTAAAGCCGTGCGCTTCGGCATAGCGATCGATTTGGGCCAGCACGTCTTCGGGCAGCGTGACATTCACGCGCACTGCCCTGGACTGCTCGACCTTGGCTGGAACGAGAACAGCGACGCCGGAGCGGTTGGTTCGATGGGACATGATCTGCTCCAGTGAGGATGGCTCGGGAATGGCTTCGCCGTCCTCGACGAGACCTTCGATATGTAACGCCAGGGCTTCCTCGGCCATCACCCGCGCGTCATCCAGAGTTGTCCCCGCTGTCACGACGCCGGGCAAATCCGGAAATGAGACGCCGAAATGGCTATCAGCATCCTTGTGAATGAGACCGATGTAGTACCGCATGCTGCTCACCTCAGCTTGAGACCTGCTTGCTTCTCGATGCTTTTCAGCGTGCCGATCGGGAGGTCTCGCGACGGATGAGGAACGGTCACTCGTCCCTTTTTGGACGGATGCTTGAATTGGACGTGGCTGCCCTTCTGGGCGATTTGAACCCACCCGTCCCGTTGCAGAACCGAGATCACGTCCCGACTGTTCATGTGTGTATTTATACACACACGGGCTTGGCGCGTCAACGTGGTCTGAAGGAATTCCGGCCGTCCGCTTCCGGTCTTTGTATCGCTGCTCCCGAGTATCGTCACACGCCACGGCTTAGACAGCCTTGCGACAGACCCTGCGTGCCGTTTCGGATAACGATAATTATGTTGACGGCTTCGGCAAATCAGCAGTAAAGTCCCGCTCGTTCCGTTGCGTCGGAGGGGACGTATCGCGGTCGTCACGGACGTCGGCAGCGGAATGCGGTGGGTGTGTCGGGTCGCAGCGTGGCGGATGCCGCGCCGACGAACGATCCGGCACGCACGGTGAAGTCGCGTGGTCCTGGCCTCCCGGTGCTGAGGTCAAGCCTGCGGGCGGTGCGCTGAGCGCGGCGTGCAGGTGATGGGGGCAAGACAGCCGGTCCCCAGGGAGATCGCGTATAAATCGTAAAACCATCGCGCAGGGAAGGCCGGGCGTGCTCGGCCAGACCTGTGGTACCTGCCGCCTGCATTTATTTCCGCAGGCGGGCCACGGGCGCGGCCAGCGCCCGGCCTTCCCTGCGCCCTTCTCTGTGGAGGGCGATGCCGAGATCAAAGCTCGGGTGCGAGATGCGCCGCGAGAACGAGGCGACGCGTCCGCGGTGTCGATTGCTGATGCAGATCGTCGTTGGAGCCATGAATGCGCCCCACCCTCCCCTGTCGTCCCGGACAAGCCGCAGCGCGCGGCAGCGCGTTGCGACGCCGATCCGGGATCCATACGCCGCGGCGGTCATGATGAGCAGAAAGCCTACGGCCAGCGTGCCTCGATCCGCACCCTGGGGGTATGGGTCCCGGCGTTCGCCGGGACGACAGCGGTGGCCTTCGGGACAGCCGGGGCCCACATCTTCCCGCGATGGCAAGATGCACGTTCTACCGAGGTCAGCCGATCAGACGAAGTCCGACAGGATGGGGCGACTACTCAGTCGAACAAACTCGACACCGACTCCTCCGCCGCGGTGCGGCCGATGGCTTCGGCAATCAGCGGGGCGATCGGGAGGGCGCGGATGTTCGGGGCGCCGCGGACGGCTTCGGTCGGCAGGATGGAGTCGGTGATGACGAGCTCCTTCAGCCGCGACGAGCTGATGCGGGTCGCGGCGCCGCCGGAGAGCACGCCATGGGTGATGTAGGCGTAGACGTCCTTGGCCCCGTATTTGAGCAGCGCATCGGCGGCGTTCACCAGCGTGCCGCCGGAATCGACGATGTCGTCGATCAGGATACAGGTGTGGCCGGAGACGTCGCCGATCACGTTCATGACCTCGGACTCGCCGGGACGCTCGCGGCGCTTGTCGACGATGGCGAGCGGCGCGTTGATGCGCTTGGCGAGGCCGCGAGCGCGCGCCACGCCGCCGACGTCGGGCGACACCACCATGACGTTGGAGAGGTCGAAGCGATCCTTGATGTCGCGCACCATCAGCGGCGCGGCGAACAGATTGTCGGTCGGGATGTCGAAGAAGCCCTGGATCTGGCCGGCATGCAAATCGAGCGTCATGACGCGGTCGACGCCGGCATGAGTGATGAGGTTGGCGACCAGCTTGGCCGAGATCGGCGTGCGCGAGCCGGATTTGCGATCCTGCCGGGCGTAGCCGAAATACGGAACCACGGCGGTGATGCGGCGCGCGGAGGCGCGGCGCAGCGCATCGGTGATGATCAGAAGCTCCATCAGAAGGTCGTTGGCCGGATAGGACGTCGACTGGATGATGAAGACGTCGGAGCCGCGGACGTTCTCCTGGATCTCGACGAAGATCTCCATGTCGGCGAAGCGCCGGACCACGGCCTTGGTCAGCTGCAGGCCGAGCTCGGACGCGATGGCCGCGGCGAGAGGCGGATTGGAGTTGCCGGCGACGAGTTTGATGGAGCCGTTCTTGGCCGACATCGCGATTTCTCCTCGCGTCTCGCTGGAGACCTTGTTCAGCATATCGGACTATCCGTGGAACCGGCGGTTTTACACGGGCGAGGTGATATCAAGGACATAGCGCGGCTGGCAACCCGCCGCTTGTGTTTTCCCGGTCAAAAAACGGCGCAAAATGCGCCGCTTTGCCTAATGGTCGGTGTAGCCGAGGGCGGCGACGCTGGTGCCGTCGGCGGCCGGCTCGGCGGCTGCGATCGCGGGGCCGCGCGAGGCTGGCGCCGCAGGAGGCGTGGTCCCGGCAGGGGCGCCGTTCAGCATGTTGCTGAGCCCGCTGAAGCCGGCCTGCGCGATCTTTCTCAGCACCATGTCGTCCACGGCACCCCAGGGATCGCGGCCGCCACGGCCGATCGGCTCCTCGCCGGACATCCGGAGAGCGCGCTGCTGATTGCGGTCGTAGACGTCGAACACCCAGGCGATCACGCTCTTGCCGCTAACGACCTGCGCCGAGAGATAGGTGCGGACGCGATAGGCGGCCGGCGCTTCGCGCGAAACGATCGCAAGGCTGCGCAGCTTGGACTCGCTGTCGAGCACGCTCACCATGCGGTCGAAGATCTGCGGCGGCGGGCCGTCGATCTGCTCGAAAGCGATGGTGGCGCCGTCGGACGACGGCGCCATGGCGTAGGCGTTCGCAGGACCACTGCTGCCGCTGCCGGCACAGCCTGCGAGCGTTGCGGCGGACGCGATCAGCAAAGCGGCAACGCAGGCGTGCTGCGCAGCGCGGCTGATCAGTCGAAGTGGTGTCGGCGCTCCCCTCATCATCGGGAGCGATATCGTTAAAATCGATTAACGTCTAGGTCGCCGCTGCCACAGATTGGGACAGAACGTCGTCAGTTGTAGAGAAAGGGTTAAGCAATCCACATGCAGCCACAATGGCGCCCAGCTTCAGCCTTCGAGCATGATCGCGTGCACGTGCCGGCCGTAGTCCGGTTCTTGACGGTGCACGGAGCGGCGGTAACTGAAGAAGCGCTCGTCGGCATAGGTGTCGAGGCCGAGGTCATCGATCAGCAGCACACCCGCTTTTTGCAGCCGCATCCGGATGAAGCCACCGAGATCGAACATCGCGTGCCCCTCTCGCTCGGCTGGCAAGAAGAAGCGCGCATGCTCGGCATCGTCGTCGATGAAGCGGGTGACGAACTCAGGCCCGACTTCGTAGCTCGGCTGCCGGATCAGGGGACCGATCGCGGCGATGATCTGTCCGCGCTCGGCGCCGAGCTCTTCCATCGCCTGCAGCGTGGCTTCGAGCACGCCGGTCAACGCGCCCTTCCAGCCGGCATGCGCCGCGCCGACGACGCGCTTGTGCGGATCGGCGAACAGGATCGGCCCGCAGTCGGCCGTGGTGACGCCGATCGCGAGATTGGGCGTGGCGGTGACCAGGGCATCCGCCTTCGGCCTGACGGCGCCGTCCCACGGACCGGTCGCCACCACGACGTCAGGCGAGTGGATCTGATGCACGCTGAGGAACTGCTCGGGCGCGACGCCCATCTGCGCCGCCATCCGGCGACGGTTTTCCCGCACGGCCTCCGGCACGTCGTTGGATCCGAGCCCGCCATTGAGGCCGGCATAGATGCCGTCGGACACTCCGCCCTCCCGGGTGAAGAAGGCGTGGCGCAGGCCGGGGATTGCGGACATCACATCCGATGACACCAGCATCATGCGCCTCCCGTCTTCTCGCTCGTGTGCTCGTCGCTGATCCCCGCGAGCATCGGAATCCCCGGGTCGGATACGCCGAGCACCTTGAACAGCGAGCCCATGCCGTCGCGGCCGCCGCCGGTCAGGCGCTTCAGCCCGCTCGCAATGTCGGCGGAGACCTCGGGCGAGGCCTTCTGCATCAGGGTCAGCGCCCGCGTCTCGATGCCGAGCCGCTGCAGGAATTCACCTTGGGTGATCGGCCCATGAACACGCGCGCCGACCGCTTCCGCCGACCGCGCCAGCGCATCGAAATCGACATGCGCGGTGATGTCGGCGAGCCCCGGCGTCTTCAGCGGGTCGGCAAAGCTGTGCCGGGCGATCGCCTGGAAGGTGTCGCCGACATCGCTGCGGACATGGCCGTAGTCGATGATGACCGCGGCGCCGCGCTGCTCGCGAATGCGCTTGGCGATCGCCATGATCTCGGTGTTCGGCCGCCATTCGAAGATCGCGCCCGACGGAGCGGCGCGCACCAGCGGCGACAGCAGCAGCTCGAAGCCCGGCGTCGGGTCCGCGGCCGTGCCATAGACGAAGTTCTCCTCCTCATCGAGCTCGACGACGCGCTCGTGCCAGCCGGTTTCGCGCCTCACCACCTGGTGCACCGGCAGCACGTCGAAATACTCGTTGGCGAAGATGACGCTCGGCCCCTCCGGCACGTCGTCGAAATTGTCGTGCCAGGTGACGTTGCGCAGGCCGGTCAAGGTCGCCTTCTGTTTCTCACGCAGCACCGGGTTGATCTCGACGAGGTGCACCGAGATCGTCTGGTAGAGCGGCGGCAGCACGCGCAGCGCGCGCAGCGCATCCGACATCATGGTGCCGCGGCCCGGCCCCAGCTCGATCAGCCGGAACTGCTGCGGCGAACCCGAGGCTTTCCAGATCGAGGCCGCCCACAGGCCGAGCAGCTCGCCGAACATCTGGCTCACCTCCGGCGCAGTGGTGAAGTCGCCCTCGCGTCCCAGCGGATCGCGCGCGATGTAGTAGCCGTGCTCCGGATGCGTCAGGCACAGCTCCATGTAGCGCCAGACCGGCATCGGTCCCGACGCCTTGATCAGCCGCTTGAGCTCGGTGTGGAGCGGAGAGGTTTCGATCACGGCTGGGCCTGCAGCGCGGGAGTGGCGTGATGAACACCGGGCTTGCGCAGCGCCCTGATCACCAGGATCGCGCCGACGATCAGCATCGGCACCGACAGGATCATGCCCATGGTGAGATGGCGCCAGAAGAAGCCGAGCTGCTCGTCCGGCTCGCGGAAAAACTCACTGACGATGCGGGCCACACCATAAAGACCGATGAAGCTGCCGAGGATCAGGCCCGGGCGCCTCAACGCGCCGAACCGGATCATGATCGCGAGCACGATGAACAGCACGATGCCTTCGAAACCGGCCTCGTAGAGCTGGCTCGGATGGCGCGGCAGATGGGTCGGATCGCGCGGGAAGATCATCGCCCAGGGCACGCTGGAATCGGCCGGGCGGCCCCACAATTCACCGTTGATGAAGTTGGCGATGCGGCCGAGCAGCAGGCCGATCGGGGCAACCGCGGTGGTGATGTCGCCGAGCGACAGGATCGGCAGGCCGTTGCGGCGGGCGAACCAGATCACCGCGACGACGCAGCCCATGAAGCCGCCGTGGAACGACATGCCGCCATTCCACAGCTGCAAGATCTCGAGCGGGTGCTTGATGAAGTGCGGCAGGTTGTAGAACAGCACGTAGCCGGTGCGGCCGCCGAGGATGATGCCGAGCGTGGCCCACAGGATGAAGTCGTCGAGTTGGATCAGCGACACCGGCGCCGGGCCGCCCCACAGCCGCTCCTTCTTGAGCAGCGAGCGGGCATAGAGCCAGCCGATCACGATCCCGCAGATATAGGCCAACGCGTACCAGCGGATCGCCAGGGGGCCGACCGCGATCGCCACGGGATCGAACACGGGGAAGTCGATGAGGAGAGGCGTCATTCACAGGCTTTCGTGGGCACGCGTTCCGTTGTCCGGACGCACGCGAGCGAGACGGGCTTTGAACAGGCCCTCGCCGCAGGGGCGGCGCGATGCCGTCCAGGGCCGCTCATACAGCGCGGCGGGCCGACGCAACAAGTACGATGACAAGGAAACCGCGGCGTGACAAGACGGGCCCATCTTGAAGGCGGCGGGATGGATCGCCATTCTGTGATCGAGCGCGTCGCGGAGAGCGGAGTTTGAGCATGACCCAGACCAACAACCGGTTTTTCGACGAGATCGGCCGCCTGATGAACGACGCCGCCGGCGCCGCGCAGGGCATGAAGCGGGAGGTCGACTCCGTCATCCGCAACCAGGCCGAAAAGATCCTGAACGACCTGGACATCGTGAAGCGCGAGGAGTTCGAGGCAGTCAAGGACATGGCCCGGCTCGCCCGCGAGGAGAACGAGGCGCTGAAGGCCCGGATCGCGGCGCTCGAGGCCAAGCTGGGCGGGGCGGCCGGCGGTCAACCGGGCACCGGCAGCGCGGACGGCTGAGGCCGGGCGGACAGCCGCGGGGCGGAAGCATGGGGCCATCGGCCCCTTCATTTCCTTGTCATTTCCCGGGTTTGCCGCTAGAACGCCGCCACGTCCGCGGCCCCCGCACCCCTGGAGGCTTGCCGAAGGACCGTCCAGCAACGGGCCGCATTGCGGCCTTTAACTTTTTAAAACAAGGACTTGAGCAAGATGGCGACCGTCAGAGAACTGAAGGCGACCGCCCGTCCGTCAGTCGGCAAGGGGGCCGCACGGGCAGAGCGTCGCGCCGGGAGAGTGCCCGGAGTGATTTATGGAGACAACCAGCCCCCCCTGCCGATCTCGGTGGAAGACCGCGAGCTGCGCCAGCGCATCCTCGCCGGCCGGTTTCTGACCACGATCTTCGACATCAGCCTCGACGGCAAGAAGCACCGGGTGATCCCGCGCGACTTCCATCTCGATCCGGTCAAGGACTTCCCGATCCACGTCGACTTCATGCGGCTCGGCCAGGGCGCGACCATCCGCGTCAGCGTACCGCTGCACGTGGTGGGCTCGGAAGGCGCGCCGGGCGTGAAGCGTGGCGGCACGGTCAACATCGTGACCCACACGCTGGACCTCGAGTGCCTCGCGGAGAACATCCCGCAGTTCATCGAGGCCGATGTCAGCGCGCTGGAAATCAACCACTCGCTGCACATCTCCGACGTCAAGCTGCCGACCGGCGTCAAGACGCTGTCGCGCGATGACTCGACGCTCGTCACCATCGTGCCGCCGTCGGGCTATGGCGAGGAGCAGAAAGCCGCTGCTGGCGCTGCCGCGGCTCCCGCTGCTGCCGCTCCGGCTGCCGGCGCCAAGGCTCCTGCCGCCGCCGCGAAGGCCCCTGCTGCCGCCGCCAAGGCCCCCGAGAAGAAGAAGTAAGCCGATCCGCTGTCGGGGCGCGCGGGCTTACCTCGCGCGCTCCGAAAGCGACGGCAGGTCCCGGTGCCGCGCCATGCTGCTGTTCGTCGGTCTCGGCAATCCCGGCGCGAAATATGCGCGCAACCGGCACAATATCGGCTTCATGGCCGTGGACGAGATTTCCCGGCGCCACCGCTTCTCGCCCTGGCGCCGCCGGTTTCAGGGCGAGACCTCCGAAGGCACGCTCGACTCCGAGCGCGTCATCCTGCTGAAGCCGACCACCTATATGAACGAATCCGGCCGCGCGGTGCAGGAAGCCGCCAGCTTCTTCAAGCTCGGCGTCGGCGACGTCACCGTGTTTCAGGACGAACTCGAGCTTGCCCCGGGCAAGCTGCGCGTCAAGGTCGGCGGCGGCATTGCCGGACATAACGGGCTGCGCTCGATCTCCGCGCATCTCGGCAACGACTATCGCCGCGTCCGGCTCGGCATCGGCCATCCCGGCGTCAAGGAGCTGGTGCACGGCCACGTGCTGTCGGACTTCGCCAAGAGCGAGATGCCCTGGGTCGAGGCGCTGTGCGAGGCGGTGGCCGACAATGCTGAATTGTTGACGGGCAAGCGCGACTCCACCTTCGCCAACAAGGTGCATCTGGCGTTGCAGGCCAAAGGTTTTCTGGACAAGGGCGACGCCGGCGCCGCGTGAGGCGCGCGCGGTTGTTGCCTCGAAGAGGATGCGAGACGGATCATGGGATTCAAATGCGGGATCGTCGGCCTGCCCAACGTCGGCAAGTCGACGCTGTTCAACGCGCTGACGGAGACGGCGGCGGCGCAGGCGGCGAACTATCCGTTCTGCACCATCGAGCCGAATGTCGGCGAGGTCGCCGTGCCCGATCCGCGGCTTGAGAAGCTCGCGGCGATCGCCAAGTCCGGCCAGATCATTCCGACGCGGCTGACCTTCGTCGATATCGCCGGCCTCGTGCGTGGCGCCTCCAAGGGTGAAGGCCTCGGCAACCAGTTTCTCGCCAACATCCGCGAGGTCGACGCGATCGCGCATGTCGTGCGCTGCTTCGAGGATTCCGACATCACCCATGTCGAGGGCAAGATCGCGCCGCTCGCCGACATCGAGACCATCGAGACCGAGCTGATGCTCGCCGATCTCGACAGCCTCGAAAAGCGCGTCGACAATCTCGCCAAGAAGGCCAAGGGCGGCGACAAGGACGCCAAGGAGCAGCACGACCTCGTCACCCGCGCGCTGGTTCTGCTGCGCGACGGCAAGCCGGCGCGGCTGCTGGAGCGCAAGCCGGAGGAGGAGCGCGCCTTCGGCATGCTCGGCCTGTTGAGTTCGAAGCCGGTGCTCTACGTCTGCAACGTCGAGGAAGGCTCGGCCAAGGACGGCAACAGCTTCTCGCAGGCGGTGTTCGCGCGCGCCAAGGAGGAGGGCGCGATCGCCGTGGTGATCTCGGCCAAGATCGAATCGGAGATCGCGACCCTGTCGCGCGAGGAGCGCGTCGACTTCCTGGATACTTTAGGGCTCGAAGAGGCCGGCCTCGACCGGCTGATCCGCGCCGGCTATCAGCTGCTCGACCTGATCACCTACTTCACGGTCGGTCCGAAGGAGGCGCGTGCCTGGACCATCCACCGCGGCACCAAGGCGCCGGCGGCGGCGGGCGTCATCCACACCGATTTCGAGAAGGGGTTCATCCGCGCCGAGACGATCGCCTATGCCGACTACGTGGCGCTTGGCGGTGAAGCAGGCGCGCGCGAGGGCGGCAAGTTGCGGCTCGAGGGCAAGGAATATGTGGTCGCCGACGGCGACGTGATGCACTTCCGCTTCAACAACTAACGGCGCCGCATGGGGCGGACTACATCCGCCCCTGCTCGCGGATCGCGCCGAGATGCTCGTTGATGCGGAAGACGATCAGCACGAACTCCGCGATGATGCGCGAGAACACCATGCCGACGATGATGCCGGCGAGTGACGACAGCAGCATCAGGAAACCGCCGAACGGGCTGATCGCCATCTCGGACAGGCCCGTGAAAACGCCGCGAATGCCCGACAGGATGATCAGCACGATCACCAGCCAATAAAACGTCTTGATGATGGTGGGCGTGATGAAGCGGTCCCACTGGAACAAATCGCGAAATTCCAACATCCTGATCCCCCAGCACCTTCCGAATCGCAACGCACAACCGTCTTTAAGTCCTGCTCGAATCCGGCGCCAGCCGACATCAGCGGCGCGGATCTCAGCCCGGTATCAGGCGCCTTCTGGCGCTCTCTCTAGGACGCGACCGGGCGTCAGCCATGCGAGCGGCCCGGTTGTGATTGCTGCAAAGTGCGGCCACAATCGGGCTTCTTTCAGCCATTCCCGACCTCATGACCCTCACCTTCGAAGATTTTCCGCAAGGCCCGTTCGGCAGCTTCGGCCCGCGACACGTCACCCGCGACGAGATCATCGCTTTCGCCTCCGAGTTCGATCCGCAACCGATGCATCTGGACGAAGAGGCCGCCAAGCAGTCGATGCTCAACGGCCTCTCTGGGTCCGGCTGGCATCTGTGCTCGCTGATGATGCGCATGATGTTCGACGGCTTCATCGGCCACACCGCCTCGCTCGGCTCGCCGGGTGTGAACGAGGTGCGGTGGCTGTCGCCGTTGCGGCCGGATGACGAATTGATGCTCGATGTCGAGGTCATCGAGGCGCGGGTGTCGCGGAGCCGCCCGTCGACCGGGATCGTCACCTTCAAATGCGGCGTGCGCAACAAGGCCGGTGAGAGGCTGTGTGAGATGGTCTCTCCGATCATCGTCGAGCGCCGTGCAGCCGGCGCGGAGGTGGCCTGATGCGCTTCTTCGAGGATCTTGAGATCGGCCAGCGTCGCGAACTCGGCTCCTACACGTTCACGGCCGAAGAGATCATCCGGTTCGCGCGACAGTTTGATCCGCAGCGCTTCCACCTCGATGAGGAGGAAGGCCGCAACTCGCTGTTCGGCGGGCTGGCCGCCTCGGGGTGGCACATCGGCTCGGTCTGCATGAAGCTGATCGTCGCCGACAACCAGCGGCTTGCAGAGCTTGCGCGATCGCGCGGCGAGCCGGTTTCGGTCGGCGGACCGTCGCCTGGATTCCGCGAGCTGCGCTGGCTCAAGCCGGTGCTCGCAGGCGATACGATCGCCTTCTCCAGTGAGATTGATTCGCTACGCGCCTCCGCCTCGCGTCCGCAGTGGGGCATCCTGCAAGCGCGCAATACCGGCATCAATCAGCGCGGCGAGTTGGTGTTCTCAGTGCTCGCATCGGCATTTGTCCCGCGACGGAACAACCGTTGAGGCGAAAAGGTCACGCTGCGTAGGATTGTCTGCGCGGAACGAACTTCGCGCTAACGCATTCTGAACCCGGACTCTATAAGACAGCCCATCAGGGATCAGGATGTGGGGGATGAGTATGGCAGATCGCAGTGGTCTGAAACTCCTCGGCTTTATCTTTGCCAGCGTGACGCTCGCAGTGATGCTCGCCACGGGAATGGTCGTAAAGGGATACGCCGACGGTTCGTATTCGTTGGAGACGTCGGCTTCGGTCGAAGAGTGACGAACTTAAGAGTTCGTTAACGCCGAACGGCAAGAACGACGAACGGCGCAGCCCTCGTCCCGGCGGTCTACCGGCTCCAGATGAGCACCATGACCGCCATCGCAATCACCAGCAATCCGACGAAGCGGACCATGATGGTCCCGATCCGCTGAGGCTCCGGCCTCAGGGGGATCGGATCGGTTTTTTCCGGCCGGATCGTTTCCATGGAATTGACAGCCCCCGAACACACTCGCCCGCAAACAAATGGGCAGGAGTTGGTCGCGACGCTGTCGAACAACGTTCAACACTGGTCATTGCAATGAGAAAAGCCGCCGCGCGATGCCTCGCACGGCGGCTCTATTCCTCTCAGGAAAGATCGCTCAGCTGCTGCGCAGCCCGTCGGCGGCGCGCTTCCACTGCGTGACGTTCTCGGCGATCGCCCGGGTCGACTTCATCGCCGCCTGGCTGAGCTGGGCGTAGCTCGCGATCTCGCGCTGAACGCGCTGGCCCTCGGCGTGCAGCAGTTCGCGCAGGCTCTCGAGCTCGCCGATCAGGTTCTCGATCTCCGACAAAGACGTACCCGCCACGCGCTGAATCAACGTGGTGACGCTGTTGACGGCCGCGTCGGCATCGATGGCAGCCTCGGCCGTGGCAGCAGCATTGGGGCGGCGCAGATAGGCGATGTCATTACGCACGAAATCACGAATGCCGGCCTCGACTTCGGAGACCGCAGCGAGATCCGTGTCCAGCTCGGTTTCAGTTCCATCGATCTTGTCCGGACGAATGGCATTCATCGGCTATTTCCTCATTTCGCGTTCAAGCGAGCGCGGTGTCCCCGCACGACGAACTTCTCAAAGCCTATCAGTGCGGCCAAATTGGGCCGCAACGCGGCGAACCTGCGGCGATGGTTCGATCATTCGTGGCAGGCTGCCGCAATTCGCCGGGCTTACCAGCTGCGTTTGAACCCCGCCGAGATGCTCTTGCTGGTCCCGCCTTGCGGCGTCTCGCTGACCGAGCCGGATACGCTGAGACCATCCGACAGCTTCTGCTCAGCGCCGATCTTGCGCAGCCATTTATCATCGCTCGAGGACAATGTCTGTCCGGCCGTGACGCTCGTGCCCGTATCCTGGATCGAGAGCTTCGCGGATTGCTCGGTATCGAAGCTGCGACTGGTCTTCGGCGCCGCGCCGGGAATCGGCACCATGCCCTGCTGCGTGACGTTGTAGCCGTTCTGCAGAGTCAGATTGTAATGATCGATCGGCACGGCCTTGGTGATGGTGGTGCCGAGCCGGCTCTGATCGGAGCCGGGATCGACGCGGGCCTCGATGGCGGTCTTGTCCCAGATCGAGCCGGCGCCCGGTGCGGTAACGGCCGCCCAGGCCGAGCCCCCGGATTGAGGAGCGCTGCCGCCGTTCTCGGCCTTCTCCGCCAGCAACTCCGACATCGTGGTCGGCTGCCGCGCGACCGTCATGTCGGCGCCGACGCGCGCGTCCCAAAACGGCGATACGGACTGCTTGACCGAGACACCCGAGGCAAGGCTGCCCTTGTTCTGATTGGACCAGTCAAGCGAGGCCGCCTTCTCTGCGGCTGCCTTGCGCTTCGCCGCGGCGGCTGCTTCAGGGCGATCCAGAAACGTCAGTTCGTCGATCGCGAGCTGGCTCCAGTCGAGCTTGTCGACGTCGATGTCCTTCATCGGGTCGGCTGCTGCCACCTGATCTTCGGGCTTGCCGCCGTCCTCGTCCTGGGGCTCCGGCGCAATCTGCTGCCAGGGGGCGATCTGCAGCGGCTGCGGCGCCTGCATCAGCGTCTGCGCGTGCCCGGCGGACGCAAGAAGTCCGATGCCGGCCGTTACAACCGCCAGCGCGCAACCATACGATCTCATGAGAGCAACCCCCGCCGCCCGAACCTGTCTGCCGGAATATGGTGGAATCTTGGCGCAAAATTATGACCGCGCCAGTCACGAAGTGTTGGGTTGTGGAAAGCCGAAATGCAATCCGCGCACGCCCCAGCAGTCGGTACGCGTCTCAGGCGAAGCTGCCGATCCGCGGCAGGTCGATCGGCCGGCCGAGCGTCTGCTCGACGAGATCGAACGTGTCGATCAGGATGCGCAGCCGCGCCAGCTTGCCAGCGCGGAATTGCATGAATTGAGCAAGGCGAGCCGTGATCGGCCTGTCGGAATCCTGTGTCGTCATCGCGCATTTGACCATCGTTGCCGCGCCGCTCTCGTCCAGCATCAGCGTCTCGCGGTCGAGCTTGCGAATGTGGACGTTATCGGCGATCTGCCGAACCGTCTCGAGTACGGCATCCTTGCCCAAGCGGGCGCCGAGGAAAGGAAACATGTCGATGGGCCCATAGATGGCCCAATCGATTTCGTCGTCGAGAATCGCAGCGAGGTCGTCGAGATGGCGTTCGTTGATCGCGCGATGCAATGCGCGCGACAGACGCCAGAGGCTATGCTCCGTCATCTTCCTGGTCATCCTGATCTGGCTTGCAAGGCGGCGCGCCGGCCCTCAGGCGACATGGTCGTGATGTCGCGGCAGGGCGCCCAATTTATTTTCTCTATGCTCCCCTCATACGCCAGCCTGACGCACGCGCAACGAGTGTTTTTGCATTGCACAAATGCGCCCTGCCTTGCCGCAAGCGAGTTGGAGTCGTTGAGATCTCGTTAACCGTGCTGTCGAGGCATCTGCTGGCGCGCCAGCGCAAGCTCGTGATCGCGGAAGGCCGCGATCCCGAACAGGGTCGCGCCCCCCAGTCCCCCGATCAGGGCTCCAAGCGGCATGAACGTGAAGAACACCAGCATGCCGGCATAGCCTTCGAATTCGCTGGTGCTGAACAGCTCGATCCAGGCCAGGCCAAGGCCTACTCCGACCGTCGCGCCGCCCACGACGCCCATCACCAGTCCTGCCATCGCCAGGAAAGCGATCTTCATATGCATCGATGCCCCATCAACCACCCGCTGATGGGTTCCCGCCGCCTGCCGCAGGTTCAATGTCCCGAGCGGGAGTTTGCTGACGTTTGCGTGATCGGGCCGGATGGTCCGGGCAGCCGCCGCCCTGGCCGCCGAATCAGGGCCGGGCAGTCCCCGCAATCAGCAACCGGCTGAGGTCGCATTCGAGCACCTGCTGCACCAGGTCGAACGTATCCATGATCTCGCGGATGCGGCTGATCCGGCCATCCCGCAGCGTGTAGAAGGCGGCGAGGTCGTACTGCACGATACGGTCGTTGTCGCGCTTGCGCAGGAAGATGCGGAGGTCGGCGGCGACCTGGTCGCCTTCGCAGATCATCGTCTTGATCTCGTGCCTGACGTCGGCATAGCGGCTGCGGCCGGCCTCCCACATCTGCCTGACCTCGGCCTTGCCGTGGCGTCGCCCGAGATGGGGAAAGATGTCGATCGGGGCCGAGGCGAAGTGCTCGAGGTCGTCGGTGCAATGAGCCAGCACGGCGTCGAAATCGCCGGCGGCATGAGCCTCGAGCAGCTTGCGCACGCGCTGCTTGTTGATGTGCTCGATCATCCTGTCTCCACTGACCGGAAGCCCTTGTCCGCGCCCTTCGTTCTGGAGAGATTGGCTGGGGAGCGTCAATCGCGGAGCGCCAGCCTACAGTGACAATGCGCCGACACGGTGAATCGAAGCTTGGCATTCGTTCCTGCGCGCTATCAAATCTTCCGACCGGAAGGTCACGGTCAGGGTACCTCGCCGCTCACAGGGCGGAACCACGCCGCAGAGCCGTCGTTAGAGAGCATCATGTCCAGCGGAGCTCGATGATGAAAACCATGCTTGCCCTGTCCGTTGCAGCCGTCGCGCTGCTGTCCGCCCCGGCTGCCGAGGCCAAGGGCTGCATCAAGGGCGCCATCGTCGGCGGCGTCGCCGGCCATTATGCAGGCCATCACGGCGTGCTCGGCGCGGCTGCGGGCTGCCTGTATGGCCGCCACCGCGCCAAGGAGCAGGATCGTCAGCAGCAGCAGGGCCAGGTCAACGGCCAGGGCCGGACATAGTTGGCGGCCGGCGTCGCCCGGCATTGACGGCACGCTTCGTCAGCGTTCGGTAACACCCCCGGTGTGACGCGCGTCACGGTGCACACGGGGTGCGCGGGCTACATGGGAGCGGTCGGGTCCTCGTCGAGGACCGCCGCAACCGGACATTCAGCCATGCACGCCGTCTCATCGCCCAGCTCGTCTGCGCCGAAAGCCCCCCTGCTCAACCTGCTCGAAGGAATGGCGCTGACCGCGCTGTTTCAGGCGATCCCGACCTATGCCGGCGCCGCGCTGATCCTCAAGCTGGCGCGCAGCCATACGCTGCATACGAGCATCATCGGCTTCGTTGCAATCGCGACCATCATTCACGTGCTGATGACATCTGCCGCCGGTCCCCGCTATCCGCATGTGCTCAAGCAAGCGTATGCCGCAGAGTTTTACGACGCGACCCTCGGTCTTGCCGACAAGGTGCTGCGCTGGCGCATGCAGCCCGAAGCTTCGCTGCAACTGCTGAGCTCGACGGTGATGTTGGCGATCCTGTCGATCGCCGCGCTCGCGATGGGCTGAGGCCACGCGAATCCGCTGTGTGCAGCCGCGTCAGGATTGCGCAAGCGGCCCGCAGGAGCGGCCCACACTTAACCACCAAAGCCAATCGTCTTGCGCAGCCGAATGGCTTCCGTCACAACATCCTCTGGAGACGCCACCGGACAACAACAAGAACACTTCGAGCCACTGCCTTTCATGTTCAGCGCCATCGAACGCCCCGCCGGCCCGCCGCCTCCGCTCAGCCAGATCGCCGGCGATTTCGGTCCGCTCTATGCGACCCACGGCTTCATCGGCTGGCTGTTCGCCATCACCGGTCCCGTCGCCATCATCCTCTCGGTCGGCGCCAATGGCGGACTATCGCAGGCCGAGATCGCGTCGTGGATCTTCGGCGTGTTCTTCATCAACGGCCTGATCACGCTGGTGTTGTCGTGGCGGTACCGTGAGCCGCTGGTGCTGTTCTGGACCATTCCCGGCACCGTGCTGGTCGGCCAGTCGCTGACGCATCTCAGCTTCGCGCAGGTGGTCGGCGCGTTCTACGGCACCGCGCTGCTGATGTTCATTCTCGGGCTCTCCGGCTGGGTCAAGCGCGCGATGCAGCTGGTGCCGAGGCCGATCGTGATGGGCATGGTCGCCGGCGTCTTCCTGCGCTTCGGCCTCGATCTGGTGCGCGCCGTGCTGGCCGAATTCGCCATCGCCGGTCCGATGGTTGTCGTCTGGCTGATGCTGACGGCGTTGCCGGCGCTTGGCCGGCGCTGTCCGCCGATCATCGGCGCGCTCGTGATCGGCACGGTGGCGGCGATCGTGCTCGGCAAATACGACCACAGCGCCTCGCTGCAGATGGCGCTGATCCGTCCCGTGATCCCGACGCCCTCCTTCTCACTACCGGCCATGATCGAGCTGATCGTACCGCTCGCGGTGACCGTGCTCGTCGTGCAGAACGGCCAGGGATTTGCCGTGCTGACCGCCGCCGGGCACAAGCCGCCGGTCAACCTGGTCACGGTCGCCTGCGGCATCGGCTCGGCGCTGGCGGCCATCGTCGGCGGCGTCTCGACCTGTCTCACTGGCCCGACCAATGCCATCGTCGTCGCCGGCGGCGAGCCCAAGCGCCATTATACCGCAGCGATGGCGGTCGGCGTGCTCGCCCTCGGCTTCGGCCTGTTGGCACCGACCTTCACGACGCTGCTGCTGATCGCGCCGAAAGCGCTGATCACCGCGCTCGCCGGCCTCGCCATGCTGCGCGTGCTGCAGACGGCGTTCGTCACCGCGTTCAAGACGCGCTTCTCCCTCGGAGCTCTCACAGCCTTTCTCGTCACGGTCGCTGACGTGCCGCTGCTGAACATCGGCGCGGCGTTCTGGGGTCTCGTGGCCGGCTTTGCGCTCTCGTGGCTGCTGGAGCGTGCTGACTTCGCGGCCGGCGCGCAGGATTGAACGGCAGCGCTCTCGCTGCATCGCATCACGTTCGATCGTGACATCTGCGCACATCGCGCAACGCCCTGTTGCAGCGCCGCTCAATCGCGCTACACTTCCCAACCAAACAAAAAATCTTCTGGGAGGATACTGATGACCGCGATCACGCGCCGCAACATGCTTGCGGGCACGGCAGCAGCGGGCGCGCTGGCGCTCACCGGCCAGCCGGCCTGGTCGGAGCCGCAGTGGAAGAAATATGCCGGCACCAAGCTCGAGGCGATGCTGATCAAAGGGCCCCGCGGCGACAATGCCCAGAAATATCTCAAGGAATTCACCGCGCTGACCGGCATCGAGGTCGAGTCCGAGCAGATCCCGGAGCAGCAGCAGCGGCAGAAGGTGGTGATCGAGCTGTCGTCGGGCAAGCCGAGCTTCGACGTGGTCCATTTGAGCTATCACGTACAGAAGCGGCAGTTCGAGAAGGCCGGCTGGCTCGCCGATGTCACTGACATGATGAAGGATCCGAACCTCACGGCGCCGGACCTCGTCCCCGCCGATTTCTCCGCCGCGGGCCTCACTTACGCCAGCAACGACAAGGGCCGCATGTTCTCGCTGCCATGGTCGGTGGACTACTTCATCCTCTACTACAACAAGGAGCTGTTCGCGAAGAAGGGCGTCGAGGTGCCGAAGACGCTCGACGAGATGGTCACCGCGGCGCAGAAGCTGACCGATCCGAAGGACGGCACCTTCGGCTTCGTCGGCCGCGGCCTGCGCAACGCCAACATGACGTTGTGGACCAACTTCTTCCTCAATTATGGCGGCGAGTTCCTCGACGCCAAAGGCAACATTCTCACCGATGGTCCGGAAGCGGTCGAGGCGACCAAGCTCTATCAGAAGCTGCTGACGACCTGCGCGCCTCCCGGCGTCGCCGGCTTCAACTGGATGGAGTCGATGGCCTCGTTCACGCAAGGCCGCTCGGCGATGTGGATCGACGGCGTCGGCTGGGCGCCGCCGCTGGAAGACCCCAATGCCTCGCGCGTCGTCGGCAAGGTCGGCTACACCGTGGTGCCGGCTGGTCCCAAGGGGCAGTACTCGGCGACCTATGGCGACGGCGTCGGCATCCCCGCGGCGTGCAAGAACAAGGAGGCGGCCTGGCTGCTGTGCCAATGGATGGTCTCGAAGGCGCAGGGCGCGCGGCTCGTGCAGGCCGGCGGCGGCGTGCCGTTCCGCAACTCCGTGCTCAACGATGCCGGCATTCAGAGCGGAGTGAAGATGCCGAAGGAATGGCTGCAGTCGGCGATCGACTCCGGCAAGATCTCGAAGCTCGGCCTGCCCGTGGTCATTCCGGTCGCCGAATTCCGCGATCTCGTCGGCGCGGCGCTAACCGCCACGCTCTCGGGCGCCGATCCCGCGACCGAGCTGAAGAAGGCGCATGAGCAGTTCCGCCCGATCCTGGAGCGCAGCGAAAAAGCGTGAGCACGATCGTCGAACAGGCTGGCGCGGCAGCGGAAGTTGCTGCGCCTGAGCGCGCGTTGCGGCTGCCGTCGTATTGGCCGTTCGTGGTGCCCGCGCTGATCACCGTGCTCGCGGTGATCATCTTCCCCTGGCTGTTCACGATCTGGATGAGTTTTCAGGAGTGGAAGGTCGGTTCGCCCACGACCTTCGTCGGACTGTCGAACTATCTGCGGCTGCCCGCCGATCCGCGCTTCGTCGAAGCGATCGGACACACGCTGTCCTACACGGCGCTGTCGGTGCTGCTGCCGCTGGTGCTCGGCACCTTCGCGGCGGTGATCTTCCACGCCCGCTTTCCCGGACGCGGGCTGCTGCGGGCGCTGTTCATCATGCCGATGATGGCGACGCCGGTGGCGATCGCGCTGGTGTGGACGATGATGTTCCACCCGCAGCTCGGCATCCTGAACTACTTGTTGTCACTCATCGGCCTGCCACCGCAGCTCTGGGTGTTCCACCCGGGCACCGTGATCCCGTCGCTGGTGCTGGTCGAGACTTGGCAGTGGACGCCGCTGGTCATGCTGATCGTGCTCGGCGGCATCGCCTCGCTGCCGACCGAGCCGTATGAGAGCGCGCAGATCGACGGCGCCTCGACCTGGCAGATGTTCCGCTACATCACCCTGCCCTTGATCATGCCGTTCCTGTTCATCGCCGCCATGATTCGCGCGATCGACGCGATCAAGAGCTTCGACATCATCTTCGCGATCACGCAAGGCGGCCCCGGCTCGGCGTCGGAGACGATCAACCTGTATCTCTACAGCGTCGCCTTCGTCTATTACGACCTCGGCTATGCCTCGGCGATCGCCGTTGTGTTCTTCGCCCTGATCATCGCGCTGACCGCGCTGCTGCTGGTGCTGCGCCGGCGCGCGCAATGGAATGCGCTGGGGAGCGAGACATGAGCGTCAACACCCTGCTCGGCCGTCTCGGACTCGCCTTCGGCGTCTTCCTCATCGTCTCGCCGGCGATCCTGTTCTTCCTCTGGATGATCTCGCTGTCGGTGAAGTTCGAGGTCGACAACGCCGCCTATCCGCCGGTGTTCTGGCCGGAGCATTTCGCCTGGAAGAACTACACCGACGTGCTGTCGTCGAATCGGTTCTTCACCTATTTCAAGAACAGCCTGCTGGTCACCGGCGGCGCCACCGCGCTGGCGATGCTGGTCGGCGTGCCCGCCGGCTACGGCATCGCGCGAATGGCCGCACACAAATCCGCGATCGTGATCCTGATCGCGCGTATCACGCCGGGACTGTCCTATTTGATTCCGCTGTTCCTGCTGTTTCAGTGGCTCGGCCTGCTCGGCACCCTCTGGCCGCAGATCATCATCCACCTCGTCGTCACCGTGCCGATCGTGATCTGGATCATGATCGGCTATTTCGAGACCACGCCGATCGAGCTGGAGGAAGCCGCGCGCATCGACGGCGCCACGCGCTGGCAGGTCTTCCGCCATGTGGCCTTGCCGGTGGCCAAGCCCGGATTGGCCGTCGCCTTCATCCTCGCCGTGATCTTCTCGTGGAATAATTTCGTGTTCGGCATCGTGCTGGCGGGCCGCGAGACGCGCACTTTGCCGGTCGCTGTCTACAACATGATCTCGTTCGATCAGCTGAGCTGGGGCCCGCTCGCGGCTGCTGCGCTGATCGTAACGCTACCGGTGCTGCTGCTGACGGTCACGGCACAACGGCAGATCGTCGCGGGCCTGACTGCTGGCGCGGTCAAAGGAGGATAATCATCATACTTTTGAGGTCGCGCGAGCGGCTGGCAGCACGCGTATAATGCATGCCAGCGACAACCCGCGGCAGAAACTCCAGCCTGCCTTCGTCAGGCCACAGTCTGCCCCTTGGTTGTCGCTGATGGAACCCGGATTCGTCCAAAGGTGATCACCGCTTGCGGCGATCGCCTTGTGGGTTTCATCGCGTAGTGACGGCTTCGTTTCAGCCGGATTCCACCGCGTAGCGCGACCGTCCAAAGCCGGGTTGGCAACCCGCTAGGTCGATCGTGCTGCATGTTGCCACCCGCTGAACCGCCCGACGAATACAGACTCATGCCGTCCGATCGCGACGCACCTGCGCCAGACCGACTGAATGCCCTGTTGCAGACCGAGCTCCTGGACTCACCGCCAGAGCCCGGTTTCGACCGCGTGACGCGTCTGACAACGCGGCTCTTGCAGGCCCCCGCCGCGATCATCGCGCTGGTCGACCGCGATCGGCAGTTCTTCAAGAGCTCGGTCGGGCTGTGTGAGCCGTGGGCGTCGCTGCGCGAGACGCCGCTCAGCCACTCGTTCTGCCAGCACGTCGTGACCTCGGCCGAGCCGCTGGTCGTCAGCGACGCCAAGCAGCACCCGCTGGTGAAGGACAATCTCGCGATCCCGAGCCTTGGCGTTAACGCCTATCTCGGCGTGCCCCTGAAGCTGCCGAGCGGCGAGGTGATCGGTGCGCTCTGCGCCATCGATCACGAACCGCGGCCGTGGAGCGAGGACGACATCACCCAGATCACGGAGCTCAGCGAGATCGTCATGGACGAGATCGCGCTGCGCACCGAGAATGCGCGCCGGCGCAGCATCGAGCAGCATCAGCGCGTGCTGGTGCATGAGCTCAATCACCGGGTCAAGAACACGCTGGCATTGGTGGACAGCGTGATCGCGCTCAGCATCCGCGCCGCCCCCGCGCTCACCGATTTCGGAGAGGTGCTGCGCGGCCGCATCGCGGCACTGACCCGCAGTCACGCCTTGGCGCTGGACCGCGGTCGCGAGGCCATCGCGCTCGACGCGCTGGTCTGCGCCGAGCTAGCGCCGCTGCAATCCGATCGCGTCACCGTCGATGGCCCTGCGGTGCAGCTGTCGCCGGGCATCGCGCTGTATCTGTCGATGGGGCTGCACGAGCTCGTCACCAATGCCGTGAAATACGGCGCGCTGTCCAACGAGGCAGGACGGGTGGCGCTGAGCTGGACGCACCTCGATGACCGGCTCAGACTGGCATGGCAGGAGAGCGACGGACCCGAGGTGACGCCGCCGGCCCGCAACGGCTTCGGCTCGCTGCTGTTCGAACGCATCCTCGGCGCGGCCTTGAAGGGCCAGGTGACGCGCGACTTTGCCGCGGACGGGCTGAAGGTGACGTTCGACCTGCCCGTCTCGGTGTGACAGAGATCAGCCGCGCTGGCCGCGTCGGCGCATCAACGTGATCTCGGCCAGGATCGACATTGCGATCTCCTCCGGCGTGATGGCGCCGAGATCGAGCCCGGCCGGCGCCTTCACCTTGTCGAGCCGAGCTGAGTCGATGCCGTCCTTCGTCAGCCTGTCCCGCAAGCTGTCCATCTTGCGGCGGCTGCCGACGAAGGCGTGATAGGCCGCTTCGCAGCCGAGTGCGGCACGCAGCGCGGCCTCATCACCCTTGCCTTGCGTCGACACCACGATGAAGCGACGGCCGCCGGCGAGATCGTCGAGTGCAAAGCCATCGACCACGCGATCCGCGTCCGGCGTGCCGACGATATCGGCCGATGGTGCGGCGAGCGTGACGTGATAGCCGAGCGGCCGCGCCTGCGCCGCGAGCGCCAGCGCCACCGGACTGGCGCCGAGGATCACCAGCGCGGGATGCGGCAGCACCGGCTCGACGAAGATGTCCATGGTGCCCTTGCTCGGGCACATGTTGGCGGCGAAGCGCACGCCCTCTTTCGTTTCGCCGGCCTTGACGCCGAGCTCGGCGAGCAGGTTCTCCGGCTGCACCGACACCATGCGCGGAATGCCATCAGCCAGCGCCTCCCGCGCCGCCTTCAGCACCGCTCCGCGCGCGCAGCCGCCACCGATCCAGCCGGCAACGATGCTGCCGTCGGGCCGGATGATCGCCTTGGCGCCGGCTTTGGCGGCGGTCACCGATACCGTGCGCACGACGGTGGCGAGCACGAAGCTTTCCTCGTTGGCTTTCAACTGCGCTGCGAGGTCGAGCATCTCCGTCGACGTCGTCATGGATGAGCTCCTCTCGACGGCATGGCCTCATAACCTCGCCAGATACGGCTCCAGCGCCGCCAGCGAATTCAGCGTGTGCGCGGGGGCATAGAGATCGACATGCGGCAGCGCGGCCTTGATGCCGCGCGCTTCCGGAGCGTAGCCGTCCCAGCCGAGCATGGGGTTGAGCCAGACGATGCGGCGGCAGCGGCGGCGCAGCTGCGCCATCTCACGGCCGAGCAACGCGGGATCGCCGGTGTCGTAGCCGTCGGAGACGATCATCACGCAAGTGCGCGAATGAATTACGCGCGCGGCGTGCCAGCGGTTGAAGGTCTGCAGACTCTCGCCGATGCGTGTGCCACCGCCCGCACCCTGCGCCATCATCGAGAGCCGGTCGAGCGCCCGCGCCGCGTCGCGCTCCTTCATTGCATCGGAGACATGGGCGAGCCGGGTGTGAAACAGGAACGCCTCGGCCTCGCGAAATTGATCGAGCACGCCGTGGACGAAACGCAGGAATACCGCGGTGTAGGCGCTCATCGAACCGGAGGCATCGAGCAGCACCACCAGCCGCAGCGGCTTCTCCTTGCGGCGGCGATGCACCAGCGCGATCGGCACGCCGCCATGACTGATGTTGCGATGGATGGTCCGGCGGAGATCAAGACGCTCGCCCTTGCGGCGCAGCTGATCGCGCCGCGTCAGCCGCGTGCGCATGGCCTTCGCCAGCCGCGCCGCGGCCTCATGCGCCAGCGCGACCTGGTCGGGATCGGCGAGCTTGCGGAAGTCGGTGTCACTGATCGACTCCACGCGCGAGGCGCCCTCGCGCTGGCCCTCACCGGATGCCTCGCGCGGGATCTCATCCGAGGGAATCTGCTCGGTCGCGCCTTGCGGACCGCGCTCGCCGCCGCCAGCATCCTGCAAGCTCTTCAGCGATGGGCTGTTCGCCGCCTGCGAATATCCCGACGCGAGCACCCGCGAGCGCACGCGCTTGCCGAGCCAGAACGCATCGAACAGACCATCGAAGCGATCCCACTCGCTCTTGCGTGCCGCGAACAGGTGCTTGAACGCGGAGCGCAGCAGGCCCGGCTTGTCGGCATAGCCCGCCGCCATCACCGCCGCCGCGTCGTGGCCTTCCGGCATTCCAACCGCGAAGCCGTTGTCGCGCAGCGTCCGGAGAAACGCACCGAGCCGGCCGGCGACGAGCCGCGCCACCGCGTCCATGTCCTCATGATCAGGAGTGGCGCCGCAGCAGCTCATGCGACCTTCCCCAGCAGCCGCGCCGTGACCTCGCGGGAGACGCGGGAGCGATCCTCGTGAGTCTTGAGCAGGCAGATCAGCGTGTCGTGGACGACTTCCGGCTGATCCTTGAGGTCGCGGATATCAAGCCCGACCAGCGCCGCGGCCCAATCGAGCGTCTCGGCGACACCCGGCACCTTGCGCAGCTCCTCCTTGCGCAGGCCCTCGACCATCCGCGCGATCTGCAGCGCAAGCTGCGCGGAGGCGCCGTCGATCCGTGCCAGGATGATGCGGGCCTCGCGGTCGACGTCGGGATAGTTGACATAGTGATACAGGCAGCGCCGGCGCAGCGCGTCCGACAGCTCGCGGGTGCCGTTGGATGTCAGCACCACATGCGGGATGCTCCTCGCCTTGATGGTGCCGAGCTCGGGGATCGAGACCTGGAAGTCGGACAACAGCTCCAGCAGGAACGCCTCGAATTCGTCATCGGCACGGTCGATCTCGTCGATCAGCAGCACCGGCGGCGTGGCGCGACGGATCGCGGCGAGCAGCGGGCGTTCGAGCAGATATTTCTCGGAGAAGATCTGGTCCTCGATGGCGTCGGCATGGCCACGATGCGCCTCGATCGCCAGGAGCTGGCGCTGGTAGTTCCACTCGTAGAGCGCGGCGCTCTGATCGAGCCCCTCGTAGCATTGCAGTCGGATCAGCTCGGTGCCGTGGACCTCAGCCAGCGCCTTCGCGACCTCGGTCTTGCCGACGCCGGCCTCGCCCTCCAGCAGCAACGGCCGCTTCAACAGCTGCATCAGCGCAATCGCCGTCGCCAGCTCGCCATCGGCGATGTAGCCGCAGGCGGCGAGAGATTGCGCGATGTCGTCGCGGGTTTTCATCGTTACTGTCGTTCCTCGTGGCGGTGTCGGCGGTCTTCACCTCTCCCCGCGTGCGGGGAGAGGTCGGATCGCATCGCAAGATGCGATCCGGGTGAGGGGGCTTTCCGCGAGGTCACTGGGTGTGGCTGCCCCTCACCCCAACCCTCTCCCCGTGAAGAACGGGGAGAGGGAGCGCACTACCGATGCCGCTATGTCTCTTTAAACAGTTTCGCTCGCTCTCTCCGCGTCATTGCGAGCGAAGCGAAGCAATCCAGGGGCTCGGGTGGGACTCTGGATTGCTTCCGCCGTCGCCCTTCGGGCTATGGCGGACACATCGTCGCTTCGCTCCTCGCAATGACGCCTGTGCTCTGGATGAGAGACCTAAGCCACCACACCCAAATTCTTCGCCGCCTGCCAGTTGCGCCAGAAGTCGTGGGGCATCTGGATGTGCGTCGCGCCCAGGAACGAGAACGCGTCGTTGACCGCGTTCGAGAACGCGGGCACGCCGCCGACATTGGGGCTTTCGCCGACGCCCTTGGCGCCGATCGGGTGGTGCGGCGACGGGGTCACCGTGTAGTCGGTCTCCCAATGCGGGGTCTCCACCGCAGTCGGCATGAAGAAATCCATGAACGAGCCGGTGACGACGTTGCCCTCGGCATCGTAGCGGATTTCCTGGCCCATCGCGATGGCGAAGGCCTCGGTGAGGCCGCCATGGACCTGGCCCTCGATGATCATCGGGTTGATGCGGGTGCCGCAATCGTCGAGCGCGTAGAAGCGCCGGACCTTGTACACGCCGGTGTCGACGTCGATGTCCATCACGCAGAGATAGGCGCCGAACGGATAGGTCATGTTGGGCGGATCGTAGTAGCTGACCGCCTCGAGCCCCGGCTCCATGCCCGGGGGCACCGAGTTGTACGCCGCCCAGCAGATGTCCTTCATCGACATCGCCTTCTCCGGCAGGCCCTTGACCCGGAAGCGGTCGATGTCCCATTCGAGATCGTCCTCGTGAACCTCGAGCTTGTAGGCCGCAATCATCTGCGCCTTGGCCTTGATCTTGCGCGCAGCCATCGCGATGGCCGCGCCAGCCACCGGCGTCGAGCGCGAGCCGTAGGTGCCGAGGCCGTAAGGCGCGGTGTCGGTGTTGCCCTCCTCGACCATGATATTGTCGGCGGGAATGCCGATCTCGCTGGCGATGATCTGCGCCCAGGTGGTCTCGTGCCCCTGGCCCTGGCTCTTGGTGCCCATCCGCGCGATGCCGGCCCCCGTGGGATGCAGCCGGATCTCGCAGGAATCGAACATCGCGATCCCCAGGATGTCGCAGTTCTTCGACGGGCCGGCGCCGACGATCTCGGTGAAGAAGGAGATGCCGAGGCCCATGATCTCGCGGGTCTCACCGCGCTTGAACGCCGCGCGCTTCTCCGCCTGCTCCTTGCGAAGACCGGCATAGTCGACAGTCTCCATCATCTTGCGCATGGCGGTGTGATAGTCGCCGGAATCGTATTCCCACCCCAAGGCCGAGTGATACGGAAACTGCTCCGGCTTGACGAAGTTCTTCAGCCGCAGCTCCGCCGGATCCATGCCCAGCTTCTGCGCGAGAATGTCCATCGCGCGCTCGATGCAATAGGCCGCCTCGGTGACGCGGAACGAGCAACGATAGGCGACGCCGCCCGGCGCCTTGTTGGTGTAGACGCCGTCGACCACGAGATGCGCGACCGGGAAGTCGTAGGAGCCGGTGACGATGTTGAAGAAGCCGGCCGGCCATTTCGACGGATCCGCGCAGGCATCGAAGCCGCCGTGATCGGCGAGCACATGCACGCGCAGGCCGGTGACCTTGCCATCCCTGGTCGCGGCGATCTCGGTCGTCATGTGATAGTCGCGCGCGAACGCAGTCGCGGTGAGATTCTCGATGCGGTCCTCGACCCATTTCACCGGCTTGCCGGTGACGATCGAAGCCACGGCCGCGCAGATGTAGCCGGGATAGGCGCCGACCTTGTTGCCGAAGCCGCCGCCGATATCCGGCGCGATGACGTGGATCTTCTGCTCAGGGAGCTTGGCGATCAGCGACACCACGGTGCGGATGACGTGCGGCGCCTGGAAGGTGCCCCAGATCGTCAACTCGCCCTTGATCTTGTCGAACGAACAGACGCACTGGCAGGTCTCGAGCGGCGACGGATGGGTGCGGTGATAGGAGATCATCTCCTTGATCGTCACATCCGCCTTCTTGAACGCCGCATCGGTCAGCTCCTTGTCGCCGACGCTCCACTCGAAGATGTGGTTGTGGTGCTTGCGCGGGCCGTGCGCGCCTGATGTCTTGCCGGTAAGATCCTCGCGCAGGACAGGCGCATCCGGGTCCATCGCCTTGAACGGATCGACCAGCACCGGCAGCGGCTCGTAGTCGACGACCACCTTGGAGACGCCGTCATCGGCGGCGTAGCGATCGGTGGCGACGACGAAGGCAACCTCCTGGTTCTGGAACAGCACCTTGCCATCGGCGAGCACCATCTGCACGTCGCCGGCCAATGTCGGCATCCAGGCGAGGTTGACGGTCTTCAAGGTCTCGGCGGTGATCACTGCGAGCACGCCCGGCACCTTCAGGGCGTCCTCGGTGTGGATCGCCTTCACCCGGGCATGGGCATGCGGCGAGCGCACGAAGTCGCCATGCAGCATGCCCGGCAGCTTGACGTCATCGACGTAGTTGCCCTTGCCTTGGGTGAAGCGGATGTCCTCGACGCGCTTGCGCCGGCAGCCCATGCCTTCGAGCGCGGCTTCGCGTTGTTCCCGCGTGGGAGTCATGTCGTTCATTCCGCGGCCTCCTGGAATTCAACGCCGTTGATCTTGGCGGCGGCGTATTGGATTGCCTTGACGATGTTCTGATAGCCGGTGCAGCGGCAGATATTGCCGGAGATGCCGGCGCGGATCTCGGCTTCCGTCGGCGACGGATTCTCCTTCAGCAGCCGATGCGCGCGCAGAATCATTCCGGGCGTGCAGAAGCCGCATTGCAGGCCGTGCATCATGCGAAAGCCTTCCTGCAGCGGCGACAAGGTGCCGTCGGCATTGGCCATGCCCTCGATCGTGGTGATCTCGGCACCGTTGGCCTGCACCGCCAGCATGGTGCAGCTCTTCACGCTCATGCCGTCGATATCGATAGTGCAGGCGCCGCAATGGCTGGTCTCGCAGCCGATATGCGTGCCGGTGAGCTGCGCCTGCTCGCGCAGGAAGTGGACCAGAAGCGTGCGCGGCTCCGCGAGGCCCTCGACCTCGCTGCCGTTCACCTTCATCGTGACATGGGTTTTGGGCATTCGGTGCTCCCTGGAAGATTCTTTTGAGCTTTGTGCCGAGCTATCAGCCGCGATCTCGGTGCGCTCCCCTCCCCCTTGTGGGGAGGGGTCGGGGGTGGGGGTCCCAGGAAAGACCACCCGCGTGGACCCCCCACCCCGACCCTCCCCCGCCTAGCGAAGCTCCGCTTCGCGCGGGGGGAGGGAGAAGAGCGTTTGCGCCGCAACGGCAGTGTCACTAACTAATTGGCCCTGCTCGCCGCGCGCTGCAGCGCGCGCATCACCATGATGCCGCCGACATGCACGCGATACTCGGCCGGCCCCCGCGCATCGGACGCCGGCTGCATGATCGCGCGCGCCGCCGTTGCCGCGGCCTTCAGCGCCGCCTCGTCCAGCGTGGTCCCGATCACCGCCTTCGCCGCGTCGGTCGCCAACAGCGGCGTCTCATGCAGGTTGGTCAGCGAAATCACGCAGCTCGCCACCTTGCCGCCGGCCATCGTCAGCACGACGCCCGCCGCCGCGGTCGCATAATCGCCCACCTTGCGCTTCAGCTTCTCATAGGCGTAGCCGTGACCCGCGGGCGGCACGGGAATGGTGACTCCCGTCAGGATCTCGCCAGGCTCCAGCGCCGTGAAATACGCCCCCTGGTAAAACTCCCGCGCCGCGACCTCGCGGGCGCCGTTCGGTCCCTCCAGCCGATAACTCGCATCCAGCGCCAGCATCAGCGCCGGCATGTCGTTGCCGGGATCGCCATTGGCGACATTGCCGCCCAGCGTGCCGCGATAGCGCACCTGCGGATCGGCAATCAGCAGCGCCGCCTCGTGCAGGATCGGCAACGCCTCACCGATCTCCTTGGAGGCCAAAAGCTCTGCCTGCGTCGTCATCGCACCGATCGCGATGCGGTCGCCGTCGCGGCAGATGCCCTTGAGGCCGGCGATGCCGTGCAGGTCGATCAGATGCGCCGGCGTCGCCAACCGCAGCTTCATCATCGGCAGCAGGCTGTGGCCGCCAGCGAGCGGACGCGCGTCGTCACCGAGATCGGCGAGCAGCTTGATCGCATCGCCGACACTCGCGGGCCGGTGATAGTCGAACGGGCCTGGAATCATGGCGTTCCCTCCTGGACTGGCTTGCCTTGACGGCTAGGCCTTGCGCGGATGCAGTGGGCGTTCATGCTGCGAGAGCGAAAGCGAACGCGGGCGCATTGCGCTGTTGGCGGGAAGTTCGATCCTGATTGGCGGATCGCGCAACGAAGCCGGCACGGAGAGCGATGAATTCGCACGAGTTGCGGATCAGCGCGCACGAATTGCGACAGCGACGCCGACCTAATTATGCGCGCCGCGAGGCCGATCCGATCGGCAGGACCCAAACTCGCTGAACCAAGCTTGAGTTCAGATTCCTCCTCGCCGTCATGGCCGGGCTTGTCCCGGCCATCCACGTCGTTCGGCGTGCTGGGAAAGACGTGGATGCCCGGGACAAGCCCGGGCATGACGGAGCAACTAACCCGCAGGATCGCTCGTCGCGACGGCCTGCATCTCGCTATACGAGAGTCCTGATGCGAACGCGTGCGATGCAGAAAGATCTGCGCGTCGTATTTGCAGTTGCGAACAGATTTAGGCCGGCCGCCGCAGCCCGAGCCGCGCCTTGACTTCGGCGACCTTGGCGCGGCTCACCGGCACGCGCGGCTTGGACGGGCCGTCCAGCTCGATGATCGCGCCCTCGCCTTCCTTGCCGACGAAGGTCACGTGCTCGATCGCGACGATGTGACTCCGATGCACGCGGATGAAGCGGCCGGGATCGAGCTGGGCCTCGGCCTCGGAGATCGACCACGGGCACATCCGCTCGCGGGTGCCGTCGTGCACTCGGGTGTAGTGCGCGTCGGCGCGGACGCTGCGGACATCGCCGGCGTCGATAAAGTGGGTGCCATTGGCGCCTTCGAGCGGCAGCCGCACGGCTGCGATGCGTGGCGGCTGGCCGATGCCGCCGAGCGGCGCGGCGGTGATGCGGGTGGACGCGATGGTCTCGACGGGTTCTGCAGGCGACGGCGCAGCGGATTGCGCTGGCGGCGGCATGGCCGGCTCAGGCGCCAGTTCAGGGGCGGGCTCGGCCAACACCGTTGCCGGCTGCGACGCGCGATGCGGCTCCGGCACCAGTGACAGCAGGAAGCCTGCGGCGACGACAAAACACAGCACGGCGACCACGATCGCCAGCGCCTGCGGTGATGCCGCAAGCCCCGCGGCCTGATGATGGTGGCCCTCGCCGGCCGGCACCACATGCATGCCCAGCATCGCCGTATAATGCATGCCTGACACGGCAATGCCGAAGGCGAGCGCGCTGATGGCAAGCCGCAAGCCATCCTGCCGCGCCAGGAAGATGCGCAAGCCTCCGTAGGCGGCAACGATCGCAATCGCGACCGACAGCGCCACCAGCGCCGGGTCATGCGTCAGTCCAAAGCTTCCGGCGAGCCCGTGCATCCCGACATAATGCATGCTGGCGATGCCGGCGCCGAGCAGCAGCGCCGAGGGAATGACGCGCTTGGCCGAGGGATCACCGATGCTGACGAAGAACAGCGAGATGCCGACGACGAGCGCGCAGATCAGGAAGGAGATGATGGTCGGCAGCACCAGATAGACGGCATCGGTGGGCATGGGCGCGGCCATCATGCCCACGAAATGCATCGTCCAGATGCCCACCGCCAGGATCGCCGCCGCGCCGGACAGCAGCACGCGCGGATTCGCTCCCGGCCCGCTGCGGATGCGCGCCGTCAGACTGAATCCGGTATAGCCACCCAGGCTCGCGATCACGACCGAGAGCGCGACGAGATAAGGATCGTATCCTTCGATCATCCTTGCCGGCCGCCCGTCGCCACGGGCCAGCCTCCTCCCGGGAGAGGTTTTACAGGGGGCGGGCGGGGAATGACAACACAAGGCGGGGAGCGCGAGAGGGCGTGATGTCGCTGCGTGGCAGGACTGATGTGCGCGCAACATTTCGGTCGCGAAGTTGGGATTCGAGCTCTCACCGCGAAGACGATGCACTCCCCTCCCCCTTGCGGGGAGGGGTCGGGGGTGGGGGTCCACGCATTCCGCTCAAAGTGATGAGCTTCGACTCCGGTAAGGCATTTTGTCGGAAGTGAGTCTCACGGAATTCAGCGTCCGGAGACCCCCCGCAAGGGGGAGGGGAGCCGACTGCCCGTGTCGAGGGATGTGCGATCTTGCAATCAGAAAGCGTGCGGCTGACCTCCGCCAGCCACACGCGCTCACCCGGTCAGATGATCCCCGCCGCTACTTGGCTGCGCAGCCGCTCGAGGCTCAGCAGGGTCTCCGCGCATGCCGTGGCCACTTCGACGCCCTTGGTCGCAAAGTGCTTCCGGAAGAAATCGAAATGCGCCTGCGTCTCGTGGAATTGCTGCGGGGTCAGCACCGCCGAGAACACCGGCACCTCGGTGCGCAGCTGCACGTCCATCAAAGCCTTGATGACGGTGTCGGCGACGAATTCGTGGCGATAGATGCCGCCATCGACGACGAGGCCGGCAGCGACGATCGCGGTGTAGCGACGCGTCTTGGCGAGCAGTTGTGCATGCAGCGGGATCTCGAAAGAGCCCGGCACCTCGAAGATGTCGACGCGGTCGCGGGCAATGTGGCGTGCCTCGATCTCGTCGAGGAACGCCACGCGGCATTCGGCGACAACGTCGCGATGCCAGGCCGATTGCACGAAGGCGACCCGCTGCGGCTTGGCGAAGCGGGGATGCGCCGGCGCTGGCGGCCGCTCCTCGGGTGGTGAGGCGACCGGCGTCTCCGCCGGCGGCGCGGTTTCGGTGGTGGTGTCGATGGAGGTGGTGTCGATGGAGTCTTGCAGCATCTGATTCATGGTTGTCCTCGTTGAGAGACCAGAATCAGGGCACACGGAACGACGACGCCCCCACGCTGAATTGCGCGGGGTGCCGGGACCCGTTCTCTTTCATCCGGACTTTAACCGTCGGCTTCGGAGTCACACCGAATCTGCTGACCCTTCTCTTCGAGGCGCGATCCGGAGAACGGGATTCTCCAGATCATGCGTTGTAGAGAAGGCGCTCGCGGGCTCGCGCTCTCGACCGAGACCGCTTACCGCCGGTGGGGAATTTCGCCCCGCCCTGAGAACATGAGCCGCCCGGCTGGACGGCCCGCATGAACTATGCAGGCGCTCTTAGGCTGCGGCAAGGCCCGACGGCCGCAATCCACGAGGGCCGGCCATGCAGCCCGCGGCCGTCGTTCCTGCGGCAAAATCGGCCCAGCCGGCGCATTTGCGGCGATTCCGATTCCGTTTTGTTCTCGTTTGGCCATGATTCCACAGGCTGGACAGGAGTTGTGGACGAAGCGGTGTTTCGCTGTGGACGGACTCGCCCCCCCGTTGCGCAGATTCCGCAAATCACATCAGTTTGTCCTCGCACGCCCGGGGCACCTCCGGGGCTGCAAGCCAGGTCGCGAAGCGCCGTGAGGGCGCGGGCCGGGTCGCCGCGTATGTACCAACGAGATCAAGAAGACGAGGTCGAGACGGCATGTCCCTGCTCGAAAGCACTATCGATTCCGGAAATCATCCTTTGAGCGTCGTCGAGAACATCGCCGCCGACAACAACTGGATGTTCGAGCGCTCCGGCGAGGACGAGATCACGATCGCCTCCAAGGGCCAGTGGACCGACTACCAAATCTCCTTCACCTGGATGGGTGAGATCGAGGCGCTGCATCTGGCCTGCGCCTTCGACATGAAGATTCCGGAAGCGCGCCGCGCCGAGGTGCAGCGGCTGATCGCGGCCATCAACGAGCAGCTCTGGCTCGGCCATTTCGACATCTGGACCCACACCGGCATGGTGATGCACCGCCAGGCCCTGGTGCTGCCCGGCGGCATCACCGCCTCGGGTCCGCAATGCGAGAGCATGCTGGCCGGCGCCATCCACGCCTGCGAGCGCTATTTCCCGGCCTTCCAGTTCGTGGTGTGGGCCGGCAAGTCGACCCAGGAGGCCATGGCGGCGGCGCTGTTCGATACGGAAGGCGAGGCATAAGCGGCCGGCGCCTCGACACACTCGGTGTCGTCCCGGCCTTGAGCCGGGATCCATACCGCGTGATATCGGCGTGGCGCGCGATGCTTGTCGCTCTGCCCTCGCTCCACTAGAACCGCCTGCGTTTATGGGTCCCGGCTTTCGCCGGGACGACAGTGGAGTGCGTCGTGGCTTCAGCGGACAACAACCTGCTTCATCACTTCACCGGCACGATCGTGCTCGCCGGCGCCGGCAAGATGGGCGGGGCGATGCTGACCGGCTGGCTGGCTGGTGGCCTCGATCCCAAGCGTGTCGTCGTGATCGAGCCGATGCCGTCGGCGGAGATTACGGCGCTGGCGGCCAGGGGCGTCCGGCTCAATCCGACGGATGCCGCGCCGGCTGAGGTCGTCATTCTCGCCGTCAAGCCGCAGATGTTCCGCGACGCCGGGCCGGCGCTGAAATCCTGGGTGGGCGACGCCACGCTGGTGCTGTCCATCATGGCCGGCACGACGATCGCGAGCCTGCAGCAGGTCGTGGGCGGCGCTGTCGTCCGCGCGATGCCGAACACGCCGGCCGCGATCGGCCGCGGCATCACGGTCGCGGTGCCCGCCGCCAATGTCAGCACCGCGCAGCGCGCGCTGACCGATGCGCTGCTGCGCGCGACGGGTGGCATCGAGTGGGTCGACGACGAGGCGCTCATGGATGCGGTCACCGCCGTATCCGGCTCCGGCCCCGCATATGTGTTCCTGCTCGCCGAGGAGCTGGCCCGCGCCGGCGTCGCCGCCGGCCTGCCCGAGGCACTGGCCACCAAACTCGCCCGCGACACGGTCTCGGGCGCCGGCGAGCTGCTGCGTCAGTCGGAGTTGCCATCGGCGACCTTGCGGCAGAACGTCACCTCGCCCGGCGGCACGACCGCAGCCGCGCTGTCGGTGCTGATGGCCGGTGACGGCTTCCAGCCGCTGCTGGAGCGCGCGGTGGCGGCCGCGACAGCACGGTCGAAGGAATTGGCGAAGTAGCCGGCAGCGCCGCAGCTGCCACCCTCCCCTCGAGGGTGCCCTCCAGGGCAGGGTGAACTAAGGCACCGCGAAGCGCTTCTTGAACTGCTCGACATTGATCAGGCCGCGGCCATGGCGGCCACCGCCGATCTTCACATCGCCATGATAGGCCTCGACGCTGAAGCGGATGACGCGGCGCTCGACCTCGATCACTTCGGCCACGGTGCGGATGGTGGCCCCCACCGGCGACGCCGCGAGATGGCGGATGTTGACCTCGGTGCCGACGGTGACCCAGCCCGGCGGCAACATCGGCTTGATGGCGTCGCCCGACGTCATCTCCATCTCCAGGATCATCATCGGCGTCGCATAGACCATCGGCATATCAGGCACGAAATGCCCGACCGTGCGCTCCGGCGGCACGACCAGCAGACGCTCGGCGCGCATGCCCGGCTTGATGAAGTCACGTGCGTCCATGGGTGCTCCGAATTCCGCTGTCGTCCCGGACAAGCTGCGACGCGCGAAGCGCGGCGTGGCGCCGATCCGGGACCCATACGCCGCGCCGGTCGTGACGGGCAAAAAGCCAATGACCAGCGTGCCTTGAACCGCTCCCTGGGGATATGGGTCCCGGCGTTCGCCGGGACGACAGCGGTGAATGGCGATGGCCACGCTCCGCCGGTGCGGCGTCTGGGCTACTTCTTCTGCTCGGCCAGGCGCTCGACGAAGGTCTTGCCGCCCTTCATCTTGTGGGTCAGCGGCGCCTCGTTGATCTGGATGACGACGGCTTCGGGGTCGACGCCGAGATGCGTCACCAGCGCCTTGCTGATGTCGCGCATCATGTTGGTCTTCTGCTCTTCGGTCCGGCCGGCGGCCATGTTGATGGTGATCTCGGGCATTGAGTTTCTCCTTGTATCTCTCGTCGTTCTTACGATTGGCTCGTGAGTAAGATCGTCATCGCGAGGAGCGAAGCGACGAAGCGATCCAGGGCTGCTCCGAAAGATCGTTCTACCTAGCCCCTGGATTGCTTCGCTTCGCTCGCAATGACGTAACAAATCAACGGCGCCGTTTGACATGATGGATGCGCGGGTCAAGCCCGCGCATGACGAGTATCCCTACCCCCAGCTCACATCATGGCGCGCGAGCACCTCGCGGACCGCGGCGACGAGTTCGTCCTCCTTGGCCGAGAATTGCGCCGGGCGGCTCTCGCGCCATTCCTGGTTGGAGGCGATCGCGGCCGCGGCCTTGGCGCCCTCAATCAGGTCCTTGATCTGGACCTCGCCGCGCGCCTTCTCGTCCGAGCCCTGGATGATGACGCAGGGCGCGTTGCGGCGGTCGGCATATTTGAGCTGGTTGCCCATGTTCTTCGGGTTGCCGAGATAGAGCTCGGCGCGGATGCCATGGCCGCGCAGGGTCGAGACCATCTTCTGATAGTCGGCGACGCGATCGCGATCGAACACGGTGACGACCACGGGGCCGAAGGCGGGGCGCGTGTCGAGCTTGCCGAGCAAGGTCAGCGCCGCCTGCAGCCGCGACACGCCGATCGAGAACCCGGTCGCCGGCACCGGCTCGCCGCGGAAGCGCGAGACCAGACCATCATAACGGCCGCCACCGCCGACCGAGCCGAACACCACCGGCTGGCCCTTCTCGTTCGGGATCGCGGCCAGCAGCTGCGCCTCGAACACCGGGCCCGTGTAGTATTCGAGACCGCGCACGACCGATGGATCGACCATGATCTGGCTGTGATAGCCGGCGGCATCGACCAGACGCGCGATCTCGACGAGCTCGTTCAGGCCGTCGACCGCGAGCTTCGAGTCGGCAAAGGTCTCGCGCAGCATGTCCACGATGCGGCGCGCGATGTCGTACTCATTCTCCTTGCGATCGGTATCGCCGGCGAGTCGCTGCGCGACATCCTTGTCGCCGGAATAGGCGAGCGTCGGCGGCGCGACCAGGGAGCGCGCATTGACGAAGGTCTCGATCTTCCTGATCTGCGTCTCGTCGAGTCCGGCGCCCTTGGTGAAGTCACCGCTCTCGTCCTTGCGGCCAGCGCCCAGCAGCTCGCGCACGCCGCGCTCGCCGAGACGGTCGAGCTTGTCGATCGCGCGCAGCACCGTCAGGCGGCGGCCGATGTTCTCGTCGCCACCAAGGCCGATCGCCTCCATCACGCCGTCGAGCACCTTGCGATTGTTGACCTTGATCGCGTAGTCGCCGCGCGCAATACCGAGTGCCTCCAAGGTATCGGCCGCCATCATGCACATCTCGGCATCCGCCGCCGGCGAAGCCGAGCCGACGGTGTCGGCGTCGAACTGCATGAACTGGCGGAAACGGCCGGGGCCGGGCTTTTCGTTGCGGAAGACGTAGCCGGAGCGGTAGCTGCGATAGGGCAGCACCAGGCCGTCGGTGCCGTAACGCTCGCCGACATAGCGCGCGAGCGGCGCGGTGAGGTCGTAGCGCAGCGAGATCCACTGCTCGTCATCGTCCTGGAACGAGAACACGCCCTCGTTCGGGCGGTCCTGGTCCGGCAGGAACTTGCCGAGCGCGTCGGTGTATTCGAACGCCGGCGTCTCCACCGGCTCAAAGCCGTAGCGCTCGTAGACAACGCGGATCTTCTCGACCATCTCGCGCGTCGCCGCGATCGCCGCGGGGCCGCGATCCTCGAGCCCGCGCGGCAGCCGCGCCTTCAGCTTCTGGGGTTTCTTGGGTTTGTCGGACATGGGACTCGACACGTAGGGTGGGCAAAGCGCAGCGTGCCCACCGTGGGTGACAAACACCGCAGCGGTGGGCACGGCCCGCTTCGCGGTCCTTTGCCCACCCTACGGGATGGAATGCGTTGAAGGGTTGGTAGCAGCCAGGGCGGGGGGCGGCAACCCGAAGGGCGGGTTGGGCGACCACGCATCATATTGGTCACTCATGCCCAATGAGAGGCAGGATGTTTGCTCACCGGCGGTGGGCGCCCCTCCCCCTTGCGGGGAGGGGTTGGGGGTGGGGGTCCCAGCAAAGACTGCCCGTGTGGACCCCCACCCCCGACCCCTCCCCGCAAGGGGGAGGGGAGTCGACCGTCATCGCGGCTCGACGGTGCCCAGAAATTTACCTAAGGGCGCCCTGCCCCTACTTCACTACAGCCCCTACTTCACATCTCTGATCCACTGGTGCGGGTCCGGGGTGCGGCCGTATTGGATGTCCACCAGCTGCTTGCGCAGGCCCATGGCGACCGGGCCGGCGTCGCCGCCGTTGATCAGCACGTCGCCGCTGACCGAGCGCACCTTGCCGATCGGCGAGATCACCGCGGCGGTGCCGCAGGCGAACGCCTCTTTCAACTTGCCGCTCTTGGCATCCGCGCGCCACTGGTCGATCGAATAGGCCTCCTCGCGCACCTCGCGGCCGGCGTCGCGGGCCAGCTTGATGATGGAGTCGCGGGTGATGCCGGGCAGGATGGTGCCGAGCGGCGGCGTCGACAGCGAGCCGTCGTCGAACACGAAGAACACGTTCATGCCGCCGAGCTCCTCGACATAGCGGCGCTCGATCGCATCCAGGAACACGACCTGGTCGCAGCCATGCTGGATCGCCTCGGCCTGCGCCTTCAGGCTCGCAGCATAGTTGCCGCCGCATTTGACTCCACCGGTGCCGCCGACCGCGGCGCGGGTGTAGTTCTCCGAGACCCAGATCGAGACCGGGGCCGGGCCGCCCTTGAAATAGGAGCCGACCGGCGAGGCGATCACCGCGAAGATGTATTCGGCCGACGGCTTCACGCCGAGGAACACCTCGTTGGCGATCATGAACGGGCGCAGATACAGGCTGCCCTCGCCGCCCGGGATCCAGGCGCGGTCGATGCGGACGAGCTGCTCGACCGCCTCGATGAAGACGCTCTCCGGCAGCTGCGCCATCGCCATGCGCTCGGCCGAATTCCAGAACCGCTTGGCGTTGGCGTCGGGGCGGAACAGGTTCACGCCGCCATCGTCGCGCTTGTAGGCCTTCAGCCCCTCGAAGATCTCCTGCGCGTAGTGCAGGACGGCAGCCGCCGGATCGAGCGGAAAGTTGGCGCGGGACTCGACGCGCGCGCTGTGCCAGCCCTTGTCCTGGCTGTACTGGACCACGGCCATGTGATCGGTGAACACGCGGCCGAAGCCGGGGTTGGCGAGCTTGGCCGCCCGCTCCTGGTCGGAGGTCGGGTTCACCGAAGGCCTAATGTCGAATGTCAAAGTCATGTCCTTGCTTCCCCCGCTCTGATCGCCATTCGCGAGTTCTGGCGCCGACCCGTCCGATCGGGCCAGTCGGCTTTTGAATTTCGGACCTGCCGTGGGCCGGCTGTCGAGCCGGTCGCCGGGCAAGCGTGCCACCACAGGACATGCTTTTGCGCCCCGCGGAAGTCCAGTATGGTTTGCCGAAATGCCGCTCGACATCACACGGTTGTTGGATACGTCGCCAAGGGTTGCCCGTCCGGGTTGCTTTCGGCCCGTTCAGACACGTCTTGAGACGATCACCCGCCGATGAAACGATCTAAAATTTCGTGGCGGGTGATTGTTTTGTAACATTGAACCGCAGAAACGTCAATATGGCTGACATAAATTTCTCGTCTCCGACGATGAGCCCCGAGCTGCGCGCGGCTGAGCCTTCCGCGGCCGCTGGCGAGCCGCTGCGCTGGGACATCATCGAGCTGCTGTTCTTCGCCTATCGCGACTTCGTCGGCGATGCCGACCATGAGCTGGAGGCGTTCGGCTTTGGCCGCGCGCATCATCGCGTGATGCATTTCGTCACACGCTATCCCGGCCTGAAGGTCGCCGACCTGCTCGACGTCTTGCGCATCACCAAACAGTCGCTCGGCCGCGTGCTCAAGCAGCTGCTCGACGAGGGTTACATCGTGCAGAAGACCGGCAACAATGATCGCCGGCAGCGCCTTCTTTTCGCCACCCCGAAGGGCGAGGCGCTGGTGGCCAAGCTGGCCGGCCTGCAGACCAAGCGCATCGATCGCGCGCTGGAGCAGATCGGACCTGCCGGCGCCGAAAAAGTCCGCCAATTCCTGCGCGCGATGATCGATCGCGACGATCCGGACAAGGTGCTGGAAGCGATCTTCCGGACGCCCGTCACCACTGCCAAGGAGTGACCGTGACGATCACCGCCATCGCCCCGCATCAGCCGCAGACGCCGGCTGACGACGCGCCGCATCTGCTGCTCGTCGACGACGACCGCCGCATCCGCGATCTGCTGTCGCGCTTCCTGCGCGGCGAGGGCTATCGCGTCACCACGGCGGCGAGCGCGAGCGATGCACGCGCCAAGCTGACCGGCCTGCATTTCGATCTCCTGATCCTCGACGTCATGATGCCCGGCGAAAGCGGCTTCGACCTCGCCCGCTATATCCGCACGCAGTCGTCCGTGCCGATCGTGATGCTGACCGCGCGCGCGGAGCCCGAGAGCCGCATCGAGGGGCTGCAGCTCGGCGCCGACGATTACGTCGCCAAACCGTTCGAGCCGCGCGAGCTCGCGCTGCGCATCGGCAACATCCTCAAGCGCGCCGCGCCGCCGCCGGCCGAGGAAGTCATCGAGCAGATCAGCTTCGGCCCGTTCGTCTATCATCTGGCGCGCGGCGAATTGAAACAGGGCGAGGAGATCGTCCACCTCACCGATCGCGAGCGCGAGATGCTGCGCATCCTCGCCACCGCCCGCGGCGAGACCGTGCCGCGCGGCGCGCTGACCGGCAACGGCACCGTCAACGAGCGCGCCGTCGACGTCCAGATCAACCGCCTGCGCCGCAAGCTCGAGATCGACCCCGCCAACCCGCTGTTCCTGCAAGCCGTGCGCGGCATCGGCTATCGGCTGATGACCTCGGGCTGATGAGCGGGTTGATGATCCGACGCGGGCACCACGATCAATCTCTTTTTTCGCGGATGACGTTACACGCACTTCGCGCGGCACATTCGGTGCACCCTCTCCCCTTGCGGGAGAGGGTGGATCGCATGAGCGCAGCGAAATGCGAACCGGGTGAGGGGTCTGCCTCCACAGACGAGATCGCGGAGGCAGACCCCTCACCCGGTTTCGAACTTCGTTCGAAACCACCCTCTCCCACAAGGGGAGAGGGTGCACCGACGTCGCCGCGCGCGATCGTGCAACAACAAACAACTCCTTGCGCATGACCACCCTCGACACCGGCCTCACGCTGATCCGCACCGCCTCGCGCCGCGTGTCGCGGGCCAACAGCATCGTCGGCAACGCCTTCAAGGGCTGGATGCCGACCGGGCTCTACGCCCGCGCGCTGCTGATCATGATCGTGCCGATGGTGATCCTGCAGACGGTGGTCGCTGGCGTGTTCATGGAGCGGCACTGGAACACGGTGACGCGACGGCTCTCCGCCGCCGTGGTGCAGGACGTCGCCGCGCTGATCGACATCTACAAGGGCTATCCGCAGGACAAGGATCGCACGATGCTGCGCCGGATCGCGCAGCAGCGGCTCAATCTCGTCGTCGACTTCCTGCCCGCCGGCGACATGCCGCCGCCCGGTCCGAAGCCGTTCTTCAATCTGCTCGACCAGTCGCTATCGAGCCAGATCGGCCGCCAGATCAGCCGCCCCTATTGGATCGATACCGTCGGCCGCTCCAACCTGGTCGAGATCCGCATCGCGCTCGACGATGCCGTGATGCGCGTGTTCGCGCAGCGCGGCGCCGCCTACGCGTCGAACACCGACATCTTCCTGTTCTGGATGGTCGGCACATCATCGATCCTGCTGATCGTCTCGGTGCTGTTCCTGCGCAACCAGATCAAGCCCATCCTGCGGCTGGCCGACGCCGCCGAGAGTTTCGGCAAGGGCCGCGAGGTGCCGAACTTCCGGCCGCGCGGCGCGCGCGAGGTGCGGCGCGCGGCGCATGCGTTCCTGGAGATGAAGGCGCGCATCGAGCGCGCGATGGAGCAGCGCACCGCGATGCTGGCCGGTGTCAGCCACGACCTCCGCACTATCCTGACGCGCTTCAAGCTCGAGCTGGCGCTGCTCGGCGACAGCCCCGAGATCGACGCCATGCGCAAGGATGTCGACGAGATGTCGCACATGCTGGAGGATTATCTGGCGTTCGCGCGCGGCGACAATGGCGAGATCGCGCAGCCGACCGACATCTCCAACGCGCTGGAAGAGCTGCGCAGCGATGCCGAACGTAACGGCCATTCCGCGACCGTGTCGTTCCATGGCCTGCCGGTGGTCACGGTAAAGCCGCAGGCGCTGAAGCGCTGCCTCGGCAATCTCGTCTCCAACGCCGCGCGCCATGCCGATGCGATCGCCATCACCGGCCATCGCGACCACCGCTATCTCACCATCACCGTCGATGATGACGGCCCGGGCATTCCCGCCGACATGCGCGAGGAGGTGTTCAAGCCGTTCCTCCGCCTCGATGACGCCCGCAACCAGGATGAAGGCGGCACCGGCCTCGGCCTCGCCATCGCCCGCGACATCGCGCGATCCCATGGCGGCGACATCACGCTGGGTGACAGCCCGATGGGGGGACTAAGGGCGAGCGTGCGGATTCCGGTTTAGGGCGGCGTTCGCACCCATACGGCGGTGCGCCCCCTCTCCCCGTTCTTCACGGGGAGAGGGAGCGCACTGCCGTCGCGGCAGTCTGCTCGCACTTCTCTCAAGCTCCGTGCGCCACGCAGTCGTCAGCCCGCGACCTACTGCTTCACGCCCGGAATCAGGTTCTTCAGCTTGTTCATGTCCTTGACGTTCATCTTCATGCCGCCGGGCATGACGATGTCGCCGGGCTTCTGGTCGGGCTTGCAGGCGCCGAGCCACTTGGCCTCGATGGTCATCGCCGTGTCCTTGGTGCCGGCACCGGTGGCGCCGCCCGACATCTTCGATGTGGTCTTCACCGTGTAGGCGGAATTGAAGTCGCCGGTGATCTCGGCATGCGAGGTCGTGCTCATGCCGCCGAAATTGCAGACGGCATCGCTGACATAGCCCGTCGCCGTCTTCTGGATCTCCTGCTTGGAGCAGACCTGCTGCGCCATCGGCGAGGCCATGTTGTTCATGTCCTTGTCGGTGGCCTCGTCGGTGCAGTGCTGCATCGTCATGTCGGGCGTCTGGCCGCCGGACCTGACCATCTTCAGCTCCCATAGCCCCGCCTTGCGGACCGGCAGGTCCACGGCGCGGGCCTCATGGTTGGCGGCCACACTGAGAAGGCAGCAGGCCAACAGGCCGAGGGCGGTGCGGGTGCGTGTCATCAGGTTCGTTCCAGATCGTTGCGCGATGCCGGAGCGAATGCCGCCAAAAGATGGCAATTAGGAGAACGTCAGTTGATCGAACGTCAGTACAGCGTCCGCAGCGGCCGCTGCGCCGAGCCGTAGGGTACCCAGCGGCAGGCGAACGAGACATAGCCGCCGTAGCGCGCGTCGACAGCCTTGAACTTCGCGACCTTGCCGTAGGAGGCGCAATGGTCGACCGCGAGCTGGCGCGCGTCGGTGGTCTGGGCCAGCTGATAGGAAATGATGCCGCCGGTGTCGTTGCCCTTGAAGGCCGGCACCACGTCGGCCTGGGCGGCCGCGGCGGTCAGCAACGTTCCCAAGGCCACCAGGCCTGCAGTCTTCACGAATCCGGCCTTGAGCGTCCGCATTGCATTCTCCTTGCGCTGGCCTGCCATTCTAAAGGTCCTGTCCGGCCAAGAAAAGAACACCGCTCATCGGTTAACAGGACTAATCGTGGAGTGTTGCCGCGTTGCACTTGACCTCCTGTGGCCGCCGCGGCACGGTCCACGCTCCCGGATCAGCCTTTCGGACGGCCCATGCGCGACTTCAGCTCCTCGATCAAGACATTCGGCGCCGCCTGCGGCGCGTTGGTTGCCGCCCTGGTCGCGACGGCCCCGGCGCATGCCGCCAATCCGCTCGAGCTGAACTTCTGGCTGTCGGGGCCCAAATATGAAGGCCGGGTCGCCCCCTGCGAGGCAGCCATCCCGACCATCGTCAGCCGATTCCAGGAGAAGGAAAGCACCTTCTGGAATTCGTCGCTGCAGATCACCGGCGTCGCCAATGTCCATGAGATCGCCTTCCGTCCCTGGCAGTCCGACAACATTCCGCGCCGCTTCTGCACCGGCAGCGTGATGATCAGCGACGGCAAGGCGCGCACCGTCAATTTCTCGATCATCGAGGACGGCGGCTTCGCCGGTTATGACCAGGGTGTCGAATTCTGCGTCGTCGGCCTGGACCGCAACTGGGCGTTCAATCCGGCCTGCCGCGCCGCCAAGCCCTGATTCGGCAATCGCCGTTCAAGGCAGATTGGTCTGAACCCATCCTCCGAACATGCGATGTGGCTGCCTCCGGGCAGCCATTTTTGTTCTTGAAATGTTCCGAAGTGCTGGTAGGCTCCCGCCATTGTCCGGGGGAGTTCGCCATGTTCGATTGCCTGCGCCGACCTGCCGTCTTCTTTGCCAGAACGATCGTCTGCCTGACCCTGCTGATCGGCGCGCTCGCCATAAGGCCGGCCGACGCGCAGGACCGCCGCCAGAACGCGCCGGGTGCATTCGACTTTTACGTACTGTCGCTGTCCTGGTCGCCGTCGTTCTGCGCCGAGGCCGAGGAGCGCGGCGGCCGGGGCAGCCGCTCACAGCAATGCAGCGGCCGGCCCTACTCCTTCGTCGTGCACGGGCTGTGGCCGCAATATGAGACCGGCTATCCGGAATATTGCGAGCAGCCGGCGCCGCGCCTGCCGCGCAACATCATGACCTCGATGCTCGATCTGATGCCGGCGCCGGGCCTGATCTACAACGAGTGGGACAAGCACGGCACCTGCGCCGGCCTGTCGGCGAAGGCCTATTTCGAGGCGATTCGCAAAGCCCGCGCCGCCATCAAGATCCCGCCGGAATTCCTCGATCTGTCGGAAGCGAAGACGGTATCTCCGGCCGCGATCGAGGAAGCCTTCATCAAGGCCAACCCCAAGCTGACGACCTCAAGCATTGCCGTGACCTGCAATCGCACCCGGCTGAGCGAAGTGCGGATCTGCCTCTCCAAGGACCTGGAGTTCCGCAGCTGTGACGAGGTCGACCGCCAGGCCTGCCGCCGCGATGAGGTCAACATGCCGCCGGTGCGCGGCGGCTAAGCATGATCCGGAAAAGTGCGCAGCGGTTTTCCGAAAAGATCATGCGCAAACAATAACCTAAAGTGCGATGACGATTCATCCTGATCTCATCGCGCTTTAGAAGCTCCAGCGGCTCGGCCGCAGGTCCGGTTCGATCGCCGGCGGCGGACGACAACGACGGGGTACCCTTTTGGCGCGGAACGGCGTAACTCCGGCGGCATGAACTACCGACACGCCTTTCATGCCGGCGGCTTCGCCGACGTCATCAAGCACATCGTGCTGACGCGCATCCTGATCTATTTGCAGGAGAAGCCGGCGGCATTCCGGGTGATCGATACCCATGCCGGCGCCGGTCTCTATGACCTTACCGGCGACGAGGCGACGCGCAGCGGCGAGTACCTCACCGGCATCGCGCGGCTGCTACAGGCGCGTCTGTCGGACGAAGCCTATGCACTGCTTCAACCATATCTCGACGTCGTCCGATCGTTCAATCCGAAGGCCGAGCTCGTCGCCTATCCCGGCTCGCCGCTGATCGCGCGCGCGCTGCTGCGGCCGCAGGACCGCATGACCTTGTGCGAGCTGGCGCCGGTCCCGCGCAAGCAGCTGATCGATGCGCTGCGCCGCGACACGCAGGCGCGTGTCGTCGATCTCGACGGCTGGGTTGCCCTGCCCGCCTTCGTGCCGCCGAACGAGCGCCGCGGCGTGGTGCTGATCGATCCGGCGTTCGAGGCCAAGGATGAGTTCGAGCGGCTCACGGACCGTTTCGCTGCGGCCTACGCGAAATGGACAACCGGTATCTATGTGCTCTGGTATCCCGCCAAGAGCCGCCGCGCGACCGAGCAACTCGCCGAGCGCGTTGCCCAACTCGCAGCTGCGGCCAAACCGGCGGGCAAGGTGCTGCGTATCGAGTTCAGCGTTGCGCCGCAGATCGAAGGCGAGGCGCTGACCTCGACCGGGCTCCTGGTCGTGAACCCGCCCTGGACATTGCATGATGAGCTGAAGCTCATCCTGCAGGAGCTGGTCAGGCCGCTCGGCCAGGGCGGCGCAGCACGCTTCCGTCTGGAAATCCCCAAAGCTTGACACCGATACTGGTCGAAAAGCCGTAGTCAATCGGCGCGGAACCGTATTATTGTGTCTGATTGTAAGACTGGCTTTACGTTCCGCTTCCGCGAATGGTTGCGGCGGGGTGATCAAGGCCTAATAAGATCCGGCGATCCGGCGCGCCAAGCGCTGGGCGTTAAGGTGGCCAACGCTTTCCGATCAAAGTGATGTCCGGTCGGACGCTGCGCAGGGCGCGCAGTGGAGGAAGCATTGCGGGGGAGGAGTTTCCCGATGGCCATGACTGGGACAGTCAAGTTCTTCAACGGTGAGCGCGGCTACGGCTTCATCAAGCCGGATGATGGTGGACGCGATGTGTTCGTGCACATCACGGCTGTCGAGCGCGCCGGCTTGAAGGACCTGACCGAGGGACAGCGTATCAGCTTCGAGGTCGAGCCCGACAAGAAGGGCAAGGGTCCGAAAGCGGTGAACCTGGTCCTGTCGTCCTGAGGCGGGCCCGCCGGCCACGGTTCACGCGCCAGCGTGACTGTAGCAGCGGGCGCCTCGACCTCATTCGTTCGTTGGTTTTGGAAGCTACCGGCAACGCAGCCGGTCCGCGTGCGCAGCGTTTGCTGACCAGTACGTGCAGGCTGCGTTCGACGCCGCACGCCTCCAGATCGCATCGAGAATCAGAGTAAAAAAATCCCGGCCGCGCGAGCGGCCGGGAGGTTGTCGTTCGACGTTTCTTCTTCCTATCCCGTTTTGCTATCAGAACCGGAAGTTGATGCCCAAGCGCACCAATCCCGACCGATAGTCGTTCTTCGCCCCCGTGATCACGAAATTGCTGCTGTCGAGATCGACATAGAGATATTCGATCTTGGCGCTCCAGTTCTGCGTCAGCCCGACCTCGGTGCCGACGCCGAGCGTCCACCCGACCGCGGTGTGCGATTCCGACAGACCGAATGTCTCCGCACGCAGCGAGCCCAAGGCGAGGCCGCCGGTGCCGTAGAACAGGATGTTGTTGAAGGAATAGCCGGCGCGGCCGCGCAAGGTGCCGAACCAGGGGTTCGAGAACTTCCACGGCGCGAACGTGTCGTTCGCCCCCGTCAGGTTGAAGTCGCCTTCGAGACCGAACACCCAGGGACCGTTCTGCCAGTTGTAGCCCGCGGTGATGCCACCGGTCAGGCCGGACGGCTTGGTCGCGTTGTTGCCGACAGTGCCCCATTCATAGCCCAGCGTACCGCCGAGATACGGGCCAGCCCAGCTATAGGCATTGAGGGGCTGGTTCACCGTATAGGGCGCGCCGCGCCCATAGCCGAGGTCGGCCGCCTGCGCCGACACCGAGCCGAAAGCCGCTGCGCCAAACCCCGCCGCGACGGCAGCACCGACCAAGAACCTGTTCATCGCTCACTCCACGCCACTCGCCGCGACCACCCGGAGCAAGCGCCGCGCGATCGCGGCGCGGGCCGGCATGGTTACGGAACTCCGTCCTTTTTCGTGAGCATTTATCGAGAGTTTTAGGTTAAGCCGTTGTTAAGCCCGGTTAGCGGGCCATTAATGTGCTTAACGAAGCGTTACCGCCTCCTTCTCTCCCTGCCCTGTGCATGGCGCGTGCACACGCTGGCGAGACGACGCGGCAGCGCTTAATTTGTCGAACATGACCACCCACAGCTCAGATCCACCCAAGGCGCCGGCGCCTGAAAGCCGTCGTGGCGCCGCAGCCGACCTGCCGCCCGAGGCAGGCGACACGCCCGATCTCGATCCCGCGGCGCCCGCCGACGAGGACGATGAGGGACGGCTGCCCGAGCTGACCGAGGAGAGCCTGGAGCCGATCGGCGAAGGCCCACTCGCGACCGGCCATGCCGCGATCGAGAACGCGGTGCGGCTGGCGCCGACCTCGCCGGGCGTCTACCGCATGCTCAATGCGGCCCACGACGTGCTCTATGTCGGCAAGGCCAAGAACGTCAAAAAGCGATTGTCGTCCTATGCGCGCGCCAACGCGCCGCTGCCGGCGCGCATCCTGCGCATGATCGCCGCCACCGTGACCGTCGAGATCGTCTCGACCACCACGGAGACCGAGGCGCTGCTGCTGGAAGCGAACCTGATCAAGCAGCTCAAGCCGCGCTTCAACGTGCAGCTGCGCGACGACAAGTCGTTCCCCTACATCCTCATCACCGGCGACCATTGGGCGCCGCAGATCCTCAAGCACCGCGGCGCGCAGTCGCGGCCCGGTCGCTATTTCGGCCCGTTCGCCTCGGCCGGCGCGGTCAACCGCACCATCACGGCGCTACAGCGCGCCTTCCTGATCCGCTCCTGCACCGACTCGTTCTTCGAGAGCCGCAGCCGCCCCTGCCTGCTGCACCAGATCCGCCGCTGCGCCGGTCCGTGCACGCAGGAGATCGACTTCCCCGGCTATACCGAACTGGTGCGCGAGGCGACCGACTTCCTGTCGGGCCGCAGCCAGGCGGTGAAATCGCTGCTCGCAGGCGAGATGGAGAAGGCGTCCGCGGAGCTCGAATTCGAGACCGCCGCCGTCTATCGCGACCGTCTCGCCGCGCTGTCGGCCATCTCCTCGCAGCAGGGCATCAACCCGCGCACGGTCGAGGAAGCCGACGTGTTCGCCATCCACCAGGAGGGCGGCTTCTCCTGCGTCGAGGTGTTCTTCTTCCGCACCGGACAGAACTGGGGCAACCGCGCCTACTTCCCGCGCGCCGAGAAGACGTTCACACCGGAGGAGGTGCTGTCCGCCTTCCTGTCGCAGTTCTACGACGACAAGCCGCCCCCGAAACTCATCTTGCTGTCGCATGAGATCGAGGAGGCCGAGCTGCTCGCCGAGGCGCTGTGCGTCAAGGCCGGCCACAAGGTCGAGGTGTCCTGCCCGAAGCGCGGCGAGAAGAAGGATCTCGTCACGCATGCCCTGACCAATGCCCGCGAGGCGCTCGGCCGCAAGCTCGCCGACACCGCAACGCAGAGCCGGCTGTTGGAGGCGATGACGGCGACGCTCGCGCTGCCGCAGATCCCGAAGCGCATCGAGGTCTACGACAACAGCCACATTCAGGGCACCAACGCGGTCGGCGCGATGATCGTCGCCGGCCCCGATGGCTTCATGAAGAACCAGTACCGCAAGTTCAACATCAAGTCGGAAGGGCTGACGCCCGGCGACGACTACGCGATGATGAAGGAGGTGCTGCAGCGCCGCTTCAAGCGATTGGTGTCGCCGTCCGAGAAGGACCTCGCGCGCGCGGCGAAGGAGGACGACGTGCCGCAATGGCCCGATCTCGTCATCATCGACGGTGGCCGCGGCCAGCTCAATGCTGTCAGAGAGATCTTCACCGAGCTCGGCGTCAGCAACGTCGCGCTGATGTCGGTCGCCAAGGGTCCGGATCGCGACGCCGGCCGCGAGACGCTGTTCATTCCCGAGCGCGAGGCGATCAAGCTCGAGCCGCGCGACCCCGTGCTGTATTTCATCCAGCGCCTGCGCGACGAGGCACATCGTTTCGTCATCGGCTCGCACCGCAAGCTGCGCAAGAAGGACATCCGCGAAGCCGGCCTGCAGGAGATCCCGGGCATCGGCCCGTCGCGAAAGCGCGCCCTGCTGCATCATTTCGGCACCCTGAAGGAGATCGAGCGCGCCTCGATCGCCGATCTCGGCAAGGTCCCCGGCGTGAGCGCCGAGAGCGCGCGGAAGATCTTCGAGTACTTCCACAGCAATGCGAACTGACCGCCTTGCTGCGCCATCGACGCGGTGCTCAGAACGGCTTGACGACGACGAGCACGGCGATTGCGGCGGCGCTGCCGACGATCAGCGGCGGCACATGAGAGAACCAGCGCGGCACCGGCGCCTCTGAGCGCACCAGCCGCCGCAGCATTCCCGCGAGCACACCGTGCAGCGCGGAGAGCCCGGCCACGAGGCCGAGCTTGATCGTCAGCCAGAGCGAGCCGAACCATTGACCCTGCATCGCGAGTGCGAGGCCTGCGCCCCACACGACGAGCATGGCCGGCGTCGTGACCCGCCGGTCCCAGCGGCTGACCGCAGCAATCATGCCCCTGCCCGCAGCGTCCTCCTTGGCCGCATGCACGGCGATGGTCACCGCCGCGGCCAGCATCCCGCCGCTCCAGCATAGCACCGCGGCGACATGCAGCGCCTTCACCCAGAGATAGATCATGGCGCGGCCAGCCGCGTCTCGCGTCGCGCCAGAACGCCGGCATTGACGAAGCCGCCGAACGGCAGCAGTGCAGCGATCGTCATCCGGATGATCTCTGCCCGCGACCAGCCGCCGCCGGTGGCAAGCTGGATCAGCATCCAGACATAGGTCAAGAAAGCGAGGCCATGGATCGGCCCCATGATGCGGGTCGCGATCGCGACGCCGGCAAAATGTTTCAACGGCATCGCAACGAGCACCAACAGCAACAGCGTGCTGCCTTCGAGCAGCGACACAGCGCGCATCCGCTTCAGTTGCGACAGCCCCTCGGCGCGGTCCTGGGATGTCATCATTCGACCTCCTTCAGGACCTTTTCGACCTGGGCGAGCCGCAGCTCGATCTGCCCGAGACTGCTCTTGAGCGCAGCGAGCAGCTCGGCGCTCGTCTCCTGGGCCCGCACCGCCCGTTCGGTCAGCGCGCGATAGCCCTCCTCGGTGGCGACTTGCAGCCCGGCCTGCCGGACAGCGGCGGCATACTTCATCGCAAACACCAGGATGATGGTGACGAGCACGAGGATGGTGATGAGCAGAAAGATGGCGGCCTTGTCAGCCATGGGGGTCTCCTTCCGATTTGATGGAGGCGGGGACGCTCAGCGTCTGGACCGCCTCGGCGATCGAGGACGGCGTGAGCGCGATGTCGAAAGGCGCGACCTCGAAATAGTTCAGCGCCTTGCCGTCGGCAGACAGCTCCAGTCGGCTGACCACGAGCCCCGCCTGTTCGAGTTTGCGCAGATGGAGGTGCAGCAGCGGCCGGCTGATCCCGAGCTCTCGTGCGAGCTGGCTGACATAGGTGCGCCCGTTCAGACGCAGCGCGGCCAGCACCCGCAGCCGATGCGGATTGGCCAGCGCCGACAACGTGTCCAGCAGTTGGTCGCCTTGGCTCGGCATGCGCCGCTGCTCCTACCTGTCAGGATATTCTGACAGGTAGGAGCCAAGCGTCAACAGTTAGAGACACCTGCCAGTAAAATATTTCACGTCTTGCATATTTACCCGGGTAAAAATATAGACCGACCAGCCAATCGCCACGGAGCCGCACATCATGACCCCCGATCAGCGCAAGGCGGCCACCGCCGCCTACAAGGAGCGCAAGACCCCCGCCGGCATCTTCGCCGTGACCTGTGCCGCCACGGGCGAGCGCTGGATCGGCTGCGCGCCCGATCTAGAGAAAATCCAGAACCGTCTCTGGTTCACTTTGCGCCAGGGCGGCCACCGGCGCGGTGGGCTGCAGGCAGCCTGGAGCACCCATGGCGAGGCCGCGTTCAGCCTGGAGGTGATCGAGACCTTCGATGAGGAGATGCTCGCCTATGTGCGCGACCGCGTGTTCGCGGAGCGGCAGGCGCATTGGTGCGCGGTTCACCAAGCCGAGGCGATCTGACGCGGAGTCGCGCTGCTGTCATTGCACCGCAATAAGAGGGAGCGGCGCGCGCCGCCCCGGAGCGATCTCGACACTGGCGCGGGCGCGCCGGGTTGCTTAAGGAAGCGTTACCGCTCGCTTTGTAACCGGGCGGGTGAGTTCCTATCTCCCGCAAGACCTCGTTGCGAACAGCGTCATATCTGCGTCATCCTGCCCAGGCCGCGCGGCTCGGAGGTTGACGTTCGAACGGCGGCAGTATTGGTACACCGGATGAATATTGCGACCACACGCGTGCCCAGCAAGACGTCGACGTCCCTGCCGAACATCCTGACCTATACGCGCATCGCCGCGATACCGGTCGTGGTCGGCTGCATCTACGCGCAGTCCATCATGGACTATCCGCTGTGGCTGCGCTGGGTCGCGGTGGCCGTGTTCATCGCCGCAGCCATCACCGACTATCTCGACGGCTATTACGCGCGCATCTGGAACCAGCAATCGGCGTTCGGCCGCATGCTCGACCCGATCGCCGACAAGCTGCTGGTCGCCTCGTGCCTGCTGATGCTCGCCGCCGACAACAGCATCCATGGCTGGACGCTGTGGGCCGCGATCGTGATCCTGTGCCGCGAGATCCTGGTGTCGGGCCTGCGCGAATATCTCGCCGCGCTGCGCGTCAGCGTGCCCGTGACCAAGGTCGCGAAGTGGAAGACCACGATGCAGCTGATCGCGATCGGCTTCCTGCTCGCGGGCGAGGCCGGCGATCAGGTGGTTCCCGTGGTGACCATGATCGGCATCGTGCTGCTATGGGCCTCGGCGATCTTCACGATCTACACCGGCTACGACTATTTCCGCGCCGGCATCCACCACCTCATCGAGGAAGATTCGCGATGAAGGTGAAGTATTTCGCCTGGGTGCGCGAGCGCATCGGCAAGGCCGAGGAGACGATCGAGCCGCCGGCGGATGTCCGGACCGTGAGCGAGCTGATCGCCTGGCTGACCGCGCAGGGCGAAGGCTACGCCTATGCATTCGAGAAACCGAGGGTGATCCGCACGGCGATCGACCAGACCCATGTGCAGCCGGACACGGCCATCGCCGGCGCCCGCGAGATCGCGTTCTTTCCGCCGATGACCGGCGGCTGACACACGCCAGAAGACAACCGCCAAAAGACAACCGCCATGACCGCGATCGTCACCGTCCGGGTGCAGCACGAGGATTTCGACACAGCTGCCGAGATCGCGGCGCTCGGCAAGGGGCGCACCGATATCGGCGCCATCGTCAGCTTCTCCGGCCTGTGCCGCGGCAACGACCACGAGACGCCGATCTCGGCGCTGACGCTCGAGCATTATCCGGGCATGGCCGAGGCCGAGATCATGCGCCATGCCGAGCAGGCGATGGCGCGCTGGCCGCTCCAGGGCCTGACCGTGATCCACCGCTTCGGCCGTATCACACCCGGCGAGAACATCGTGCTGGTGGTGACCGCGTCGAGCCACCGCCAGGCGGCGTTCGAGGCGGCCGAGTTCCTGATGGATTATCTCAAGACCAACGCGCCGTTCTGGAAGCGCGAGGAAACCGCGGATGGCGGCAGCTGGGTCGAGGCTAGGAGCCACGACGATGCCGCCGCGGCGCGCTGGACGAAGTGAAGTGATGGCAAAGAAGGCGAAGGCGGCTGCGCCGCCCAAGACGGCTCCCCCGAAGCTGCCGAAGGTCAATACCGGCGAGCTGGTGAGCCTGCTCGACTACCTGCGCTATGCGGTGAGCTGCTTCCAGAACGCCGATCTGGTGTTCGCGCACGGCACCACCGATCCGGTCTCGGAGGCCGCCTTCCTGATCGGCGAGGCCTTGCATCTGCGCCCCGAGCAGTTCGAGAGCTTCGTCACGGCGCGGGTCACCGCCGTCGAGGGCAAGACCATCCTCGACCTGGTCACGGCCCGAATCGCCACGCGCAAGCCAGCGGCGTATCTGGTCAACAAGGTCTACATGCGCGGCCTGCCGTTCTATGTCGACGAGCGCGTGATCGTGCCGCGCTCCTTCATCGGCGAGCTCCTGGAAACGCATTTCGGCGGCGCCGATGCCGACGGCACCTCGCTGATCGACGATCCCCTTGCGGTCGACAGCGTGCTCGACCTCTGCACCGGCTCGGGGTGCCTCGCGATCCTCGCCAGCCGGCACTTTCCCAACGCCGTCATCGACGCGGTCGACATCTCCAAGGATGCGCTCGCGGTCGCAGCGAAGAACGTCGCCGACTACGACCTCGGCGAGCGCATTGCGCTGCACCGCGGCGACCTGTTCGCGCCGCTGAGCCAGCGCCGTTACGACCTGATCATCACCAACCCGCCCTATGTCGACGCCGAGGGCATGGCCGGCCTGCCCAGGGAATGCCGCGCCGAGCCGCGGCTTGCCTTCGACGGCGGTGCCGACGGCCTGGACATCATCCACCGCATCATCGCCGAGGCCCGCGATCACCTGACCGCCGAAGGCGGGCTGCTATGCGAGGTCGGCCGCGACCGCCCGCAGATCGAAGCCGCCTACCCGGACCTGCCGCTGCTGTGGCTCGATACCGAGGACTCCGAGGGCGAGGTGTTCTGGATCACCGCGCGCGATCTGGTGTGAGGCTTCGCGCCGACGCACGCTGGCGCGAAATGACGCAGCCAACTCCAATATTCGGCACAAACTGCTGGCGCTGTGCAGAATTCGCTCACCAGGGCAGCGGGAACGCCGGACCTTTGACGTTTCCGTTCGTCCGCGAAACTGATAGCTTGGCGCCGGCCCGGATCATCGGCTGACGACGTCGGCGCGCGCATTCAGGCCCCTCACGCACGATCCGTTTCGGTCAGTGTCTGGCAACCGGTTTGCCACCTTTCCGGGTCATGCTATCGCCGTCGCACAATCTGCCTCAACTACCCGAGAGGTCCCCATGCTGGACAAGAGCCCCCGCCCCGCCGTCACCGTTCCGAACGATCTTGCCGCGCATTGGATGCCGTTCACCGCGAACCGCGCGTTCAAGAAGAACCCGCGCATGCTCGCCGGCGCCAAGGACATGCACTACATCACCGTCGACGGCCGTAAGATCATCGACGCCGCCGCCGGCATGTGGTGCTGCAACGCCGGCCACGGCCGCACCCAGATCGCCGAGGCGATCGGCCAGCAGGCCGCCGCGCTCGACTACGCGCCGCCGTTCCAGTTCGGCATTCCCCAGGCGTTCGAGCTGGCGAACCGCATCGCCGATCTCGCCCCCGCCGGGCTCGACCACGTGTTCTTCTGCAACTCCGGCTCGGAGGCCGCGGACACCGCGCTGAAGATGGCGCTCGCCTATCACCAGATCAACGGCCAGGGCAGCCGCACCCGCCTGATCGGCCGCGTCCGCGGCTATCACGGCGTTGGCTTCGGCGGCACATCGGTCGGCGGCATCGTCAACAACCGCAAGCTGTTCGGCACCCTGCTGACCGGCGTCGACCACATCCCCGCGACCTATGACCGCGAGAAGCAGGCCTTCACCAAGGGCGAGCCGGAATACGGCGCGCACTTCGCCGAGGAGCTCGAGAACCTGGTCGCGCTGCACGGCGCCAACACCATCGCCGCCGTCATCGTCGAGCCGATGGCCGGCTCCACCGGCGTGATCCCGGCGCCGAAGGGCTATCTCAAGCGGCTGCGCGAGATCACCCAGAAGCACGGCATCCTCTTGATCTTCGACGAGGTCATCACCGGCTTCGGCCGCCTCGGCCATGCCTTCGCCGCCGAGCGCTACGGCGTGACGCCGGACCTGCTGACCTTCGCCAAGGGCGTCACCAACGGCGCAGCGCCGATGGGCGGCGTGCTGGTGCGCGACACCATCCATGACGCGTTCATGAGCGGCCCGGAGCACATGGTGGAGTTCACCCATGGCTACACCTACTCGGCGCACCCGATCGCCTGCGCGGCCGGCCTCGCCACGCTCGACATCTACCGCGACGAGAAGCTGTTCGAGCAAACCAAGGCGATCGAGCCGAAATGGGCGGACGCCGTGATGTCGCTCAAGGGCCTGCCCAACGTGCTCGACATCCGCACCGTCGGCCTGACCGCCGGCATCGACCTCGCAGCCCTGCCCGACGCCGTCGGCAAGCGCGGCTATCAGGCGATGGAGCACGCCTTCCACAACACCGACCTGATGCTGCGCATCGCCGGCGACACCCTCGCTTTGACCCCGCCGCTGATCATCAACGAGGATCAGATCGGCGAGATCGTCGAGAAGGTCGGCAAGGTCATCAAGGCCGTGGCGTAAGCCGCGCGAAACCTGATCCAACAATCAATGGCGGCTTTCAGAGCCGCCATTTTTGTTTGCAGCGGATGTCTCGTCCTAAAGCATGATCCGGAAAAGTGCGCAGCGGTTTTCCGAAAAGATCATGCGCAAACAATAACCTAAAGCGCGATGACGATTCATCCTGATCTCATCGCGCTTTAGGCGCGGGCACTGATAGAGTTAGGCGCCTGGATCCCTGCGCTTCAACTCCTGAGCCTCATAGCGAGCCTCAAGCGCTGGATCCCCGATGCGGCCAGAGACGGTATCGACGTCATCGCCGTCGAGGCCCGGGGCCGCCTTGATCGCACTGGCAAGATTATTCTGTGACAAGTCTTTGCGGAGAAAAGGTCTCAGGTAGCTGTCCAGCTTACCTCGGCCGGGAGTCTCGATCTCCTCGGTCAGGGCGGCAAGATACTGGTCCTTGTCCGTGGTCGACCAATCAATGCCAAAGCCGGCGCGCCGCGCGAGTTCGGCATGGATCAGCATGATCGTGCGTCCGTTGCCGTCGAGAAACGGATGGCCATAGGCAAGATAGCCCATTACCTCGCCGGGCCTTTCGGTCATGAATGCCTTGTTTTGCCCTTTGTCGAGTGCGTGTTCCACGGCACGTCGGATGTCCTTCGGATGGGCGAAGAGCACCGCGCCCTTACTGACGAAGATCAACGGAGCGTTTTTCAGACGATCTTCGCCTGCCCAGGGAAAGACCGCCTCGAACAGTATTTTGTGAACTTGGAGTACATCTGCATAGGTCAACAGGGAGCATCTTTCGAGATATTTCAGCCCCGCGTCGATGCCTGTCAGGAAGGAATTGTGCTGGAGACGCTGAACGATCTTCTGGTCTTTGGCCTTCGCAAGATTGCGCAAATAGCCCCGGGTCTCAAAGTCTCCAAAAGGATCAAATGTCACGGACGGCTTCGCGCAAGTAGCGGGCCTGAAGTCGAACCGCCTGAACGCGATCAAGAATGCCAGCCCGTTGCAAGGCGACGATGGTATTCTCGACTGGGTCGAAATCGATGTCGTCGCCGGACAGGCGAGTGACATGGTGAGCAAGGACGTCATTGGCCGACGCAACGACCGCGATCTTGTTGGTCCTTGCGAGCCTCTGGATCACGCTGGCGGTGTAGCCGGGTCTGTTGGTGGCGCGTCGGGCGGACATGGCTCCTCCTCCGCTCAATATAGGCTGGTCAGCACCAAGAATCCATTGAGGGAAAGCGGTCGCAGTTTGGCCGGGCAAAGCACTGCTGAGTTCGCCAGCTTCAGCAAACGACTGCTGCCCCGAAGACAACCCGAGAAATTCGAGGGGATCGGAGGCGAGCAACGTCGCGCAGGTCCTCGGCCGCAAAGAAAGACCAAACCTAAGGGTTCAGCGGGCCGGGGAACCTTCCCAAATCCTCCACGTTCATGTCGCGAGCCGGCGGTTCGCGCGCGGCGACGACTTTCGGAGGACGCGCATGCTCGCACCGCCAGGAGAGCTCCTGCAATTGGGCCTCGAGCAGAGGCTGAACCGCGTCAAGCGCGCCACCCAGGCCTATATGCGGGATCGTACGCGGCAAGCGACGGGCACGGTGACGTCCTACGCCGTTGCCGCTGGGTTGTTTGCCACGGCAGGCATCTTCCTGATCGCCGCCTGTATCGTCGGACTCACCGCCTTGTTCCGCTGGGTGGAAATGACCTACGGCTTGTTCACCGCCTTCGCGGTGGTCGGCGGCATCTTCGTCGTGCTGGCGGTGATCTCTGCGGTGATCGCGGCGGTCAAGCTGCGCAGCCCGACGCCGCATTATCCCTCGCTCGGCAGCCGGTTGCGCGTGGCGATCGCGGCTCCAGTGGCCCGGCAGCCGGACAGCGACGACATCGATCCGGATACGATTCCCCTGGCGCCGTCATCGACGGACCACACCAGCGGACGCGCCGGCGCGCTCGGTCGAGTCAACGTGCCCGTTGGCGTCGCCGTTGCTGCGCTGCTGCTCGGCGTAGCGGCTCTGCGTCGGCGTCAGCGCAACGCTTCGGAGGCCTCCTGACGGCCTGAGCATGGTTCGACATGGATCGAAATCTCGGATCGAAATCTCGCAGCAGTTCTTGAGCTGATCAGCATTGCCTGACGAGGCGTGAAGCCTCTGCTGCCAACGAGCCCTATCCGGCTCCCGAGCGGCGGAGCGCGCACCGGTCATGCCGGATTGAATCTCCCCGCGCGCCTCCACCGTTGTTCTACGGGATGCGACCCTACGATGACACTCCACCTCTCCGCGTGAACTTGCGTAAATGACACGCGGCCGGGAAATCATCGGCGTCTCCCGGTATTTGAATCCTGCCGACTATCCTCGCGAATCAACAGAAGTGCTAAGGTCGCGTTTGGTTGGGAGCGTCGCGCAGCATGATTCGTATCTCCACGATTTTCATCGCCGTTTGCATGGTTTTGGTCGCAGCATCGCTCGGCCTGATCCTGTATTCGGTGGCCGGTATCAGTGGCTCGGAATCCGCGATCGTCTCACTGGCCGCGCTGACCTTTCTGATCCTGTACAACGCCGTGTCGATGCGGCTGCGCGATCGCTCCGACGTCGGCAGCCAGATCGCCGATCTGTCGCGCGGAACGGCCGACCTGGCCCGCCAAGTCGCGGAATTCGGCCGGCGGCTGTCGGCGGTCGAAGGGCGCATGGTGTCGTCGAACTCGGTCAGCGCCGACCGCCTGCAGGGCGTCGTCGGCGAGATCAATGAGCTCGGCGGGCTGATGAAACAGCTCGCAGTGACCGTCGCCCAGCACGAGGATCTCATTGCCGCAATTCCGCAGGCCGCGGCGGCGCCCGCCGAGGCGGCTCCGACTCCGGCGCGCGAGACCCAGGCTCCGGCAGTTGCTCCGGTCGCCTCCGCCGTTTTCCCCGAGCCGAACGCCGCAGCGTTGGGCAGCGCCGATCGGAAGCCCAAGGAAGCGACCGCCACCTTCAGCGCGGCGCCCGCTGCTGTAGCGAAGGCTTCGCCGGCTCCGCAGCCGGCAGCCACGCCTGTCGCGCCCGCGGTCATGGCGCCGTCAGTGCCGCGCAGCCAGCCGCAGATCCTCGCCGCCGTCAAAGGCGCGATCGAGGACAATCGCCTCGACATCTACCTGCAGCCGCTGGTGACGCTGCCCCAGCGCAAGGTGCGTTTCTACGAAGCCGTGACGCGGCTGCGCGACGAGCGCGACCAGATCGTCGCCGCCGAGGATTTCATCGGCATCGCCGAGGCGGCGGGCCTGGTCGGGCGTATCGACCACATGGTCCTGCTTCGTTGTGTCCAGGTGCTGCGCCGGCTGATGGTCCGTAACAAGGATGTCGGCATCTTCTGCAACATCTCCTCGGCGACGCTGAGCAGCCCTTCGAACTTTTCCCAGTGCCTCGACTTCCTCGAGGCCAACCGGGCGCTGGCGCCGTCCTTCATTCTCGAATTCAAGCAGTCGACCTTACGGAACCTCGGATCGACGGAAACCGAGCACCTCGCAGCGCTGGCGCAGCGCGGCTACCGCTTCTCGATCGACCATGTCACCGACCTCCGCTTCGAGCCGCGCGAGCTGGCCGATCGCGGCGTCCGCTTCATCAAGGTGCCGGCCGCGCTGCTGCTCGACCCCAAGCAGAGCTCGGTGTCCGACATCCACCCGACCGATCTGTCCGACCTGCTCGGCCGTTTCGGCATCGACCTGATTGCCGAGCGGATCGAGGGCGAGAACAGCGTCGTCGACCTGCTCGACTACGACGTCCGCTTCGGCCAGGGTTTTCTGTTCGCGCCGCCCCGCCCATTGCGACCGGAGGGCGCATCTGCTACCGGCGAGGCCGCTGCCAGCCCCGCGGGCGGGCAGGACATCAAGATCCAGGATCCCAATGCCGCCGGCACTCCCTCCCTCGACGCGCCGAATGCCAGCGCTGCGACCCGCAGCGGCAACGCCGCTCTGGTCCGCCGCATCGCCGGAAACATCTAGTTCAAGTCGCCGGCCATGACCGCTTTGCGTTTCGAGGAGCGGCTGCGCGATCTGGTCGGCCGCAAGCGGGTGCTGCTGAGCGACATCTGGGGCGTGGTCCATAACGGGCTGGAGTCATTTCCGGAGGCCTGCGACGCGCTGCATCGCTTCAAAAGCGAGGGCGGCACGGTCATCCTGATCACCAATGCGCCGCGGCCGGCCGACTCGGTGCAGCGCCAGTTGCGCAAGCTCGGCGTCGCCGACGAGGTCTACAGCGCGATCGTCTCCTCGGGCGATCTCACGCGCCATTACGTCGCCGACCATCCCGGCGGCAAGGTGTTCTGGCTCGGCCCCGAGCGCGACAACTCGATCCATCGCGGCCTCGACCTGGCGCTCTCGCCGCTCGAGGAGGCCTCCTACATCATCTGCACCGGCCTCTATGACGACGAGACCGAGACCGCCGAGGACTACCGGCCGATGCTGCTGCAGGCGCGCGAGCGCAAGCTGCCGCTGATCTGCGCCAATCCTGACATCGTGGTCGAGCGCGGCGACCGGCTGATCTACTGCGCCGGCGCCATCGCCGAGCTGTATCGCGAGCTCGGCGGCGAGGTGATCTTCTACGGCAAGCCGCACCGGCCGATCTACGAGCGCGCCATGCAGCTCGCCGAACAGCATGCCGGCCGGTCCGTCGCGCGCGAAGATGTCCTGGCGATCGGCGATTCCGTCCGCACCGATCTCGCCGGCGCGCACGGCTTCGGCATCGACTGCCTGTTCGTCACCCGCGGCATCCATTCCGAGGAATTCGCCGGCGTCGAGCAGCTCGATCCGGCCTCGGTCAGGGAGCTGTTCGGCCACCCGCCCCGCGCGCTGATGCGCGAATTGAAGTGGTGAGCCGACCCTGAAACGAAAAAACGCCCGGCACTGCCGGGCGTCTTTTTGTCTCCGATGAGATCGGGCGGCCTTCAGGCCGTCGCCATGTCCGGGAACACCGCGTCGATCTTGGTCTTCAGGGTCGCGGCGTTGAACGGCTTGACGATGTAGTTGTTCACGCCGGCCTTCTTGGCCGCGATCACGTTCTCGGTCTTGGATTCCGCAGTGATCATGATGAACGGCGTGGTCGCCAGATTCGGATCGGCGCGGACCTCGCGGAGCAGGTCGTAGCCGGTCATCGGCTCCATGTTCCAGTCGGAGATCACGAGGCCGTACTTCTTGGCGCGCATCTTGTTGAGCGCCATCGAGCCGTCGCTCGCGTCGTCGATGTCCTCGAAACCGATCTGCTTCAGAAGATTCCTGATGATACGGATCATGGTGCTGTAATCGTCGACGACGAGCACCGGCATCGTCAAATCAACCGCCATCTTGACTCCCCCAACGCGAACACAACGCGCAGACTGTTACCAAAAATGCTCTTTTGGCAGGTCTTTCAGCGACCCCGCCATCCGGCCCCAGGAGTAGCATCAGCCGTTAAACAGCGCGTTAACTGCGCTGCGGCTGCATGTCGCTATTGCTGCGCTGCATGAAATCCGGGCCCCCTTTGGCTTGACTTCGGCAGGCCGGCCGCCCACGGTCGAACCCGCCCCGCCGGATCGGCGGCTTGAAGAAATTCGCGAGACATTTCCGTCAGATGCCTGACTTCACGATCATCCGCGATTCCACCCCGCCACAGGACATCCTCAAGGGCGCGCTGGTGGCGATGGGAAATTTCGACGGTGTCCATCTTGGTCACCGGGCCGTTATCGAGGCCGCGATCGAGATGGGCAGAGCCAAGGGCCGCCCGGCCTTCGCGCTGACCTTCGAGCCGCATCCGCGGCGGTTTTTCAGCCCCAATACCCCGCAATTCCGGCTGACGGACGAGACCGCCAAGCTCCGGCTGCTGGCTGGAACCGGGCTCGCCGGCGCGGTCGTCATGACCTTCGACAAGGGCCGTGCCCAGACCCCGGCGCAGGACTTCATTCACCACGATCTCATCGGCCGGCTCGGCGTCGCCGGAATCGCGGTCGGCTACGACTTCCATTTCGGCAAGGGTCGGGTCGGCTCGCCCAGCCTGCTCGCCAGCGAGGCGCCCAAGCTCGGCATCACGGTTGAGGTCCAGCCGCATGTCGACATCGACGAGCGGCCGGTCTCGTCGACCGCCATCCGCGAGGCGCTGGCCGAGGGCCAAGTCGCTGAAGCCACCGCCATGCTCGGGGGCCCCTGGTTCGTGACCTCGGAGGTCATCCACGGCGAGAAGCGCGGCCGCGACCTCGGCTACCCCACCGCCAACATGCGGCTCGACCGCGATTGCGGTCTTCGCCACGGCATCTATGCCGTCCGGGTCGGCCGCGGCCGCGGCGCGAACCGGGTCCTGATCGACGGCGTCGCCAATTTCGGCCGCCGCCCCACCTTCGACAACGGTGCGCCGCTGCTGGAAAGCTTCCTGTTCGACTTCAAGGACAGCCTCTACGGCGAGGTCCTGGATGTCGCCTTCATCGGCTTCATCCGCGAGGAGGCCAAATTCACCTCTATCGAGGCCCTGATCCGGCAGATGGACGACGACAGCGCCAAAGCGCGCGCCCTGCTTTCGGCCAATGCCGGCCTCTTCCCCCGGCTCGGCGAGATCGAATAGGCGCCTTCACGCGAGCCGGGCGCAGGATGACTTTGCGATTCCGCCCTCCGGCTGCTAAGAGGAGGTCCCATGTTGATACGGCGCACCATCGGCATTAGCGGCCCGGCTTCCGCCTGAGCTTTTCGAGCTCGGCGCAAGACCGGGATGTCTCTGCTCGTTCCGCCGCCCGCGATCCCAGATCGCGCCCTCGCGCCCCTCTTTGAGCTCATCAAGCCAGATCCCCATGTCCGACAAGCCGCAAAAATCCGACGCCGCCGATTATTCAAAAACCTTGTACCTGCCGCAGACGGAATTCCCGATGCGCGCCGGCCTGCCGCAGCGCGAGCCGGAGCTGCTGAAATACTGGAACGACATCGATCTCTACGGCAAGTTGCGCGAGACCGCCAAGCACCGGCCGAAATTCGTCCTGCATGACGGCCCGCCCTATGCCAACGGCAACATCCATATCGGGCACGCGCTCAACAAGATCCTCAAGGACGTCGTGACCAAGAGCCAGCAGATGCTCGGCCACGACTCCAACTACGTGCCCGGCTGGGACTGCCACGGCCTGCCGATCGAATGGAAGATCGAGGAGGAGAACTATCGCAAGAAGGGCAAGACCAAGCCCGACTTCCGCGATAGCGCCGCCATGGTCGCGTTCCGCCGGGAGTGCCGCGCCTATGCCGAGCATTGGCTCAACGTTCAGCGCGAGGAATTCAAGCGCCTCGGCGTGATCGGCGACTGGGATCATCCCTACGCCACCATGACCTATCCGGCGGAGGCGCAGATCGCGCGCGAGCTAATGAAGTTCGCCGCCAACGGCACGCTGTATCGCGGCTCCAAGCCCGTGATGTGGAGCGTAGTCGAGAAGACCGCGCTCGCCGAGGCCGAGGTCGAGTACGAGGACTATCAGTCCGACACGGTGTGGGTGAAGTTTCCGGTGACCTCGCCGGCGCATGGCGCGCTGGCGGGCGCCTCGGTCGTGATCTGGACCACCACGCCCTGGACCCTGCCCGGCAACCGCGCCATCTCGTTCTCGCCGAAGATCGCCTACGGCCTCTATGAGGTCACCGACGCGCCCGCCGACAATTGGGCGAAGACCGGCGACAAGCTGATCCTGGCCGACGCGCTCGCCGAGAGCGTGTTCAAGCAGGCGCGCGTCACGAGCTACACCAAGCTGCGCGACATCCCCGGCGACACGCTCGATGCCGTCGAATGCGCGCATCCGTTCAAGGGCCTCGAAGGCGGCTACAACTTCATCGTGCCGCTGCTGTCGGGCGAGCACGTCACCGACGACACCGGTACCGGCTTCGTGCACACCGCCCCCGGCCACGGCCGCGAGGACTTCGACGTCTGGATGGCCAATGCGCGCGAACTCGACGGCCGGGGCATCGCGACCACGATCCCCTACACCGTCGACGAGAACGGCGCGCTGACCGACCACGCCCCGGGCTTCACCGGCAAGCGGGTCATCAACGACAAGGGCGAGAAGGGCGACGCCAACGAGGCCGTCATCAAGGCGTTGACCGACGCTGGCCAGCTGCTGGCGCGCGGCCGGCTGAAGCATCAGTACCCGCATTCCTGGCGCTCCAAGAAGCCGGTGATCTTCCGCAACACGCCGCAATGGTTCATCGCGATGGACAAGGACATTGCCGATGACGGCAAAGCCAAGTCCGGCGATACCCTCCGCGCCCGCGCGCTGCAGGCGATCTCCGTCACGCAATGGGTGCCGGCCGCCGGACAGAACCGCATCAACGGCATGATCGCCAACCGGCCGGACTGGGTGATCTCGCGCCAGCGCGCCTGGGGCGTGCCGATCGCGGTGTTCGTGCGCGAGAAGGGCGACGGCTCCGCCGAGATCCTGCAGGACGAGGCGGTCAACGCCCGCATCGCTGACGCCTTCGAGAAAGAAGGCGCCGACGCTTGGTACGCCGACGGCGCGCGCGAGCGCTTCCTCGGGCCCAAGGCCAACGAGGACTGGAAGAAGGTCGATGACATCTGCGACGTCTGGTTCGACTCCGGTTCGACCCACGCCTTCGTGCTCGAAGATCCCGTGCACTTCCCCGGCCTCGCCGGCATCAAGCGCAAGGTCGATGGCGGCCAGGATACGGTGATGTATCTGGAAGGCAGCGATCAGCATCGCGGCTGGTTCCACTCGTCGCTGCTGGAAAGCTGCGGCACGCGCGGCCGCGCGCCGTATGACGTCGTGCTGACGCACGGCTTCACGCTCGACGAGAACGGCCGCAAGATGTCGAAGTCGCTCGGCAACACCGTCGAGCCGCAGAAGGTGATCAAGGATTCCGGCGCCGACATCCTGCGGCTGTGGGTCTGCGCCACCGACTACGCCGACGACCAGCGCATCGGCCCGGAGATCCTGAAGAACACCATCGAGACCTATCGCAAGTTGCGCAACAGCATTCGCTGGATGCTCGGCACCTTGCACCACTACAACCGCAGCGAGGCGGTCGCGTTCACTGAGATGCCGGAGCTGGAGCGGCTGATGCTGCATCAGCTGAGCCAGCAGGCCGAGGTGATCCGCCGTGCCTATGCCGCGTTCGACTACAAGACCGTGATCGCGAGCCTCGCGGCGTTCATGAACACTGAGCTGTCGGCGTTCTATTTCGACATCCGCAAGGACACGCTGTATTGCGACCCGCCGTCGTCGGTGGCGCGCAAGGCGGCGTTGACCGCGATCGACCTGATCTGCGACGCCATCCTGAAATGGCTGGCGCCGGTGCTGTCGTTCACCACGGACGAGGCATGGCGGATGTATCGGCCGGACGCGGAGCCGTCGGTGCACCTGACGCTATTCCCGGAGTCGATGGACGGCTATCGCGACGAGCAGCTCGCCGCGAAATGGGAGACCATCCGCAACGTCAGGCGCGTCGTCACAGGCGCGCTGGAGCTCGCGCGTGCGGCAAAGACCATCGGGTCCTCGCTCGAGGCCTCGCCGATCATCTACGTCGCCGACCGCGCCCTGCTCGGCACCTTGTTCGACACCGATCTCGCCGAGGTCTGCATCACCTCGAACTACGAGGTCCGCGAGGGCGAGGCGCCGGCCGAGGCCTTCCGGCTCGATGCGGTGCCGGGTGTCGGCGTCGTGGTGGAGAAAGCCGTCGGCAAGAAGTGCGCCCGCTCCTGGAAGATCCTGGAGAGCGTCGGCGAGGACGCCGAATATCCCGACGTCTCCCCCCGCGACGCCCAGGCGCTGCGCGAATGGAAGGCGCTTGGGGTCGCGGTGTGATGCGCGATCGCGCGTCACACTCTGCTGTCGTCCCGGCGAACGCCGGGACCCATGGCCCCGGCTTTGGTGTAACGAAGAGCGATGATCCAGACCTTCTCCGCCAACACCCATTACGCGGTATGGGTCCCGGCGTTCGCCGGGACGACAGCGGAGGATGTCGAGACGTCTCAGCTCCAATGTGTAGTGACCGCATCCCGCGTGATGCTGCCCGTCCGCCCGCGCCCCCCTCAGTTGTCGTCCCCGCGAACGCGGGGACCCATAACCACCGGCCGTCTTGGTGAGCAAAGACTGATGACTCCGAGTCCTTTCCACCAACTGGCCGTCCGCGGTATGGGTCCCCGCGTTCGCGGGGACGACAGCTTTGCCCGTGCCAAGCGCCCCCGCACGATCACGCCAAATCCATGACCCCCCGCCTCCGCCTCGGCCTCATCGCCGGCCTCGCCACCCTGGTCATCGACCAGGCCTCCAAGCTGTGGCTGCTTTATGCGTTCGACCTGCCCAACCGCGGCACGGTCAAGGTCACCCCGTTCTTCGATCTCGTCCTCGCCTGGAACATCGGCATCAGCTTCGGCTGGCTGCAGAACGACAGCCCGCTGGCGCAATATGGCCTGATGGCGGTGAAGGTCGTGGCCGTGGTGCTGCTCGCCGTCTGGATGGCGCGGTCGGAGACCAAGCTCGCCACGACAGCGCTCGGCCTGATCATCGGCGGCGCCATCGGCAACGGCATCGACCGGCTGGCCTATGGCGCGGTGGTCGATTTCGCGCTGTTCCACATCGAAATCGGCGGCACGGTTTACAACTGGTACATCTTCAACATGGCCGACGTGGCCATCGTTGCCGGGGTGGCGGGCCTGCTGTATGACTCCTTCTTCGGGGGTCCCGCCGCAAAAGCGCCCTGATCGGGGTCGATACCGGCCGATATCGATCCCAGGTCAAGAGCCTGACGTTCTTCACGTTTTTGAGATCGGCTCGACGACCGGACGGCCCGCCGAGGTCGTGGGTCCTCTCTAGTTGGATTCGCGGCCGGTTCGTCGAGGACGAGCACTGGACAAGCGAGGACAGGGAAAGCCATGCGCAAGACCGAAGTCTCAAGCCGGATCGTGACCCACACGGCCCTTCGCGCCCTGCGGCTGTCCGCCGTCGCGCTCGGCATCGGCCTCGTGATGGCCGCGGGCACCGCCCGCGCCCAGGAGGACGAAGAGGACGACAAGACCTTCGAAGAGAAGATCATCGACAATCTGATGCGCGGTCTCGGCGGAACCAACATGGAGACGCCGACGATCAATTACCGCGAGCGCTCGCCGCTGGTGGTGCCGCCCAAGCTCGATCTGCCGCCGCCGGCTGCCGCCGCCGCCCAGGCCACCGCGCCGAACTGGCCGAAGGACCCGGACGAGCAGCAGCGCCGCGCCGCCGCCGCCGCGCGCAAGAAAGAGAACAAGGACCCGGTGAATGCGGCCCGTCCGCTGACCCCGGCCGAGATGAAGATGGGCCGGACGGCTGCCGCCAAGCAGACCGAGCCGATCCAGCCCGGCGTGAGCAACAATCCAATGATGAGCCCGTCGCAGCTCGGCTTCAAGGGCTCGCTGTTCGGCCTGTTCAAGGGCGGCAGCGACACCGAGACCAAGCAGTTCACCACCGAGCCGCAGCGCGAAACCCTGACCCAGCCGCCCCCGGGCTACCAGACCCCGTCGCCGAGCTATGCCTATGGCACCGGCGGCGCGCAGGAGCCGATCGGCGGCAAGCAGCTGGACATCATGACCGGCAAGGAACGGTGACGGCGGTTGCCGTCCGTCAAGTCCCGGATATGCCGGCGCCGCCCGGCGTTAGCGAAATTTAATGTCTTGCGGCGGCAGCATGTCGCCGTTTTGTGACGCCGGGCTCCGTCCCGCGCGGTGTAGCATGCTGCGCTCAAACCCGATCGCCCGATCTCGCGGGCCTTCAGAAGGATCATGATGTCCTCGCACCGGTTCACCTTCGTCGCCGCCGCGCTCGTCTCCCTCCTGGCGTTCACGGCCGGCGCTTCGGCGCAAACGACGTTCGCCTCCGAGCCCCCCGCCAGCTTCACGCTTCCCAACGGCCTGCAGGTCGTCGTGATCCAGGATCACCGCACCCCCGTGGTGACGCAGATGATCTGGTACAAGGTCGGTTCGGCCGACGAGACACCCGGCAAATCGGGCCTCGCGCATTTCCTCGAACATCTGATGTTCAAGGGCACGGAGACACATCCGGCCGGCGAGTTCTCCAAGACCGTGCTGAAGATCGGCGGCAATGAGAACGCCTTCACCTCGGTCGACTACACCGGCTACTTCCAGCGCGTGCCCCGCGACCAGCTGCCAAAGATGATGGATTTCGAGGCCGACCGCATGACCGGCCTGGTCCTGAAGGACGAGAACGTGCTGCCCGAGCGCGACGTCGTGCTCGAAGAGTACAACATGCGCGTCGCCAACTCGCCGGAGGCCCGCCTCAACGAGCAGATCATGGCGGCGCTCTACGTCAACCATCCCTATGGCCGCCCGGTCATCGGCTGGAAGCCGGAGATCGAGAAGCTGAGCCGCGAGGACGCGCTCGCCTTCTATCGCCGCTTCTACGCGCCCAACAATGCGATCCTGGTGATCGCCGGCGACACCGACGTCAACGAAGTGCGTCCCCTTGTCGAAAAGACGTTCGCGAAGATCCCCTCGCAAGCCGACATTCCCGCCCGCCGCATGCGTCCGCAGGAGCCGGAGCCGGTTGCGCCGCGGACCGTCACGCTCGCCGACCCGCATGTCGAGCAGCCCTCGATGCGCCGGTTCTATCTGGTGCCGTCGGCAACGACGGCCGCGCCCGGCCAGTCGGCGGCGCTCGACGTGCTGGCGCAGCTGATGGGCAGCGGCAGCAATTCCTATCTCTACCGCGCGCTCGTCGTCGACAAGCCGCTCGCGATCAACACCAGCGCGTCCTATCAGGGCACGTCGCTCGATCCGACCCAGTTCTCGATCGCGGCCTCGCCGCGGCCGGGCGTCGACTTCGCCCAGGTCGAGGCTGTCGTCGACAGCGTCATCGCCGAGCTCGCCCAGAACCCGGTGCCCGCCGCCGATCTCGAACGCGTCAAGACGCAACTGATCGCGGAGGCGATCTATGCCCAGGACAACCAGGCGACGATGGCGCGCTGGTATGGCGGCGGCCTCACCACGGGGCTCTCCATCGAGGACATCCGGAGCTGGCCGGACCGCATCCGCGCCGTCACCGCCGAGCAGGTCCGCGCGGCCGCGCAGACCTGGCTGCAGAAGAAGCGCTCGGTCACCGGCTATCTGATCAAGGACAATGCCGCCAAGCGCGAGGAGAAGCGGTCGTGATGAACACCATGAGCTTCACCCGCCGTTTCGTCTGCACCCTCGCCGTCGCCGTCGGTGCGCTCACGCTGGCTCCGGCCGCCCAGGCCGCCACCAAGATCCAGCGCCTGGTCTCCCCCGGCGGCATCGAGGCCTGGTTCGTCCAGGACGCCACGGTCCCCTTGATCGCGATGGAATACGCCTTCCAGGGTGGCGCCGCGCAGGATCCGCAAGGAAAGCCCGGCGTCGGCAATCTGGTCGCCGACCTGCTCGATGAAGGCTCCGGCGATCTCGACTCCAAGACCTTCCATGAGCGGCTCGACCGCCGCGCCATCGAGCTGTCGTTCCAGGTGGCGCGCGACAATTTCCGCGGCTCGCTGCGGATGCTGCGCGACAACAAGGACGAGGCCTTCGAGCTGTTGCGCACGGCGCTGACCTCGCCGCATTTCGACAGCGCCGATGTCGAGCGCATCAAGTCGCAGGTGTTGTCGGGCCTGCGCCGCGAGACCACCAATCCGAGCTCGCTGGCGGGCCGCAAATTCCTCGAACTCGCCTTCCCCAACCACCCCTATGGCCGTCCGTCCAACGGCACCCTGGAGAGCGTGCCGAGCATCACCGTCGACGACCTCAGGGACTACACCAGGCGCATCCTCGCCAAGGACACCTTGAGGGTCGCCGTCGTCGGCGACGTCGATCCGGCCACCCTCGGCAAGCTGCTCGACCAGACCTTCGGCAGCCTGCCGGCCAAGGCCCAGCTGACGCCGGTGCCCGACGTCGTCGCCACCAAGCCGCCGCAGCGCGTGCTGGTGCCGCTCGACGTGCCGCAGACCGTCATCACCTTCGGCGGCCCGGGCATCCGCCGCCACGACCCGAACTTCATGGCGGCCTATGTGGTCAACCACATCCTCGGGGGCGGCGGCCTGTCGTCGCGGCTCTACAAGGAGGTCCGCGAAAAGCGCGGCCTCGCCTACTCCGTCTATGACGCGCTGCTGTGGATGGACCACTCCGCGCTGTTCATCGGCAACACCGCCACCCGCTTCGACCGCGCCGGCGAGACCATCGCCGCGGTCGAGGGCGAGATCCGCCGCATCGCCGAGGAAGGTCCGACCCAGCAGGAGCTCGACGAGGCCAAGTCCTACATCAACGGCTCGCAGATGCTGGCGCTCGACACCTCCTCCAAGCTCGCCCAGGCGATGCTGCAATACCAGCTCGACAAGATGCCGATCGACTACATCGAGAAGCGCAGCGAGATCGTGAATGCGGTGACCCTGGACGATGCCAAGAAGGCCGCCAAGCAGCTCTGGAGCCAGGGTCTGCTGACGGCGGTCGTCGGCCGCACGCCGCAGGCGGCAGCGGAGCCGGCGCAGGCGCCGGTCACGGCACCGGTGACGAAGACGAACTGAGGGCGGCGGCGGCGCATCACCTCGGTGCGGTTGACCACAGCTGCCACAACACAAATGGTGTCGTCCCGGACAAGCCGCGACGCGCACCAGCGCGGCGCGGCGCAGATCCGGGACCCATACCCCCAGGGAGGGGTTTGAGGCACGCCGGTCGTTGGCACTTCCTATCATCACATCTGCTGCGGCGTATGGGTCCCGGGTCGGCGCCTCGACGCGCTATCGCGCGTCGCGGCTTGCCCGGGACGACGGCGGAGGTTGAGGCACCAGACTTCCGAAAATTATAAACCGCTTGCTATTTTTCTGAATCCATGTTTATCTCCCCCCATCCCCCCTCACCGCAGAGGGGCGTTGCGCGCGATCGTCACGACACGCGAGGTGGGGATGCGATGGCCGCGATCGAGCCGCAGCGTGTCTTCGGGCGCGCCGACGAACGGCTTGGCCGCGGACGTGAAGTCGCAGCGTCCTGACACCCCGATGCTGGTGTCACCCGCGCGATGCGCAAGCATTGTCGCGGCATGGTGGCCAACGAGCCGGGCACCAGGGAGACTGCGTATAAGCGTTCAACCCATCGCGCGGGGAATGCCGGGATGTCTCGGCTGAACCTGTGGTACCTGCCGCCTGCATTTTTTTCGCAGGCGGGCCATGGGTGCGGCCAGCGCCCGGCATTCCCCGCGCCCTCTGCACTTCGAGAGGGCCATGATGACGCAACGCTCGGGCACGCGTGTCGCGAGAGCGCACCGCTATGTCCGTCGATCGGCTGTGCACGTGGCCTATCCGTCGCTGTTTGAACCGTGAAGTCCGCCTCCCCCACCGCCGTCGTCCCGGACAAGCCGCGACGCGCGCAAGCGCGGCGCGGCGCCGATCCGGGACCCATACGCCGCAGCCGAAATGATACGGGAGGTGGTCATGACCAGCCTGCCCCAAACAACTCCCTGTGGTTATGGATCCCGGCGTTCGCCGGGATGACAGCGGAGGTTTGGGCGGCTGTCACGGCCAACCGCATTGTCGATGTCACCCCCGCGCACGCCGCCGCTAAACCCGCTATGGTGCCCACAAAATCCTTCGAATCCACCTGGTGCCCCATGCTGCGGATCTCCCGCGACCTTGCCATCGACGAGAACGACATCGAGATCTCGTTCGTCCGCGCCTCCGGCCCGGGCGGCCAGAACGTCAACAAGCTGTCGACATCGGCGCAGCTGCGCTTCGACACCAGCCGCATTACGCTGCCGGAGGATGCCGCCGCACGGCTGGCCCGCCTCGCCGGCCAGCGCATGACCAAGAACGGCGTCATCGTCATCCAGGCCGAGCGCTTCCGCACCCAGGAGCGCAACAAGGCGGATGCGATCGAGCGTCTCGTGACCCTGCTGCGCGAGGCGATGGTGCGGCCGAAGGTCCGCCGCCCGACCAAGCCGACCTTCGGCTCCAAGCAGCGCCGCCTCGAAGGCAAGAAGCTGCGCAGCGACGTCAAGGCCGGCCGCGGCGCGCGCCGCTTCGACGATTAGTCCGCACCGCTGACATATGCTGCGTCGCAGACAGATCATGCGCCCGCTTTGTTCTCGCTGAAACAGCCGGCTACTACCACGCCGCGTCGGCTGCGACCTACTCTCAGAAAAAACGAGAGCGAGGATCGATGTCGGGATGGCGTGCGGCGCAGTGTGCGTCTGTTTTTGTCGGACTGTTTTGCAACGCGGTGCTCGGCACCACGATCGCCTCGGCGCAGATGGCGCTGCCCTCCCCGAAACCCGTCGACGGCGCCACCCTGTTCAAGCAGCAATGCGGTGTCTGCCACACGCTGAGCAGCACCGAGCCGATGCGCCAGGGACCGCCGCTGTCGAAGGTGGTCGGCCGCCGCGCCGGTTCCGTCGAAGGCTTCCGCTATTCCGCCGGCTTTGCGAAAGCCGACTTCACCTGGGACGAGGCCAAGCTCGACGCCTGGCTGACCAATCCGCAAGAGCTGATCCCCGGCGCCGTCATGGCCTATCGCCAGGCCAAGCCCGATGTGCGCGCCGCGATCATCAACTACCTGAAGGACAATTGAGATGGCAAAGCCCGTTCACTCCATGATCCGCGTCTTCGACGAGGCCAAGGCGCTCGATTTCTACAAGCGCGCCTTCGGTCTGGAGATCGCCGACAATCTCCGCTTCGACGGCTTTGCGCTGATCTATCTGCGCCACCCGTCCTCGCCGTTCGAGGTCGAGCTGACCGTGAACTTCGACCGTAAGGAGCCGTACACGCTCGGTGACGGCTATGGCCATCTCGCCGTCGTGGTCGACGATGTCGACGCCGAGCATGCCCGCTTCGAGCGCGAGAACCTGGCGCCGGGCCCCTTGCGCGACTTCAAGCACAATGGCGCGACCTTGGCCCGCTTCTTCTTCGTCAGCGACCCCGACGGCTACAAGATCGAAGTCATCCAGCGCGGTGGCCGCTTCGGCTGAAACCGCGAGACTGCGGAACTACAAACAAAAACCAACGGAGGAACTACCCATGAGAGAAGTCGATCGCCGCAACAAATACGACCGCCGCGTCTTTCTCAAGGGCGCGGCCTCGACCGTGCCGGCCGCGGCCGTTGCATCCGCTACCGGCCTGGGGATCACCGACGCCTGGGCCGAGGATGCCAAGGCGCTGACGCCGGCCACCCTGAAGACGCTGGTCAAGGTCGCGCGCGATATCTATCCGCACGACTTCCTCGCCGACCGCTACTACATCGTCGCGGTCAAGCCGTGGGACGGCAAGGCCGCCGAAGACGCCGCCGTCAAGGCGATGATCAATGACGGCATCGCGCGCCTGGATCAGGACGCTAGGGATCGCCACAAGGTGCCGTATGCGCAGGTGCCGTGGGAGACCGACCGCGTCGCGCTGCTTATGGGCATCGAGCAGACCACCTTCTTCAAGACCTTGCGCGGCGACCTCGTGGTGTCGCTCTACAATCAGAAAGAGCTCTGGCCGAAGTTCGGCTACGAGGGCTCCTCCGCCGAGCATGGCGGCTACATCAACCGTGGCTTCTCCGACATTGACTGGCTGCCCAAAGCCTGACGCCGGCGAACAACAAAGAGAACACGGAGGAAACCACAATGGCAAAATTCGATCTGAACGATTCGGGCGTGGTCGTGGTCGTGGGCTCGGGCGCCGGCGGCGGCACCCTGGGCAACGAGCTCGCACAGAAGGGCATCAAGGTCGTGATCCTCGAGGCGGGCGGCCGCTACGAGATCCCCGACTTCATCAACGACGAATGGGAAAGCTTCACCCAGCTCGCCTGGACCGACATGCGAACGACCTCGGGGAGCTGGCGCGTGGCGAAGGACTTCGCCAACCTGCCGGCCTGGATCGTGAAGGCGGTCGGCGGCTCCACGGTGCACTGGGCCGGCGCCTCCTTGCGCTTCGAGGAGCACGAGTTCAAGGCGCGCACCACCTATGGCGGCGTGCCCGGCACCACGCTGCTCGACTGGCCGGTGACCCTCGCCGAGATGGCGCCGTGGTACGCCAAGGCCGAGTTCAAGATGGGCGTGACGCGCACCAACGACATTCCCGGCCTGCCCGGCAACAACAACTTCAAGGTGCTCGAAGCCGGCGCCAAGCGGCTCGGCTACAAGACCGTGCACACCGGCAACATGGCGATCAACTCGCAGCCGCGCGACGGCCGCGGCGCCTGTCAGCAGATCGGCTTCTGCTTCCAGGGCTGCAAGTCCGGTGCGAAATGGTCGACCTTGTACACCGAGATTCCCAACGGCGAGGCTACAGGCAATCTCGAGGTGCGCTCCGGCTGCATGGCGATCAAGATCGAGCATGACGCGTCCGGCAAGGTCACCGGCGTGGTCTATGCCGACGCCGACGGCAAGATGCAGCAGCAGAAGGCGCGCATCGTGGCGGTGGCCGGCAACTCGATCGAGAGCCCGCGGCTGCTGCTCAACAGCGCCTCCAGCCTGTTCCCGGACGGGCTTGCGAACTCGTCGGGCCAGGTCGGCCGCAACTACATGCGGCACATGACCGGCAGCGTCTACGCGACGTTCGAAAACCCCGTGCACATGTATCGCGGCACCACGATGGCCGGCATCGTCCGTGACGAGGCCGCGTTCAATCCGAAGCGCGGCTTCGTCGGCGGCTACGAGATGGAGACCTTGTCGCTCGGCCTCCCTTTCATGGCCGCGTTCCTCAATCCCGGCGCCTGGGGCCGCAGCTTCACCGCGGCGATGGAGACCTATCCGCGCATGGCCGGCATGTGGCTGGTCGGCGAGGACATGCCGCAGGAGACCAACCGCATCACGCTCGATCCGGTCGCCAAGGACAAGTTCGGCATGCCGGTGGCCTCGGTGCATTTCGACGATCACCCCAACGACGTCGCGATGCGCGCCCACGCCTACAAGCAGGGCTCGGCGATCTACGAAGCGGTCGGCGCCACGGTGACCTATCCGACCACGCCGTACCCCTCGACGCACAATCTCGGCACCAACCGGATGAGCGAGAAGGCGAAAGACGGTGTGGTCAACAAGTTCGGCCAGACGCACGACGTGAAGAATTTGTTCGTGTCGGACGGCAGTCAGTTCACGACGGGTGCAGCGTGCAATCCGACGCTGACCATCGTGGCGCTGGCGATCCGCCAGGCCGACTACATCGCCGGCGCGATGCAGAAGAAGGAGATTTAGGACTCCTTGTCGCCCCAGTTCCAAGTGCCAACTTGTTACTCGTCATGCCCGGGCTTGTCCCGGGCATCCACGCGGCTCCGCGAATGTCGTCTGACGTGGATGGCCGGGACAAGCCCGGCCATGACGGCGCGAGGGCCTATGGGCCCAAACGATCACGGCGTCTCGAAGGATGGCCTCGCCCTACTCCGCCGCGTCCATGATCGCCGCCGCGGCGAAATCCGGCATTCCCGCGCTCGCTTTCGCGCGATAAATCAGACAGGAGCAGCGCAGCAGCGACGCGAAATTCTTCACCTCGCCGTGATGGTCGAGCACCTCGGCATACAGCGTGGTCACGAACTTGGCGACGCTCATGCCTTCCTTCGCCGCGATCTCCTCGAGCGTGTCCCAGAACGCCATTTCGAGCCGGATCGACGTGCTATGGCCGCCGATCCGCAACGAGCGGGTCTGCGACTCATAATCGCGCTGAGGCTGGTGTGCGAACAGGCGGCACATGGGCTTCCTCCGGCAGATTGTGATTTTCGCGAAACGATATACCGGCCCCGCTTGCCTCACAATCCCGTTGGAGAACGTGGCTTTCGCCTGCCGCACTGCATAAAAAACGCTATTCTCGTGGCATCGCGAGCCTTCAAAATCCAAGCCACTCGAATCCAAGCCAGTCCCGTCATGCCCGTCCGCCAACTCCCCGAGCAGGTCATCAACCGCATCGCCGCCGGCGAAGTGGTCGAACGCCCTGCGAGCGTGGTCAAGGAGCTGGTCGAGAACGCGATCGATGCCGGCGCCCACCGCATCGACATCTTCACCGATGGCGGCGGCCGGCGGAAGATCGCGATCACAGACGATGGCGGCGGCATGACATCAGCAGATCTCGCGCTCGCCGTCGAACGACATGCAACGTCGAAGCTCGACGACGAGGACCTCCTGCAGATCCGCACGCTCGGGTTCCGCGGCGAGGCGCTGCCGTCGATCGGCTCGGTGGCGCGGCTGTCGATCACGACGCGGCACAAGAGCGAGCCGCATGCCTGGAGCATCCATGTCGATTGCGGCGACAAGTCCGACATCGTGCCGGCGGCGCTCAACCAGGGCACCCGCGTCGAAGTGGCCGATCTCTTTCACGCCACACCCGCACGATTGAAGTTCCTCAAGACCGACCGCACCGAGGCCGAAGCGATCCGCGAGGTGGTGCGGCGGCTCGCCATGGCGCGGCCCGACATCGCCTTCACGCTCGCCGGCGAGGAGCGCGCGCCGGTGACCTGGGCCGCCGCGCTGCCCGGCGCGCCGGGACAATTGACCCGGCTCGGCGATATCCTGGGCGCCGACTTCCGCAGCCACGCGATCGCGGTCCGCAGCGAGCGCGATCACGTCGTCGTCGAAGGCTTCGCTGCCGCGCCGGCTCTGACCCGCGCCAATGCGCTCGGGCAGTATCTGTTCGTCAACGGCCGCCCCGTGCGCGACAAGTTGATCCTCGGCGCGGTGCGTGCAGCGTACGCCGACTATCTGCCACGCGACCGCCATCCGGTGGTGGCGCTGTTCGTGACGCTCGATCCGCACGAGGTCGACGCCAACGTGCATCCGGCCAAGACCGAGGTGCGCTTCCGCAATGCCGGCCTGGTGCGCGCACTGATCATCCACGCGCTGAAGGAAGGTCTGGCGCGCGAAGGCCGCCGCACCGCAGCCAATGACGGCGGCGCGACCATCGCCGCATTCCGCCCGGCGTTCACGCCGCCGCGGCCCAATCCTGGTCCGATGAACTGGGAGTGGCAGCGTTCGCCGTCAGCGCCGGTTGCGCCGATCCAGCGCTATGACGATGCGGCTGCGGCGCCGACTGCGGCAGCGTTCTCACCTGCCGCCTTCGCCGAGCCGATGCAGGCGGCGTTCGACGTCGGCGGTCCGCGCGCCGATCTGCGCCTGCATGAGCAGCCGGCTACACCCGACCTGCTCGACCGTCCGCTCGGCGCCGCACGCACGCAGATCCACGACACCTACATCGTGGCGCAGACGCGCGACGGCCTCGTCATCGTCGACCAGCACGCCGCTCATGAACGCATCGTCTATGAGCGGCTGAAGTCTTCGCTTGCCACGCACGGCGTGCAGCGGCAGATCCTGCTGATCCCCGATATCGTCGAGCTCGACGAGGCCACGGTCGAGTCGCTGCTCGCGCGGAGTGATGAGCTCGCCTCGTTCGGCCTTGCGATCGAGTCCTTCGGCCCCGGCGCGGTCGCGGTGCGCGAGACGCCGTCGCTGCTCGGCAAGATCAATGCCTCCGCGCTGTTGCGCGACCTCGCCGAGCACATGGAGGAATGGGGCGAGGCGCTGCCCCTGGAGCGCCGGCTGATGCATGTCGCCGCCACCATGGCCTGCCACGGCTCCGTCCGCGCCGGCCGCCGCCTCAAGCCGGAGGAGATGAACGCGCTCCTGCGCGAGATGGAAGACACGCCGAACTCCGGCCAGTGCAACCACGGCCGCCCGACCTATGTCGAGCTCAAGCTCGCCGATGTCGAGAAGCTGTTCGGGAGGAGATAGCGACAACGATTGAGGCCACGACGATAGCTACAATTCCGGTGTCGTCCCGGGCAAGCCGCAGCGGCGCAAGGCGCCGCGGGGGCGCCGACCCGGGACCCATACGCCGCAGCAGATGTGAGGGACAAGAACGACGTCGCGAGCACCCTGCCTCCCAACGCAATCCTGTGGTTATGGGCCCCTGCGTTCGCAGGGGCGACACCGAGTGTGGATCACGAGCGACGCAAGAAGACGAACTCCGTGTCGTCGTAGGCACGCCGCTCGAGCTCTTCAAACCCCTCAGGCGCCTTGAACGCCGCGGCCTTGGACTCCTCGACCACAAGCAGTGCCGATGGCATGAGCCAGCCGCCGTCGCGCAGCGAGGCCAGCGCCGTCTCCGCCAAGCCCTTGCCATAGGGCGGATCGAGAAACACCAGCGCGAATGGCTCGACCGGATGCGCCGGGCCGAGATTAGTGGCATCGCGGCGATACACCTTGGTGACGCCGCCAAGCCCGAGCGCCTCGACATTGTTGCGCAACAGCGCCCGCGCCTCGGCGCCATTGTCGACGAACAGAGTGAACTCGGCGCCACGCGACACCGCCTCGATGCCGAGCGCGCCGGTGCCGGCAAACAGATCGAGCACCCGCGCGCCCTCGATCGGATTATCGTAGGCATGCACGAGGATGTTGAACAGCGCCTCGCGCAGCCGGTCCTGTGTCGGCCTGATATCGCGCGACGCAGGCGAAGCGATGCTGCGGCCCTTCAGCCGCCCCCCGACGACACGCATCACTTGCCTCTGCGAGTGTTGAGCGACGTCATAGCAACGGGCGAGCTGCGCCCCCCTCCGCCCGCACGAAGCGAAGCTTCGCTAGGCGGGGAGGGGTCGGGGGTGGGGGTGCCACAAGCGAGACTGCCTGCTGGGTTACCCCCCTCCCCGCCCCTCCCCCACAAGGGGGGAGGGAGAGGAAAGACCACCCGAGCGTCAGCGAGGAGCGCTGCGCTCGCGACATACATCGCAGCCGATGGCATCGTCCTACTCATCATCCCGCGGGCTGATATCGCGCTTGCCGTGGTAGCCGCGCTTCGGGCGCTTCGGCGGGCCGGGGAAGCGCGCTTCGGCTTCGTGACGCTCGCGCGCCTCCTCGCTGCCGGTGCGCTGCACCAGCACGCGGCGGCCCTTGCGATCGGCGACGACCTCGCGCTTCGGCTTGGGCTTCGGATCGGGCAACGGCTCGCGATTGCCCGCGCCGGCCGGGCCGAGATCGGCGCCGGATTGCGCGATGACCTTCTCGCCGAGCTGCTCGCGCAGCACCCGCGTCTTGACCTCCTGCACCTCGCCCTCGGGCAGCTCCAGCAGCTGGAACGGGCCGTAGGAGACGCGGATCAGGCGGTTCACCTCGAGGCCGAGATGCGCCAGCACGTTGCGCACCTCGCGATTCTTGCCCTCGCGGATCGCGACAACCAGCCAGACATTGGCGCCCTGATCGCGCTCGAGCGTCGCTTCGATCGGGCCGTACTTCACGCCGTCGACCTCGACGCCCGCGGCGAGCTGGTCGAGCTGTCCTTGCGTGATCTCGCCATGGGCGCGAACGCGGTAGCGCCGGGTCCAGCCGGTGTCCGGCAGTTCGAGCACGCGCGCGAGGCCACCGTCATTGGTGAGCAGCAAGAGGCCCTCGGTGTTGAAGTCGAGCCGGCCGATCGAGATCAGCCGCGGCAGGCCCTCGGGCAGATTGTCGAACACCGTCGGGCGGCCCTCGGGGTCGCTGTGCGTCGTCATCAGCCCCCGCGGCTTGTGATACAGGAACAGCCGCGTCCGCTCGCGCTCCGGCAGCGGCGCGCCGTCGACCTTGATCTCATCGTTCTCGGTGACGTCGAGCGCCGGCGAGTTGATGACGCGGCCGTTCACGCTGACGCGGCCCTGCGTCACCATCTCCTCGGCGTCGCGGCGCGAGGCAAGCCCCGCGCGCGCCAGCACCTTGGCGATGCGCTCGCCCGTCTTGCCCGGTCGCGGCGCTTCGTCGGGCACGACGCGCTTGCTGCGCTTCTCCGGCTCAGGCTTGCGCTCGCGATACGGACCTCGGCCGCCGAATGCCGGGCGCTTGGCGAAGATCTCGCTGTCGTTCTCGTTGTCGCGGCGCGGCCGATCACCAAAATCGCGGCGTTCGCTGCGCGGGTGCTCCTGCCAGTCAGTGCGCCCCTCGGGACGACGACGCGGCTTGTCGAAGCCGCGGTCATCGCCACGATCACGCGGCCGGTCGAACTTCGGACGATCCTCGCGGGTGCGGTCAGAGCGCGGACGGTCATAGCTGCGGCCGCCTTCGCGCGAGGAACGCGCGCCGCGATCGCCCTCGCCATCGCGCTTCTGCCACGGCTTGCTCTCACCGCGCGGCGGACGATCGCCGAACTCCTTGCGCGGCCCCCGCGCGCCGCCACCGAACTTGCGCTCGCCGCGATCGCCCTCGGCACCGCGCGAGAACTTGCGCTCGCCGCCAAACTTCCGCTCCGGCCGATCGCCTCCGCGTGGCGGACGGTCACCGAAGCTGCGCGCCGGGCGGTCGCCGCGATCGCGCGCGCCTTCGCCGCGGGGGGTATACGGCCGCTTCTCGCCGTCGCGCTCCCGCGACGCGTAGGGCTTGCGCTCGCCGAACTTGCGCTCCGACGACCGGCCCGCGGGACGCGCCTCGTCACGGCCGGCGCGCGGCGTGTAGGGACGCTTCTCGCCGCCGCGATCATCGCGGTCGAATTTCGGCCGGTCACCGCGCGGCTTGAAGGCACGCTTCTCGCCGTCGCCCGACCGCGCCGCATACGGCCGGTCGCCGCGCGGCCGCTCGTCGCGGTTAAAGCGCGGCTTGTCGCCATAGGATTTGCGCGGCGCATCGCCGTCGTCGCGGCGGCGCGGCGCGCGGCCCTCGTCGAACGAACGCTTGCCGCCATCGCGCTTGGCAAAGCTCTTGCCGCCGCCCTCCTTGTCGCCGAAGCCGCGCTTGGCGAACTTCTTCTCCGGCCCGCGCGCGGCGCCCGAGCGTCCCTTCGGCCCCTCGGACCGCCCTCGCGGGGCGCCACCGCGGCGGCCGCGGGAATCGTTGTCTTTGTCGGTGTCACGGGGCATGAAGGTCTCGCTTCGAGGTGCAGGACGCGGGGTGATACGCGCGCTCTGAGCAGCGCATGTCACGCGGGAAATCGGTGTCCGGTTTTGCTGAAGGGCGATGCAGTAGCAGACTTGACCGGGTAATACGAGCCATGAACAGCCCTTCTTTCATGGATTTGGCGCTGAAAGCGGCCGAATCGGCCGCAATTTCCGGCGAAGTGCCGATTGGCTGCGTCGTGGTGCGGAACGGAGAGGTGCTCGCCACCGCCGGCAACCGGACCCTGACCGACCGCGACCCGACCGCCCACGCCGAAATCCTCGCGCTCCGCCAAGCCGCCCAGGCGACCGGCAGCGAGCGGCTCGTGGATTGCGACCTTTACGTCACGCTCGAGCCGTGCACGATGTGCGCCGGCGCCATCTCCTTCGCCCGCATCCGCCGGCTGTATTACGGGGCGGCCGATCCCAAGGGCGGCGCGGTCGAGTCCGGCGTCCGCTTCTTCGCCTCGCCGACCTGCCACCACGTGCCGGAGGTCTACTCCGCCGTGGGCGAACAGCAATCGGCCCAGATGCTCAAGGAGTTCTTCAAGGCACGGCGCTGATGTCACTCGCTCAGAAAGAACTCGCGCAACAGCCGCGCTGTTCTGCCGGGCTCTCCTCGGTGAGGAACTGCCCGGAATCACCGGCGCACCGCGCATTGGTCGCCCAGTTCTGACAGATATCGATCGCGCCGGCGGACCGCTGATCGTGCGCTATGCTATCGCCGAGCGGCGCGGCGCGCAAAACGAGATGCGGACCGGCAGCGCGCTCACGCCGCTCATGAACGGCGACTCGACGCGGCGGACACGCCCGGCCAGCTCGATCCGCTTCGTTCGCTGCAACAGTTCCGCGAACAGCGCCCGCATTTGCATGCGCGCCAGTTGCAGCCCCATGCAGATGTGCGGACCGCGCCCGAAGGCGATGTGCGGGTTGGGACTGCGATCGATCCGGAACGTGCCGGCGTTCTCGAACATTGTCTCGTCGCGATTGGCTGAATGAAAGAACAGCGCCAGAGCCTCCCCCTCGCGAATGGGCTGGCCTGCGACTTCGGTATCGCAGAGCGCCGTGCGCATGAAGTGGCGCACCGGGCTGGTCCAGCGCAGCATCTCCTCGATGGCGCTGTCCAGGAGCGCGGGCTCCGCACGCAGGCGCGCGAACTGATCGGGCGCGGCCAGCAGCGCTTCGAGGCCGCCGGCGAGCGCAAGCGCCGTGGTGTCGTGGCCCGCGGTGACCAGGAGGATGAAATAGGAGATCAACTCATAATGCGGCATCGCCTGATCGTGCGGCCGGGCATGGGCGATTCGCGTCGCGAGATCCTCGCGCGGGGCGGCGCGGCGATCGGCGATGACCGCTTCGAAATAATCGCGCAGCGCCAGCATCGCCATGCGCATCGTGTCGCCGGGCGCCTCCGCAAGCCGCCGCCGCGGATCCTCAGCACTGACGAACGCCTGGGCGAGGCGGGCGAGCCGCGCATCATCGGATTCGGGCGTGCCCAGCATGCGGCCGATGACGCGGAAGGTAAACGGCAGCGCGACGTCAGCCGCGAAGTCGCAAGCATCACCGCGCGCCGCGGCGCGATCGATGATGTCAGCGGACCACCGCGACAGCCAAGCCTCCATGTCGCGCAGGGCTGTTGGTGAAAATGCGCCCTGAGTGATGGCGCGATATGCAGAATGATCCGGCGGATCCATTTCCGTCAGGCTCCGCACGAGCTGCGGCTTGCCGGTGACACGCTGCAGCACGGCCTCCGACATCTCGCTGGCGAGATAGGTCCGCGGCCCCGCGGCGAACTCGCGGCTTCGCGTCTCGATCGAGCCGACATCGGCATAGCGGGTGACGGCCCAGAACGGACGCACGCCGGGACGCTCGACCCAGTGCAGCGGCGATTGCCGGCGCAGAAGCGCGCAGGCCCGCTCCAGCCGCGGAGGGCCGGCGTGACCTCGCGACGAGATCAGCACATCGACCGCCCGCTCGATCGCCGTCATGCGCCGATCAGCCTTCGACGATGCAACAGACATCAGTGCGACAGACTCGTCTGCAACGGAACGGCATCGGGCTTGCGGCGCACCAGCAGCGTGAACTCCTTCATGCCGTAGTTGTCGATGATGTCGACCATGACCGGAAACTCGCGCGCGCAGTGCTCAGCCCAGATCTCCGGCGTGGTGCGATAAAGCTGCGCCTCCGAGAGGTCGTCCTCCGCGTGACCGGCTGCATCGGCGCGCATGAAGTTGACGCTGAAACCGCGCCGGCTGGTTGCGTGCATCTGCCGCAACACATCCTTGACATAGCTTTCCCAGACCTTACGGGGATGGCCGACATTGACGTTCATGATCCCCGACGCGACCGAATAGTCGGCCATGCGCGGACTCTCCGTCGCGACGACGAAACGACGCTGGGGCGCGGAAAAGCGGCGACGCGCCCGGCTGATCATGGCGCGGGACAGGTCGATGCCGAGATAGTCGATCTCACAAGATGCAAAGCGCGCGGCGAGAAAAGGCACCAGTGCGCCGTAGCCGCAGCCGATGTCGTTGAGGCTGAATGGCGCCGACGCATCGCACAACTTCATCAGCTGCACGAAGCGCAGGCCCTGCGTCGCCTCGCACGACCAATCGACGCCACGGGGCGTCGCACCGTGACGCGCGACGCAGGCCGTGTAGTAGGCATCGACGCCGGAGCAGATGGCCTCCAGATCAGGAGCCTGCCGTCCAGCACCCCGGCCCCCGGCCTCGCTCACTTCTTGCGCTTCTCGACCCGCCTCGCGCGCGCGGTCTCGGCCGCCTGACGGCGGACTTCACGGCCCGGCGTCGTCGGAATGGACACCATCACGTGAACATCGAGCGAGAACACCACAGGGCGCCCTTCGCAGACCGTGACACGAGGATCGTCAGCCGCAGCGTGGCACACGATCGAGACAGGAAGCGGCTTCTCGGCTTCGAGGTTGTCCTTGAAAGCCTTGATGACCCGGTCGTGTCCATTCACGTTGGGCAGATCGGAAGGATAGGTCTTGAGGAATTCCAGGAATTTGTACCAGCGCCGCCGCTCGGACCAGTCGGACGGAACGATTCCCAGCAAAGCGAACGACTGCTGCAATCCATGCTGTAATGAGAAAACACCGAACTCACGCTGCAGCTCGACCATCTCGGCCAATGCATCCGAGTCGAAACGCTTGTTCAATTGCACGACGATATCCAGCGTCGTGCTGTCTTTGATCATTGCACCCATGGGCCCCCCGCCAATTGCGTTTAGTCATACAAACGCCGGCACTTTGCCCATATCATCTTACTTGTTCAAGGGAGGACCGGAGCGCCATCAACAGCGGCAGGTACAAATCCGCGCCTGCGGCCTCGAACATGACTTCGACATCGGCCAGCAGGCGACGAGGATCATCGTCTTCCGAGAGATGCGGGGCGGAGCTCACGATGACTCCTCTCAGGAGCAGAGCTTGCAGCTGCGCGGCGCGATCCGTTCGTCTTCTGCCGACTGTAATGGCTTCCTCAGTCACCGAGAGAGCCATCTCCATTTGTCCGGCCTGCCGCAGCACCGCGGCGTGAGACGCCAGCATGCGCGCCTCGAACTCGAGACCGGCCCTCGCACGTCGCGCATAGGCTATGGCGTCCTGAAGCTCCTGTGCCCCCAAGGCAGGATCTCCCGAGGCCGCGTGGGCCAAGGCGGCGCACCACAAGCCGGCGACGCGAATGTACGGCATGCCCGATTGCTCAGCGATCTCAGTCACTCTCGCGGCATGCTCCTGGACCAAGGCGGCGTTGTCGGTCGCCCATCCAAATTCGACCGATGTGAAATGAGGGATGAAGCGCACGACGGCGGCGACCTGCTGATCCACGTCACGAAGCAAATGGGCCAGCTCGCTCGCGACCTCATCGAATCGTCCGAGCTGAAGCAGGATGCGTGCCTTGAGGCATTTGATCCAGTATTCAACATCGAAGCCCAGGATCTGATTGGCGGTCAGCCCGAGCGTCACGTTCGTGTCAAATCCACCCTGGCTGGCAATGGCTTGTTGCGCTGTCTCGGCCGCAGCCAACGCTTCGCGAGCCCGGCCCGACATGAAGTAGGCCTGCGCCAGCATGGCGTTGACGGTTGCGTAGCGGCCGACATCGCCCTCCTCGGACGTCAGCGTGACGGCGTTGTGCACCAGATTGACGTAGTCATCCGCCGCTCCCGTCGAGGCAAGTACCCGGCCATAGGCGCCGAGCAGAATCGGCTCGTGCATCTTGTCGGAGGAGCGCGCATAGCGCAGCGCCTCCTCTGCGAACGGCCTCACTTCGTCAGCCGACATGCCCTCGCGCCATCCGCAATTGAGGATCTGGCCGCTGGCCAGCGCGCGGAGGCGATCGACGTGATCCGACTGCGGCAATGGCTGCAGCATCGCCCGGATCTTCCGCCATAGGCGCAGCGCTTCTGCGGTATTGGTGCGGCCGATCCAACGCGCGGCCCGCTGCAGATGCTCGATGGCCGGCATGGTCTGGCCGGCAAACTCATAGTGCGAGGCGATCAGGGCGGCGAACTCATCCTGGCTTCCCCAATCCAGTGCTTCGATCGCCTTGGCGACCGACAAATGCACGCTGCTCAGGCGCGAGCGCAGCTGCATCGAATAGGCCACCTCCTGGATCAGCGGATGGCGGAAGGCGAGCACGCCCATGTCGAACGGGGGCAGATCGTAGAGCAGATCGGCGTTGCGCAACTGAGCGAGCGCGTCGAACAGCTCGGCATCGGCGAGCCCCATCACCGGCCTGAGCACCGCAAGCGCAACCGAACGGCCGATCACCGCCGCCGTTTCCAGCACGCTTTTGGCAGTCTCGCTGAGGCGATCGATGCGCGCCGCGACCACGGCATGCACGGTCGGCGGCAGCGGAATGGGACCAATGCCGCCCTTGAGACGGTAGGCGCCGCGCTCGCCCTCGAACCCGCCGCTCTCGGAGACGGCGCTCGCCAGCTCCTCCAGAAAGAACGGATTGCCCTGCGCGCGCTCGACGATGTCACCGGCCAGCGCCTGAAGCGAGGGATCATCGCCGAACACGCCGCGCAGCAACTCGCGTGCTTCGGCGGATTGGAGCGGCACGATATGCAGCTCGTGAAACGCCGCGCGTTGCATGAAGGACGCGGCAAAGCCGGGCCTGTAGTTCACCACCAGCAGGGTCTTGGTGCCGATGGTGGCTTCCGCAAGCGCCTCGACGAACTCCTCGCTCGCTTCATCGATCCAATGCAGATCCTCGATCATGATCACCGTCCCGCCATCGGCGGGGCCCGAGCGAAACAGCATCCTGAACACGTTCAAGAGCCGGGTCTTGAACACGCCGGGATCGAGCCGCAGCGCAGGACGGGTCGGATCGGCCAGGCCCATGAAGTCAAGCAGCAGGACGAGCGACGTATCGGGGATGCCGATGAGCTCGAGCTTCTCGACCACGCGGTGCCGCGAGACCTCCACCGGCTCCTTGGCCCGGATGCCGAAGAAGTCGCGCAGCAATTCGAGGACCGGCTGAAACGGCGTCGTGCGGCCATGCGCGAGCACGCGCGCCTCGTAGACGCGAATGCCCTGGCGGCGGCAATGCTCGGCAAACTCGAAGCACAGCCGGCTCTTGCCGATGCCGGCCTCGCCGACGATGCCGACCACGGCGCCGCGCGCCGCCAGCACGTTGTCGAGCTCGCGTTCGAGCACCTCGAGCTGGGCGTTGCGTCCGATCAGCGGCAGCAGCCGCTGCCCGCTGCGAAACACGTCGCTTGCCGGCGCGTTCAGACGGCCAATCAGTCTGTAGATCGAGACCGGCGTGGCGATGCCACGCAGAGCATGAGTGCCGAGGGACTCGGCTTCGACGAATTGCCGGGCGCCGGTGTAGGTCTCCTTGCTGATCAGGATCGTGCCTGGCTCGGCCATGTGCTCGAGGCGGTTGGCCAGATGGACGTTGGCGCCGGCTGCGTCATAGGTCTGGTACATGCTGTTGTCGACGACCTGGACGATGACTTCGCCGGTGTGCAGCCCGACCCGGACCTGCAGGCGCGGGTCGGCCAGGCGGCCGATCGAGTCCTGCATCGCGAGCGCGCCGAGACAGCCGCGCACGGCGTGATCCTCATGCGGCACCGGAGCCCCGAACAGCGCCATGACGCCGTCGCCTTGCGTCTTGTTGACGACGCCGTCGTAGCGGTGAACCGCCTCCTTCATAAGATTGAGCACCGGATCGAGCCGCTGCATGGCGAGCTCGGGGTCGCCGAGGCTGTCGATCAGCTGGGTGGAGTCGCGAATATCGGCAAACAGGATGGTGACGCGCTTGCGCTCACCGCCCTTGCTGCTCAGGGTCCGCAGCACGCGCTGGGCGCTCTGGTCCGGCACGGCCAGCCGGCCCGGCAGCGGCGAGCCACATTGGCCGCAGAAACGATTCGACGGATTGTTGGCGTGGCTGCACGCCTCACATCGAAGGCCGAGCGGCTCACCGCAGAGATCGCACGAGGCTCTCCCTGGCTGATTTTGCCTCCCGCACCGCGCGCATTCCATGGCCCCTCCGTTCCACGGCGGAACTGACTCAGCCCATTCACGGACTGAGACTATGGAACTGCCACAATTTTCGCGGGAAACATAGTCCGAAGGACAGGCTCACTTCGCGGACCCGAAATCGGGAACTCCGTCACTGATCCGCTCAGGCGTCGCCGCGCTCCTGCGCGACCGCCTGCCAGGCGATGTCGCGGCGACAGAAACCGTCGGACCAAATGATGCGGTCGACGGCCTGATAGGCCCGCTGCTGCGCCTCTTCCACCGTCTTGCCGGAGGCGCAGACATTCAGCACGCGCCCGCCGTTGGCGATGATCGCTCCGTCCTTCGCGATGGTGCCTGCATGAAAGATTTCCACGCCCGCAATCTTGGCGGCCTCGTCGAGGCCCTCGATCACGCCGCCTTTCTTGTAGTCGCCGGGATAGCCCTTCGCCGCCATGACCACCGTGACGGCCGGCTCCGGAAACCAGCGCAGGTCGAAATTCTTCAGCTGCCCGTCGCAGGCCGCCAGCAGCGCCGGCACCAGGTCGGACATCATGCGCAGCATCAGCACCTGACATTCCGGATCGCCGAAGCGGACGTTGTATTCGAACAGCTTGGGCCCCTGCGCGGTCAGCATCAGTCCGGCATAGAGGATGCCCTTGAACGGCGTGCCGCGCGCATTCATCCCGGCGATGGTCGGCAGGATGATCTTTTTCATGATCTCGTCATGGATCGCCTGCGTCACGAACGGGGTCGGCGAATAGGCGCCCATGCCGCCGGTGTTCGGCCCCTGGTCGTGATCGAACACGCGCTTGTGGTCCTGCGCCGAAGCCAGCGGAATCGCCGTCTCGCCGTCGCACAGCGCGAAGAACGAGACCTCGCGCCCCTCGAGAAACTCCTCGATGACGACCTCGGTGCCGGCGACACCGAAGCCGCCGTCGAACATTATCCGCACTGCGTCCTCGGCCTCGGCCAGCGTCTTGGCGACCACGACGCCCTTGCCTGCCGCCAGCCCGTCGGCCTTCACGACGATCGGCGCGCCATGCTCGCGGACATGGGCCAGCGCCTCCGGCGCATTGTCGAAGCGACCATAGGCGCCGGTCGGAATGCCGTATTCGGCGCAGAGATCCTTGGTGAAGCCCTTGGAGCCTTCGAGCTGGGCGGCGAGTTTGCGCGGCCCGAAAATCTTGATCCCGGCGGCCTCGACATCGTCGACGATGCCCGCGGCCAGCGGCGTCTCCGGCCCGACCACCACCAGGTCGACCTTATTAGCCTTGCAGAAGTCGATCACCGCCGCATGATCGGCGACATCGAGCGCCACGCATTCGGCCTCCTTGGCAATCCCCGCATTGCCGGGCGCGCACCAGAGCTTGGTGAGCAGCGGGGAGCCGGCAAGCTTCCAGGCGAGCGCATGCTCGCGGCCGCCGGAACCAATGAGGAGAATGTTCATCGTCGATGCCGTCACAGGGGGAAAGGGTCAATTTGGAGGCCCCAATTGCCCGGCCCTTGCAGCAGAGTCAAATCATGGCTCCGGCGGTTTGGCAGCCGTCCCGGCGATGATTTCCTGCAGGCTGGCGACGTGGCGGGCAAACGCCGTCCGGCCGGAGGAGGCCAGCCTCACGGTGGTCTGCGGCTTCTTGCCGACGAAGGCCTTGTCCACGGTGACGTAGCCGGCGCGGGCCAGCGTCTCGATATGGGCGCCGAGATTGCCGTCAGTCGCCCCGGTCAGCTTCTTCAGCCGGACGAATTCCAGACCTGTGCCGGCCGGCAGCGCATTCAGCGCCGCCATGATTCTGAGTCGCAGCGGCTGGTGGATGATCTCGTCGAGCTCCGCCAAGGCCGCTAGCCCCGCCGCATCCAAAGGCCGCCCACGATCAGGCCGACGCCATTGACGACGGCCATCCACAGCGGAAACGCCGCGCCGACGAAGGCGTAGCCGATCAGGGTCAGCACGATGATTCCGAGCCCGAAGATCGTGAACGCGATGCCGAACCACAGGCCCGCAAGGCAATAGAACAGCATGAAATAGATCGGCCAGAACGCGCCCATCTGGCGCGGGCCGAAATGGCCGATGGTCTCGACGAAGAAGCCGAAGGCGAACAACATCACGAAAGCGAACAGCGGCCTGACGTCGAAGCTGCCCATGCCCGATCGCGCCTTCTCCGCCGCCCCCAGCACGACCGATCCGACGATCCCGAGCACGTAGACCGCGAGCCATGTCTTGTCGGCGTAGACCGGCGTCAGATAGGTGACGAGATTGCCGGCAAAGACCAGCGCGCCCCACAGGATCATCAGCAGGCTGGAGAGCCTGTAGATCTGCGACTGGCGCACGCGCCTCGTGATGTCCTTGATGTCATCGAGGGCGCGGGCGGCTTCCAGACGGTCGATCATGTGGTTCGAAACCTCTAGCGCGTGGCCACGTCCTCGGCGATCGCAGCGACGGCTTCAGGCGCCGACACGATCTCCATGTGATTGACGCCAGCGACCAGCTTGACGTCAACAGCGGGCGCGAGCGCATGCACCGCGTCGGCATATTTGTCCGCAAGCATCAGCTCGTCAGCGGCGCCCGCAATCACGGTGACCGGATGCTTCGCCGCGGTGAGATCGGCCTTGTAGCCGGCGGTCGCGAAATTGCGAAACAGCCGATAGCTGTAGGCCGGGACGACATACTTCTCCGCGTTCGGCCGGACGGCGAAAGCCAATGCGGGCAGCGCCTCGCAGCATGGCAGGCCGGCACGGCTCAGAAAGCCCAGCGCAAGGATGCGCGGAATGTCGGGGCTCGCCCAGCCGCCGGAATTGTCGCGATTGGTCGGCGCATCATAGCCGAGATAAGGCGCCAGCAGCACGGTGCGCGCGAACAGATCCTGGATCGGCGAACCAGCGACGCGCAGGGCGAAGCCGCCGCCGGCGGAATGGCCGAGCAGCAAGATGGGCTGCGTCGGCACCGACTTTCTCACCTCGGCCACGAGATCGGCGAGGTCGTTTTCGAGCTGGCCGCTGTAGCCGATGTCGCCGCGGGTGCCGGAGCCGCCATGGCCGCGGATGTCGGGCGCGAAGGTTTCGATTCCCTTCGCCGCCAGTCCATCGGCGAGCGCATGCACGGCGACGCTGGAGCCCGAGGAGCCGTGGACCAGGATGGCGACCTTGCCGACCGGCGTCGCGCGTGCCGGGTAGTGACGATAGGCGAGCTCGGTGCCGTCGCGGGCGCTGAAGCGCTGCAAAGAAGGCATGGTGCTGCGGTCGACGCGGCCGGCCGTCTCGGAGATCGACTTCAGCTCCGGTGGGCGCACCAGCGGGGTCGCGAGCATTCCGCCGAGGATCAGCGCCACAGCCCCAACGAAGCCGAGACCGAAGCCAACCAGCCGAAACACGATTTTGACGGCTCTCATCCGTACCCCCTGCTCGCCCTTAATAGAGCACTCTGTATAACAGAGCTCTCGAAAAGACAACCGCTTGATTGGCGGAGGCGACCGAAAGCCCCTACTTTGGCAGCTGCTCCCAAACCCGAATCAGCCAGCAATGCCGCCTGCGGAAGCCCTGCCCAACGCGCCCGAATTCACCGTCACCGAGCTGTCCTCCGCGCTGAAACGCACGGTCGAGGACCAGTTCGGGCATGTCCGGGTGCGCGGCGAGATCACCGGTTTTCGCGGACCGCATTCCTCGGGCCATTGCTATTTCGCGCTCAAGGACGAGAGCGCCAAGATCGAAGCAGTCATCTGGAAGGGCGTGCATGGCCGCATGCGCTTCAAGCCCCAGGAGGGGCTCGAGGTCATCGCGACCGGCAAGCTCACGACCTATCCGAATTCCTCGAAGTACCAGATCGTCATCGAGGCGCTGGAGCCGGCCGGCATCGGCGCGCTGATGGCGCTGATGGAGGAGCGCAAGAAGAAGCTCGGCGCCGAGGGCCTGTTCGATCCCGCGCGCAAGCAGCTGCTGCCATGGCTGCCGGAGGTGATCGGCGTCGTCACCTCGCCGACCGGCGCCGTCATCCGCGACATCCTGCACCGGCTGGAGGATCGCTTCCCCCGTCGCGTGCTGGTGTGGCCGGTCAAGGTGCAGGGCGAGGGCTCGGCCGAGCAGGTCGCGGCCGCGATTCGCGGCTTCAACGACCTGCCGGAGGATGGCCCAATTCCGCGCCCCGACGTGCTGATCGTCGCACGCGGCGGCGGCTCGTTGGAGGATCTCTGGTCGTTCAACGAGGAGATCGTGGTTCGCGCCGCCGCGGAGAGCATGATCCCGCTGATCTCCGCGGTCGGCCACGAGACCGACGTCACCCTGATTGATTTCGCCGCCGACAAGCGCGCACCGACTCCGACGGCTGCGGCCGAAATGGCGGTGCCGGTGCGCAGCGAACTCATGCAGGAGGTCGCGAGCCTCGCCCGCCGCGTCAGCGTCTGCTGGCAGCGCGGGCAGGAGAGCCGCCGCAACGAGCTGCGCGCCGCGGCGCGCGCTTTGCCCGGTCCGAGCGACCTGCTCGCGATCCCGCAGCAGCGGCTGGATGCCGCGGCGGCCAGCCTGCCGCGCGCGCTCAAGACCAACACGCACGTCCATTTCCGCCAGTTCGCCGCGGCCAGCGCCAAGCTGACGCTACGCGTGCTGCATGGACAGATCACGCAGGCCGATCATCGCCTCGTCGTCTCGTCCGAGCGGCTGTCGCTCTCCGCGCGCAGCCTGCTGCATCGGCGACGCGAGCGGTTCGAAGCGCTCGATGCGCGCTTCAAGGCCTCGCGGCTCGCTTATGCGCAGGCCAAGCGGCAGGCGATCGCACGCGAGCGCGACCGCACCGAGCGGCTCGCCGATCGCGCCAGCCGTGCGCTGGCAACATCGATCCTGCGCTTACGGGCACGCACCGATCACGCGGGCCAATTGCTGTCGGCGCTGTCCTATCGCAGCGTGCTGGCGCGCGGCTTTGCATTGGTGCGCGACGAAGCTGGCCATCCCTTGCATCAGGCAGCGGGCATCGAGGCCGGCGCGGCCCTGTCGCTGGAGTTCGCGGACGGCAGGATCGCAGCGACAGCCGGCGCTGGAAGCCCTGCTCCGACGTCAGCCCCGGCTGCGCCGAAGCCCGTGCGGGACAGCAAGCCGACCGCGCCGAAGCGCACGCCTGATCCCGCTGATCAAGGCAGCCTGTTCTAAGGACAGATCAGCGCGCCAGCCAGTCGGCGACAAGCTTCTGTGCGTCGGCACGGGCTTCCGGATCAGAGCCGACATGGCCGCGCTCGGGCGCGGCGGCATCGGCGCCCGCGACCTGATGCACCGGCAGATTGAGCCGGTCGAAATCATGATAGGCGCCGGGATAGACCACGATGCGGGTCAACGCACTGCGCCCGCGTGCGCCGTCGATCATCTGTCGGCACGCCGGCGGCGAATAGACATCGTCGAGCCCGCCGATCAGGATCAGCGTCGGGACGCGCGCGCTCCAGCCCAGGCCCGACGAGGCCCGGCAATCCGGATAGAACGCGACGGCCGCACGGAAGTCCGGCGAGGCATGGTCGGGCAATTGCGGCCGCACCGCCCACAGCAGCGCGCTGGCCCCGCTCGCCCAGCCGACCAGGCTGATGCGGTCCGGCATCGCCCAGGATTGCTGCAGCAGCCATTTCTGCGCGATCACGATATCGGCGACGCGCTCGCGCCGGCCGCTGATGCGGCGGTCCTTGACCCGGCATTGCGGCCCGAGCCCGCGCGAGCCGTAGCTGTCCGGCAGCAGCACCGCCTTGCCGTCCTTGACGAGATCCAGCGCCCAGTCGCGGTAGCGCGGCTGCACCGGCTCGCTGCGGCCAGCGAGCCCGCCGCAGCCATGCAGCGCGATCACGGTCGGAAACGGTCCCTTCCCGCTCGGGCGGTAAAGCTGCGCGTGCAACACGTAATTGTCGGAGGGAATCTCGACCGCAACGGGCGACGGCTCGGCGGAGGCCGCCGATGCCGTGGCGCAGAGCAGAGCAACGACGACGGTGGTGAGGAAGCGCATCAAACCAGCCGGGGAAGACAAGCGGCGGAGACCTGAAACCTAGCTAGCACGGCCCCTCCGGCCGCCGCATCACAAATCGGTGGGTTTGCGCAAGCGACAGCTTCCCCTATCTATGCTACTGAAATCACCTGACATCATCAGGTTGTGCGCACTTTGGCGGCGTACAGGGAGTGGAGATCGCGGACGTGCTCAACAAGTTCGGTCCCTCGGGTCAGGGGGAAGCGCAGGTGCAGTATCTGGATGGTGATTTCCGCGTGATCTCGCCGGGAAGCTATGTGCGCTGTGCGGTCACCGATGCACGGATACCACTCGACGAGCTGAAATATTGGAGCGTCGACCTGCAGGAGGCCTATGCGGTGCCGAGCGCGGTGCTGCAGCGGCATTATCCCGGCGCGCTGAAGGCGAACGGCTAGTCTAGCGCTTTGTCAGCGCCGACAGCCGTTGCGTGACGTAGCTGCGCACCGCAGCTTGATCCTTGAATTGCAGCGTCACCGGGAAGGCGGCGATGCCGAAGTCGGCATGAGCTGATCCGCTGCCGCCAAGCCGCACCAAGTCTTTCTCGGTCGTCACCAGCGCCAAGCCCTGATGCCTGGCCTGCTCCTTCAGAGAAACGATATCCTCCGACGAAAACGGATGATGGTCGGGAAAGGCGCGCTCGGCCTTGACGTCGAGCCCGCTGGCGCGAAGGGTCCGGAAGAAGCGCTGGGGATCACCGATCCCGGCGAACGCCATGAGCGGCCGTCCCGCCAGCGCAGCGATGACCTCTGCGTCCGGCTGCAGACGGGCCCTGAAGACCGGCTTTCCCTGGGCAGCGACGCTTGACGCGACGACGTCACCCGCGTCCCCGTCCCCCACCACCAGCAGCGCATCTGTCCGAGCCAGCTGCGGCGGCAGCGGCGCGCGCAGCGGCCCCGCGGGAAACACCCTGGCATTGCCGAGCCCGCGCGCGCCATCGATCACGATCAGAGCGAGGTCCTTGGTGATCGACGGGTTCTGAAATCCGTCGTCCATCAGGATGACGGAAGCGCCCTGCGCCTTGATCAGGCCGATGCCGTCAGCGCGATTGCGCGACACCACGACCGGCACATGGGACGCCATCATCAGCGGCTCGTCGCCGACATCGGCGGCATTGTGAGTCGTTGGGTCGACCACCACCGGCCCGCGCAACCGGCCGCCATAGCCGCGGCTCAGCACGACCGGCCGCTCGCCGAGCTCGCGCAGCAGGTTGGTCAGCGCCAGCACCGTCGGCGTTTTGCCGGCGCCGCCGACATGGAAGTTGCCGACGCAGATCACCGGCAGACCGGCCGCGATCCCCGGCTGCCGCATCCGGCGCGCGGCGACGGTGCCGTAGAGCATCGAGAGCGGAGACAGCAGACGCGATTGCCAGGATCGGGGCCGATGCCAGAAGGCCGGCTCACGCATCGCCGGCGGTCCCCATCTCCAGCCTGATCTGCAGCAGATACGGCTCGAGCGCGGACAGCGTTCGCTCCAGCGCGCCACCGAGCTGATCGACGACGCGCGATCCCTCGGCGACCAGGCTGTTGCAGGCCGCGGGGTCCGCCAGCAGTTGGCGGAGCTGCCGCACCAGCGCGTCCGGATCATGCGCGAGCCGCGCACCGGCCGCCCTGTCCAGCGCCTCATAGACGTCGGTGAAGTTGAAGACGTGCGGCCCGTGCACGATGGCCGCGCCGAGCTTGACGGCTTCGATCGGGTTCTGGCCGCCATGCTCGACCAGCGAGCCACCCATGAACACGACCGGCGCCAGCCGGTAGAACAGGCCGAGCTCGCCCATCGTATCCGCGACGTAGATATCGGTGCCTGCGAGCGGCGGCTCCTCGCGCGAGCGCAAGGCGGCCTGCAACCCTGCGCCGGCGATGAGTTCGGCGACGGCGGGACCGCGATGCGGATGACGCGGCACGATCACCGTGAGCAGTGACGGATAGATCCCTGAGAGCACCTTGTGAGTTGCAATCAGGATCTCTTCTTCGCCGGGATGGGTCGACGCGGCGACGATCACGGGACGGCCGCGCGTCATCGCGGTGAGGCGATCGAGCTTCACGGGATCGGCGGGCGGCGCCGGCACGTCGAGCTTCAGATTGCCGGTCGTGACGACGTTGCGCGCGCCGAGCGCGGAGAACCGGTCGGCATCGGCCTGCGACTGCGCCAGGAACAGATCGAAGCGTCCGAGCAGCGCGGAGATCGTGCCCGCCATGCGCCGCCAGCGCGGGAACGAGCGCGGTGACATGCGGCCGTTGATCACCACCATCGGCACCCGGTGCGAGGCGCCGGCCAGGATCAGGTTGGGCCAGAGGTCGGATTCGATGAACAGCCCGAGCGAGGGACGCCAGTGATCGAGAAACCGCTTGACGAAGCGCGGCGTGTCATAGGGCACGTATTGATGGATCACGTCGGGCGGGAAGCGCTTGGCAACGATCGCGGCCGAGGTGACCGTTCCTGAAGTGATGAGGATGCGGATGTTGAGCGCACGCAGCCGCTCGATCAGCGCCGCCGCGGCCAGCACTTCGCCGACGCTGGCGCCGTGGATCCACACCAGCGGTCCCTCGGGGCGCGTATCGTGGCTCAGGCCCCGCCGCTCGTCCGTCCGCTCAGGATCTTCCTTGCCGTGCTTGAGGCGCTGCCGGATCAGAGCCGGCGCGAGCGGCACCGCCGCCGAGGACAACCCGCGGTACACGCGCAGGGCCATCGGCAGCGGGCTAGCCACTGTCGGCACCCGATGTCACCGGGGGCGGGCATGCCTCGGGCCGGCCGACGATCTCATAGGCGCGGCGCATGCACTCGTTCAGCGTGGCCTCGAGGTCGAGGCGCGCCTGCTCCATCATGGCAGCGTCGGCATCACGCGGCACGTTGATTTCCTTGATCCCCACCAATGCGCCGCGGCCGAATGGCAGATTGATGGTGGTGCTGTCCCAGTTCTTCAGGCGGACGAAGCGGCTCGTGACCATTGCGAAGGGCATGATCGGACGTCCTGACTCACGCGCGAGCATGATGATGCCGAGGCCTGCGATCCGCGCGCGCTTCGGCACATCGGCGGTCGATGCAACATTATAGTTGTCTTCGAGCGCCTGCACCATCTCCCTGAACGCTCCGACCCCACCTTTGCGGTGGAAGGAGCCGCCATGGTCGCCCGAGCCGCGGATGGTTCCGATCCCCAGCCGCTCCGCGGCGATCGCGTTGAACTCGCCGTCGCGATGCTTGGAGATCAGCACCTTGGCGCGGTAGCTCGGCTTGTTCCTGATGAACGGCGTCAGCAGATGCTGGCCGTGCCAGAACGCGAAGATCGCGGGCATCTGCGGCTCGACGATCTCGTAGACCTCAGGCGGCTCGAAGGTGAAGCGGTTGGTCAGCCACACCAGGCGCAGGTACTCGGCCGCGAGGAACCCGACGGCGCGCTGGAACCAGCCGCTACGCAGCGTATTGCGGATCAGATGTTTCAAGTCGTGAGCTTCGTCTTACGCCTTGGCGTCCTGACCGGGATCGAGCAGCCGGTGCAGATGCACGATGAAGTAGCGCATATGGGCGTTGTCGACGGTCATCTGCGCCTTGGCCCGCCAAGCGGCGTGAGCAGAAGCGTAGTTGGGATAGACGCCGACGATATCGACCTTGTCGAGATCCTTGAACTCGTTCTTTTCGAGGTTGACGAGCTCGCCGCCGATCACGAGGTGAAGGAGCTGCTGCGAGGCGCTATCTGTCATCGGTATCGTTTCCTATCAACGCGCCTTGCGGGCGGCTTGGGCGACGCGATCCCTTACGGGTGTGATCAGCTCTGCGGCAACCGGCGATAATGGCTGACGATGTCAGCATGTCGATCGCGTCCCGCTGCTACCAGCACCCCATGGGCCACGTCGGGACGATTATAGACGATCGCCTCGCCGGACAATGCGCTCATTTTACCACCCGCTTCCTGCACGATCAGATGAGCCGCCGCAAGATCCCAATCGCGGCTTTGCCCGCCTGCAAAAGCGGCATCGAGCGCACCATGGGCGACACGGCACAGCCTGAGCGCCAACGACCCGATTCGCGGGTGAAGCTCAATCCGTGCCGATCCCGGTGCCAGCCGCTCAACCAGCGGTTTCGGCCCGGCCACGCGCGAGAAGTCGATGTCGTGTCCCGCCGCGGCGTGGACCGGCGCGTCATTCAGCGTCGTGCCACGTCCCCGCGCAGCGAAGAAGAACTCCTCGCTCATCGGGACGTGGACGGCCGCCAGCACGGGCGCCCCATTCTCGACCAGAGCTACGCTCACGCACCAATCGTTGCGCCCGCCGAGATAGGACCGCGTGCCGTCGATCGGATCGACGATCCAGACCCGCGACCGCGCGAGCCTTGCGGGATCGTCGGCGCTCTCCTCGGACAGCCAGCCATAATCCGGCGTCGCCGATCGCAATGTGCGTTCAAGCAGCGCATTGACGGCCATGTCGGCCTCGGAGACGGGCGATGACGCGTTCTTGGTCCATTTGCGCAGATCGGTGCCGAACATCGCGCGCGCCAGCTCGCCGGCCTCGCGCACCACCGCCTTGAGAAGCGCCGCATCCGCGGCCAGGCTCGTCTCGTCGGAGCTATCGATCTTAGCGTCCGCCAAGCGTCAATCCCTCGATGCGCACGGTCGGCGCATTGACGCCATAGCGGAATTCGAGATCGCTGGCGGGGGTCATCGACTTGAAGATCTCGAACAGATGTCCGGCGATCGTCACTTCGCTGACCGCATAACCGATCTCGCCGTTCTCGATCCAGAAGCCGGAGGCACCGCGGCTGTAGTCGCCGGTCACGCCGTTCACGCCCGAGCCGATCAGGTCGGTGACGTAGAAGCCCTGCTTGATGTCCGAGATCAGCTCCTGGGCGGTGACGACGCCCGCTTCGAGATGCAGGTTGAACGGCCCCGGCGACGGCGAGGACGACACGCCGCGATGCGCGTGGCCGGTCGTGACCAGGCCGAGTTCGCGCGCGGTGGCGGAATCCAGCAGCCAGGTGGTGAGAACGCCGTCGTCGATCAACGCCGTCTGCTTCACCTTGACGCCCTCGGCATCGAACGGCTGCGAGCGCAGGCCGCGGGGACGCAGGGGATCGTCGATGATGCGGATGCCCTTGGCGAATAGCTGCGCGCCGAGCTTGTCCTTCAGGAAGCTGGTCTTGCGCGCGATCGACGCACCATTGATGGCGCCGACGAGATGGCCGACCAGCGAGCCGGAGACGCGCGGATCGAACACCACGGGGACCTGGCAGGTCGCGACCTTGCGCGGATTGGCACGCGCCACGGCGCGCTCGCCGGCGCTGCGCCCGACAGCCGCGGGGGCGAGCAGATCGGCGCCGTGGGGCGCCGCCGTGTAGTCGTAGTCGCGCTCCATGCCGGTGCCTTCACCGGAGATCGCCGTGGTCGAGATGCTCTGGCTCGAGCGCAGATAGGCGCCGTGAAAGCCGCTGCTCGTTACCAGCACCATGCCGCCGATGCCCGCCGAGGCCGAGGCGCCGCCGGATTTGGTGACGCCCTTCACGGCAAGTGCGGCAGCCTCCGCCTCCTGCGCACGCCGCTCCAGCTCCGCGGTGCCAGGGATCGCTGGGTCGAGCAGATCGAGTTCGGGAATGTCACGCGCCAGCAACTCCGGATCGGCCAGGCCGACATATTTGTCGTCTGGCGCCACGCGCGCCATCGCCACGGCGCGCTCCGCCAGCCGCGCCACGCCGTCGCCGCTGACGTCGTTGGTCGAGACCACCGCCTGGCGCTTGCCGACCAGCACCCGGAGGCCGACATCGTCGCCTTCCGAGCGCTCGGATTCCTCGACCCGGCCGTCACGAACCTCGACGCCCTGCGAGATACCGCGCACTGCGATCGCATCGGCCGCATCGGCGCCGGCCTTCTTCGCAGCCTCGACGAGCCGCTCGGCGAGTGTTCGCAGGGCGGACTGATCGAGCAGGTCTGAATGGGCTGAAGTCGATGATGCAGCGGCTGAGGGAGAAGATGTCACGAACACGATCCGATCGATGTCAGGTGGGCGGCGAAGACGTCTCAATCCAGACGAAATGTGGCCTGTTCACGCCGACTTCAAGCAGGGCGGCAGCACCACGTCGGATTGTCGGCAAATCGGCAAGGTCTCGTCAATCATGCGGGGCAAGCGGTTGTCAATCATGACGGTAAGAGGATCATGCGTGAGATCTGATTAACCAGCAATCTTAAGCTGATACGGGCGAGGCGCGTGGCAAGGTCTCACGCATCGACCGGGAGAATAATCCCGGCGGGGAGACCAAGCCGTGAGGCGTCAAACAGCATCAGGCGGAAGCAATTCCGCTGGGTCGAGCCGCGTGCTGCGGCTCGACCCCCTTTCCCTGCCCGTCTCGTACAGCGCGCACGACATCCGTGCCGATGGCGGGATCCGGCAGATCGAATTGCACCGGGAGCGCGTCGTGCTGCGCCGTGCCGTCAGCGGCATGCGCATGGCCGTGAATCTCCGGGTCAGCGATTTCCTCGGCATCGCGCTGCGCGAGGTCGACGACACACAGATGATGCTGATCCTGATGCATCGCGACCCCTCGCTGAGCATCCCGCTCTGCGTCAGCGACGATCAGGACGACATCATCGCCGCCTGGGCGATGTGGAGCGAGACCTTCGCGCTGCCACAACTGCAAGAACCGAGGCGCGAAGCTGCGCCCCGCCGCCGGCGTCGCAACGCCATCCGCGCGCGCCGTCCGCGGTTCCTGATGCGTCGCCGTGTCGGGCACCTGCTCAATCCCGCGTCGATCTATCGCGGCGAGCACGAGATCATCGCGCGGACCTGATCAGGCCGCGCGGAGCACCGCGTCAACCAGGAGAGCCGCGAACAGCAGCAGGCCTGCATCGCGGTTCGATTTGAACAGCCGCAGGCACAGCGCGGGATCCGCGGTGTTCAACCGGCGAACCTGCCAGCCGAGATGTGCGGCGAAACAGCCGAGACCGAGCCACGCTGCGACATGCACATGGGCCGTGGCAAAGGCTGCCCCGATCAGCACGACCGCCAGTGAATAGAACACCACCAGCGCCAGATGCGTGCGTTCGGCGAACAGCCGCGCCGTCGATTTGATGCCGATCAGCGCGTCATCTTCCGCGTCCTGATGCGCGTAGATCGTGTCATAGGCGATCACCCACGAAATCGAACCGGCATAGAGCAGCAGCGCCGTCGCATCGAGGCGCCCGAACGCCACGGCAAATCCCATCAGCGCGCCCCACGAGAAGGCGAGGCCCAGCACGACCTGCGGCCACCAGGTGACGCGTTTCATGAACGGGTAGATCGCGACGATCAGCAGCGAGGCGATGCCGGTGCCGATCGCGAAACGGTTGAACTGCAGCAGCACCACAAGGCCGATCAGGGCCTGCGCCACCAGGAAGGCCAGTGCCTGCTTCACCCCGACCTGCCCGGCCGGAATCGGACGGGAGCGCGTGCGCTCCACCTTGGCGTCGAGATCGCGGTCGGTGATGTCGTTCCAGGTGCAGCCGGCGCCGCGCATGACGAAGGCGCCGACGAAATACAGCACGATCCATGCGGGGAGCATCGAGAGATCGCCGGAGATGCCGGCCGCCAGGGCGGCCGACCACCAGCATGGCATCAGCAGCAGCCAGGATCCGATCGGGCGATCAAAGCGGGCAAGCCGCAGATACGGCCGGCTCCAGGCCGGCGCCAGCGTATCGACCCAATTGCCGGTCGCGTCTGCAACGCGGACGGCGGTGTCGCTCATCGGGTGAGGACGTTGCCGGTCAGCGTGTCGAAAGCCGAGCCGCCCTTCTTCGCCGTATTGGCTTCGGGCAAGGCCGCCGACGAGCCGAGCACGTCGCTGAGGCCGGGCGCGGGAGCCGGTCCGCCGCCCTTCTGCATCTGCTCGGCGACGTTACAGACCTTCTGCTGAATGCCTTCGGTGCCCTTGTGGTTGGTCTTCAGCTGTTCGGCGATCTGGCCGGGAATGCCGCAGCGCGCCGAGTTGGCCTCGATGTATTTGATCATCTTGACCTCGGCCTGGCTGAAGTTCTTGAACAGCTTGCAGGCCTCGACAGGCGTCGCCTTCTTCTTGCTCGCCTCCTGGATCAGCTTGCCGCGGCGCTCGGCCTCCTCACGCAGCGGCACGAAATCCTTCATGCAGCTGTCGGACGGACCGGCCTGCTGGGGCGCACCGAAACCACCACCTCCGCCGCCGCCGAACGCGGCCGGACCGGCAGGCGGGAACGCATTCGCCGGCGCCGCCATCGGCGGAGGCGCGCTGCCGTTGATGGGCGGGAACGGCGATGACGACGAATTGGTCTGCGTCTGGCCCGGCAGCGGCGCGGGAAACGCACCTTGCGCCGCGACCTGCCCGGCAGAGAGCATGACGACGGCGACAGCGAGCGGCACGATGGAATGGCGGACGATCAAGGCTGGTTCTCCGGCAAGACCAAGAATCCTCAACACTTCCGGACGAAAGCACGATCCGATCAGGGGCTTTTACGATTCCCGCCCGCCCGGCACAACCGCGGATTTGGGCAGCCGCGGCCGAGAGACGCAGCGCGGCCTCAAAAGGGATCGAATCGCCGCCTGATCACGTTGTGTTCATCTTGGCCGTGACAGCCACTGCAGAATCGCCACTCGTCCTCTGGAACTCCGGACCGGCCTGTCGCGCCCCCCATCCACGTCGAGCCGGGAACCAGGCTCAGGTCGCCGTGCAGACCTTGCGCATCACGGTGAGGGTATTTTCGTGATTCGCCTTCAACTGGTCGGTGATCTTGGCCGGGATGCCGCACAACGAGGCGTGCGCCACCGCGTAATCGATCATTTTCGTCTGGGCGAGCTCGTAATCATGCACCAGCTGACACGCCTCCCCCGGCGCAAACCTGCGCCCGGTCGCGGCCTTCAGCAGCTTGGCGCGGCGGGCGGTCTCGTCCCGCAACGGGGTGAAATCCTTCAGGCAGCTTTCGGGGGGACGGAAGCCGGCCACGCCAGCGCCTCCCGGGACCGAAGGGTTCGCCGGCTGGGGCGCGGCTGCCTTGTCGTCAGCCCTGACAGCTCCGGAGAGCGCCACCACGACGGTCGCAGCGATAGCCCAAGTCGAATGTCTAGAGATCACGGCCGTTCTCCTCGCAAGCCCCCGCAAAGGCTTCCGGCAGCGCCGGAGTCCCGCCCCAATGGACGACTGCCATTTCCGCCCCTATCCGAGCTGACAAATCTGTCGGCAGCGCGGCCGAAACGCGCCATCCCTTGTCCAGCTCACGCGGGGTGTGCTGGCTTTCCGCCCTGCTCTCCGTGAGCTAAGCAAGCGTCATCATCGCCAGCAGCTCGTTTCCATGCCTGAATACGACTTCACCGCCCCGCGCCTTTACGTCGACGCTCCCCTGAAAGAGGGCGGCGCGGTCGCGCTGGAGCGCAACCAGAGCAACTATCTCGGCAACGTGCTGCGGCTCGGCGCGGGCGATTCGGTGCTGGTCTTCAACGGCCGTGACGGCGAATGGCAGGCCGCGATCGCCGGCCGCAAGCGGCCCGACCTCCTGGCGATCCAGCAGCGGATCCGGCCGCAGGACCGGCTGCCCGACATCGCCTATGTCTTCGCTCCGCTCAAGCACGCCAGGCTCGACTACGTCGTCCAGAAGGCGGTCGAGATGGGTGCCGCGCGGCTCGAGCCGATCCTCACCCGGCACACCCAGGTGGCGCGGGTCAATGGTGAGCGGATGCGCGCCAACGTGATCGAGGCGGCCGAGCAATGCGGCATTCTCAGCCTAGCCGAGGTCAGGGATCCCGTGCCGCTGGAGCGCTTTCTGCGCGAGCGCGCGGCCACGCGGCTGCTGGTGTTCTGCGACGAGGCCGCCGATGTCGCCGCTCCAGTGCAGGCGCTGCGCGATGAGGCGCCGGGCGGCATTGACGTGCTGATCGGCCCGGAAGGCGGCTTCGCGGCCGAGGAGCGGGAGCTCCTGCTGCGGCAGCCGCGCGTGATCAGGCTGGCGCTCGGCCCTCGCATCCTGCGCGCGGATACCGCGGGCGTGGCCGCGCTCGCTTTGGTCCAGGCGACCCTCGGGGATTGGCAGGGAGGCGGCGGTTAAGACATCCCGCGGATTGTGGCCGGCCTCGGCCATTCGCAGTCGAAACCGTCAAATGACCATGCTAAGGCCAGCCGCCGCCCCGGAAGGGGCGCCCATCCAGTTTGGAACCTGATCGACATGACCGGACCCGCTCCGACCGGACCCGCCGCGTGGGCGGACACGCTGCTGCAGTCCTTCGCGGACGCCGGCTACGCGCGCGCCGAGCCGGCCATCCTGCAACCGGCCGAGCCCTTCCTCGACCTCTCCGGCGAGGACATCCGCAAGAGCCTGTATCTGACCACGGATACGGGCGGCGAGGAGCTCTGCCTGCGGCCGGACCTCACCATTCCCGTCGCCCGCGATTATCTCGCCTCGGCCCAAGCCGGCCAGCCGGCCGGGTTCAGTTATCTGGGAACCGTATTTCGATACCGCAGTGGCCGGCCGAGCGAGTTCCTGCAGGCCGGCATCGAATCGTTCGGCCGCAAGGACCATCCGGCGGCCGACGCCGAGATGCTGGCGCTGGCGATGGAGGCGACGGCGGCGGCAGGGCTTGCCGACGTGGAGATCCGCACCGGCGACGTCGCGCTGTTCACGGCGCTGATCGACGCGCTCGATCTCTACCCGGTGTGGCGGCGGCGGCTGATCAAGGATTTCAACCGCAAGCGCACCTTGGCGCAGGACCTGGAGCGGCTGGCGACCGCCGAAGTCGCACCGCGCAACGAATATGAGGGCGTGCTCGCAGCATTGGCCGGCTCCGACCGCAAGGCGGCGCTGGCGCTCGTCACCGACCTGATGTCGATCGCCGGCGCTACCGCGTTGGGCGGCCGCTCGGTGGCCGAGATTGCCGATCGCTTCCTGGAGCAGTCCACCCTGAAGGGCGGCGCGCTGCCGCGCGACGCGCTCGACCGCATTAAGCGTTTCCTCGCCATCACCGGCAGCCCGGCAGAGGCCGTCCAGCAGCTCCGCGCGCTCGCCGCTGACGCCAAGCTCGACATCTCCGCCGCGATCGATGCGCTGGAAGCGCGCACCGGCTTCATGGCCCAGCGCGGCATCGATGTCGGCAAGGTGCGCTTCGCCACGTCTTTCGGCCGCGGCCTCGACTACTACACCGGCTTCGAATTCGAGCTGCACCATCCCGGCAATGGCGACGAGCCGCTGGTCGCGGGCGGTCGCTATGACGGGCTGCTCAGCCAGCTCGGCGCAGCCACGTCCATTCCGGCCGTCGGCTTCTCGATCTGGATCGAGCGCCTGGCCCAAAGCAGCGCCGCGGGCAAGGCCGCGCGCGGGAGAGCATCATGAGCGGCCCCCTCGTCCTCGCCGTTCCCTCGAAGGGCCGCCTGCAGGAGAATGCTGAGGCGTTCTTTGGCCGCGCCGGGCTGAACCTGTCCAAGCCGGGCGGCGCGCGCGACTATCGCGGCACCATCTCGGGCCTCGACAATGTCGAGATCGCCTATCTCTCTGCGAGTGAGATCGTCTCGCAGCTGGCGCGCGGCACAGTGCATCTCGGCGTCACGGGCGAAGATCTCGTCCGTGAAGGCATCGCCGATGCCGACAAGCGTGTGCTGCTGATCGATACGCTCGGCTTCGGCGGCGCCAATGTCGTGGTCGCGGTGCCGCAGGCGTGGATCGACGTCCGCACCATGGCCGATCTCGACGACGTCACCACCGGCTTCCGCGCCCAGCACAATCGCCGCATGCGCGTCGCCACCAAATACATCAACCTGACGCGCAGCTACTTCGCGAGTCACGGGATTGTCGACTACCGCATCGTCGAGAGCGCCGGCGCCACCGAGGGCGCGCCCGCCGTCGGCACCGCCGAGCTGATCGTCGACATCACCAGCACCGGCTCCACGCTCGCCGCCAACGGGCTGAAGGTGCTGGATGACGGCGTCATCCTGCGCAGCCAGGCCAATCTCGTCGCCTCGCGCGACGCCGACTGGTCGGAGGGCCCGCGCGAGAGCGCGCGGATCATCCTGGATCATATCCATGCCAGCGCCCGCGCCAGGAAATACCGCGAGGTCCGCACCCGCTTCAAAGGTTGCGACGCAGCAATGCTGACCGAGGCGCACAACCGCTTCGGCGTGGTCGCACCGTTCGGCGGCCCGACCTCGTCGGGCATGCTGACCCTGCACTGCCCGCCCGCGCAGATCTACGCGCTCGGCAGCTTCCTGCGCGCGCACGGCGCCGAGACCGTCTCGGTGGCCTCGCTGGACTACGTGCTCGACCGCGAGAATCCGCTGTTTGCCCGCCTCGAGGCCTTCCTGCGATCATAAATCGCCGTTCATCGTAGCGACAGGCAGAGGCAGCTACCATATGTTGGTGGGCGAATGAGGACTGCAAAGCGATGCTGGGAACTGACGTCTCCGACCTGACCACGACCGCGGCCGACGCCGCGTCGCAGGGACTGTCGATCGTTATCCCCGTCTACAACGAAGGCGCGGGACTGACGTCGCTGCATGAGCGGCTGAACAATCTCGCCCGGACCCTGCGCCAGCGCTTCGGCCTTGCTTGCGAGCTCGTCTATGTCGACGACGGCAGCCGCGACAACACGCTCGCCATCGCCCGCACCCTGCAGGCCGATGCGCTCGACGTGCAGGTGGTGTCGCTGTCGCGCAATTTCGGCAAGGAGGCGGCGCTGATGGCCGGCCTCGATCACGCCCGCCGCGGCGCGGTGTTGTTCATGGATGGCGACGGCCAGCATCCGCCGGCGCTGGTCGAGCAGCTCGTCTCGCACTGGATCAAGGACGGCTATGACGTCGTCTACACGGCCAAGGCGCATCGCGACAATGAGCCGTTCCTGCGCCGCGTCGCCGTGCACGGCTTCTATTCGCTCATCAACTGGGGCGCGCGGCAGAAGATCCCGGAGGATGCCGGCGACTTCCGCCTGCTGTCGCCGCGCGCGGTGGCCGCACTGAGGCAGCTGCCCGAGCGCAACCGCTTCTTCAAGGGGCTGGCGAGCTGGATCGGCTTCCGCCAGATCCGCGTCGACTACGAGCCCGCGGCGCGCGCCCATGGCGTCACCACTTTCAACCTTACCAGCCTGCTCGGCCTGTCGATCGAGGGCCTGACGTCGTTCTCGGTGGCGCCGCTGCGCGTGGCAAGCCTCTTGGGAATCCTGCTCGCCTCGGCAGCCTTTCTGTTCGGCCTGTCGATCCTGTGGGAGACCTTCACCACCGGCAAGTCGGTGCCCGGCTATCCCTCGCTGATGGTCGGCCTGATGACGATCGGCGGCGTGCAGCTGATCATGATCGGAATCATGGGCGAGTATATCGGCAAGATCCTCTCCGAGCTGAAGGCGCGGCCGATCTACTTCGTCGCCGAGCACAGCGAGAAGCGCGCCACGCTCGATGCGCGCAGCGACGGCTCCGAGAGGAATGCCGCGGAATGAGCGAGGCGCCGCACCGGCGCATCTGGCTGTGCGCCGATGACTATGGCATCAGTCCCGGCGTCAACACAGCGATCCGCGACCTGATCGCGCGTGGCCGGCTGAACGCCACCTCGGTGATGACGGTCGGCGCGGCGATCGGCCGGAACGAGGTCGCAGAGCTCACCAAGGTCGCCGCCGACAGTCCGCGTTGCGCGATCGGCCTGCACGTCACGCTGACCGCGCCGTTCCGGCCGCTGACGATGCATTTCCGCCCCGCCGAAGGCGGCATGTTCCTGCCCTTTCCGAAGCTGCTGCGCGCCGGGCTGATGCGGCGGCTCGACCCGGAGCTGATCCGCGCCGAGGTGATGGTTCAGCTCAACGCGTTCGGCGAGCTGTTCGGCCGCGCGCCCGATTTCGTCGACGGTCACCAGCACGCCCAGCTGTATCCGCAGGTGCGCGAGGGGTTTCTCGCCGCCGTCAAGGACGCCGCGCCGTCGGCCTGGGTCCGCCAGGGCGGCCGCAACGCGCCGCTGATGCAGCGGCTGGCGGCGCCCAAGGCGCTGCTGCTCGACGTGCTGAGCGCGCAATTCCGCCGCCACGCAAAGCGCGCCGCGATCCCCTTCAATCCCGCCTTCGCCGGCGCCTATGACTTCACCAAGGCTGGCGATTTCGGGGCGCTGATGGACGGCTTCCTGCACGAGCTTCCCGAGGATGGCCTCGTGATGTGCCATCCCGGCTTCGTCGACGACGTCCTCATCGAGCTCGATCCGCTGACCGTGCAGCGCGAGCATGAGCACGCCTATCTCGCCGGTGAGCATTTTCCGGACCTGCTGGAGCGCCGCCGGGTGACGCTCGCCTGAACCTTTCGCGCCCTCGACGAACAAAATGCCCGCTGACCGCGTTTCCTTCGCACGCTCGTTAGACGCTTTGTCGCATACGGAAATTTAATCCGCGGCCCGGCTGGCCGGACCACAAAGTCCCCCTAAATGTTGGCCGCGCTTGGCTGGAACCGGCAAGCGGCAGGAGAACCACATGACACCGCAAGAACGCCAACTCATCGACGACCTGTTCGACCGGCTTGCCAAGCTGGAGGCCGCGCCGCGTGATCCGGAGGCCGCCGCCGCCATTGCTCGTGGGCTGCAGCAGGCACCCAATGCCGTCTATGCGCTGGTGCAGACCGTGCTGGTGCAGGACGAGGCCCTGAAGCGCGCCAATGCCCGGATCGAGGAGTTGCAGCACGCGCAAAGCGCGCCGCCGGCGCAGTCCGGCAGCTTCCTGGATTCGATGCGCGACAGCATCTTCGGCTCGTCGGGCAGCCGCGGCTCCGTTCCGAACGTGCCCCCGCCGTCCACGAGCCGGCCGGTCTGGAACAGCGGCCAGGCGATGCCCGGCGGCTATCAGGGCCAGCCCGGCTACCCGCCGCAGCCCGGCCCCTATGATCAGGGCGGCTTCGGCCAGCCGCGCGGCGGCGTGTTCGGCGGCGGAGGCGGCTCGTTCTTAGGCACCGCAGCGGCCGCGGCGGCCGGCATGGTCGGCGGCTCGCTGCTGCTCGGCGGCATCCGCTCGATGATGGGCGGCGGCTCGCATCAGGCGTTCGGCGACACCACGATCATCGAGGAGCGCGGCGGTGGCGGCAGCCCCTGGGGCGGCGGCGATCAGTCCGGCGGCTCGCTGGCGCAGGATGCAGGTCTCAATGACATCGGCCGCTCCGGCGATGGCGGCGGCCGCTCCGGCCTGTTCGACCAGGCGAACTACGACGACAACAACGGCAACGACAGCGATCCCTCGGATTTCGATGCCGATGACAGCTTCGGCAACGATGATGACGGCGGCAGCGACTACGCCTGATCACTGTCGGCCATCGCACAGTCGAGAACGACGAAGGCCGCCCCGAGGGGCGGCCTTTTGCATGACGCAGGATCGCCGTTACATCACGATGACCCTGGCGCCGACATTCACCCGGCCATAGAGGTCGATGACGTCCTCATTGCGCATCCGGATACAGCCTGACGATACGTTGGTCCCGATCGTCCAGGGCTCGTTGGAGCCGTGAATGCGATACAGCGATGAGCCCAGATACATCGCGCGGGCGCCGAGCGGGTTCTGCGGCCCGCCCTCCATGTGCCGCGGCAGATCGGGCCGGCGCTGCAGCATCTCCGGCGGCGGCGTCCAGTCCGGCCATTCGCGCTTGGCCGAGATGGTCTTCACGCCCGACCAGGTGAACCCCGGACGGCCGACGCCGATGCCATAGCGCAGCGCCGTGCCCTGCCCCTGCACAAGGTAGAGGAACTTGTTCGGTGTATCGATGACGATCGTGCCCGGCCTTTCTTTGCCGTCATAGTCAACGACCTGTTTCTCGTATTTCGGATCGAGCGGCCGCTGTGTCTGCTCATACGCCTCCTCGTCCGGATATCCCTGCTGGGGCGCAGTGCCCGGCATCGCCGGCTGCGTCCCGTAGGTGGACGGCTGCTGCTGATACATGGGTTGTTGCGGGGGCGGAGCGCCGCGGACGCCTTGCGGATCGCCGAACAGGAATTCGATGAAGCCGCCGCCCATCCGCGAGCGGTCGACATAGGCCGTGCGCACCGGCGCGGTCTGCTGCGGCGGGCCGCTATAGATCACCGTCGGCTGCTGAAATCCCTGGGCCGCAGCCCGATCCACACCGCAATAGAAGACGCATGCGCCGGCCAGCAGCGCTGTAGAGAATGATCTGAACATCGACGTACTCTGTACTGTTTCGTCTGAAGGCTGTTCACCGCGCGTAGGCTGCAACGCCGCCGCTTATCGTCAATAAAGAGCAAAACCCGATCGCTTTGGTAAACACAGGGCTCGCCGGGATTCACCATCGCCGCAGGGGCGCGCTGATTTGATAGCTAGCGTTTATTTTGCGTGAAGGGCGCCGGCGCATGGTTAATAGGTCGTATCAGGCGCACGCGGGCGTTGCGCCGCCGCAGTTCCTGGCGTGAACGCGATGTTAAATAGCCACAGCGTAGAACTGACCAAGCAAGAGGTCAGGGATATATCATGGCTGTTCGCAAGCGTTTCCGTATCGAAGAAGCAATCGTCGGCCATATGCCGGAGCCCGATTTTGTGGGTGGCGAGATCGGCCCCAATCACAAGGAAATCATGGACGAGCTCCGCGCCATCCGCGCCCAGATGGGCAATGCCATCCGGAGCGGCGGTAACAGCACGGCGGCTGCGGCCATCGAGGAATCCGCGCAACGCGAGGTCGCCGAAGCGCGCGCCCTGCTCGAGACCTACCGCGCGCAGATCGAACAGTGCGAGAAGCTGAAGGTCGAGCTCGACCTGATCCACGACGCCATCAACCGCACCAAGGGCGAGATCGCCACGCTTCACGCCAAGAGCTTCAACGGCGAGGAGATGGCCAAGGTCAATGGCGAGCTCGGCGCGGTCGTCGGCGGCACCGAACAGGCCACCCAGCAGATCCTCGAAGCCGCGGAGGCGATCGACCAGGCCGCCAGCGCGCTCGCCAAGGTCGACTCCGCCGACCAGCAGAAGATCCTGAGCGAGGACATCCAGGAGCGCGTGGTCTCGATCTTCGAGGCCTGCAACTTCCAGGACCTCACCGGCCAGCGCATCAACAAGGTCATGACCACCATGAAGTTCATCGAGCACCACATCGTGGTGATGATGGACATCTGGGGCGGCGTCGACGCCATCAAGGCGCATGTGCCGCCGATCGTCGACACCCGCGAGGGCGACGCCAGGCTGCTGAACGGCCCGAAGGCCGAAGGCGATGTCGGTCACGCCTCGCAGGACGACATCGACGCGCTGTTCAACTGAGCGGCCTCCGCGTCTCACACCAAACAAAAACGCCGGCGTTCCGCCGGCGTTTTTCGTTTGCCTCGTCGGTTCTGACCGAGCGACCGGACCTCAGGCCCGCGGTCCGCAGCGGACATACACCATGGTCTGGTAGCGGGTCGCCGCATCCTTGTCGACGAAGCGGGTGATCAGCACCCTTCCGTCGAACGAGACCACCTCGCGGTCCTGCTCGCCGCCGGGAGGGCCGGCGGGGCCGATGTAGTTCTTGCCGCCGGCCGAGCCCTTCAGGCGCAGTTCCTGCGGGGTCGCCTGGTCGGCCAGATGCATGATGACGCCGCCGGACGTGCCTGCCCCGATGACATAAGGCTGCTTGCACTGCGCCAGCGCCATCTTCTCGGTCCGCGGCCGGTCGTTGGGATTGTTGTAGGCGGCGAGGCCCCATTTGCCGACGAGATCCTCAGCCCGGATCGTCGCTGGAACCTCGGGCTCCACAGCCACCTCGGGCGGCGCAGGGCTGGAAGGCGAGAGGTTGAAGCCGCCGCCGCACGCTCCCAGCAGCATTGTGAGCGCTGACGCGATCGCGAGATTGGCAACCGGCCGCGCGCACCGTGAACTCGTCATGGCATCCCCTTAGGAACAAGATCATGGCTGCCCCGTCCGGCAACCAAGCGCAAAACGCGCATCAGAGCAATGACGTCGGATGACGACGCCGCTCCACTAACATGTCTGGCCAAGGACAGCATCCCCTAAGACAGCATCCCCTGATAGCCTCAAGAAGGGCTTAACCGCCCGCCTTTGCTTGACAGGAACAGCGCCAAGCCATATTTCCGGCAGCGGTCTTTAGCACTCGGAGGGCAGGATTGCTAAGTCCGCGAGTCAGTTGGTGCCGAGTCGATTGGTGCCAAGTGGGCGCTAAATATGGCCGCATTCAGATTTCCTCCGACACCAACCTACCGAAGCACCCCCAAAGGGATCCGTCATGGCTAAATCGAAGTTTCGTCCCCTGCACGATCGCGTCGTGGTTAAGCGCATCGACGCCGAAGAGAAGACCAAGGGCGGCATCATCATTCCCGACTCCGCCAAGGAAAAGCCCTCGCAGGGCGAAGTCGTCGCCGTCGGCCCGGGCGGCCGCGACGAGAGCGGCAAGCTGACCCCGCTCGACGTCAAGGTCGGCGACCGCGTGCTGTTCGGCAAGTGGTCCGGCACCGAGGTCAAGCTGGACGGCGAGGAGCTCCTCATCATGAAGGAGTCCGACATCATGGGCGTCGTCGCCTGATCCGAACCGCCTGATCCGAACAGCTCTGGGCGGCTCTCGCCGCCCCGGGCGACCAGTGCTTTTCAACCTCGTTCAGGCGACAGGCCGGCGATCACGCCCCTGGCCGTCGAGGTCCACTCCAGGAGAGTTTCAAATGGCAGCCAAAGACGTCAAATTCTCTGGCGACGCGCGCGACCGCATGCTGCGCGGCGTCGACATTCTCGCCAACGCCGTCAAGGTGACGCTCGGCCCGAAGGGCCGCAACGTCGTCATCGAGAAGAGCTTCGGCGCTCCCCGCATCACCAAGGACGGCGTCACCGTCGCCAAGGAGATCGAGCTCGAGGACAAGTTCGAGAACATGGGCGCGCAGATGCTGCGCGAGGTCGCCTCCAAGACCAACGACCTCGCCGGCGACGGCACTACCACCGCGACCGTGCTCGCTCAGGCCATCGTCCGTGAGGGCGCCAAGGCGGTTGCCGCCGGCATGAACCCGATGGACCTCAAGCGCGGCATCGACACGGCGGTTGCCGCCGTCATCAAGGACATCGAGAAGCGCGCCAAGCCGGTCGCCTCCTCCGCCGAGGTCGCCCAGGTCGGCACCATCTCCGCCAACGGCGACGCCGCGATCGGCAAGATGATCGCCCAGGCGATGCAGAAGGTCGGCAACGAGGGCGTGATCACGGTCGAGGAGAACAAGTCGCTCGAGACCGAGGTCGACATCGTCGAGGGCATGAAGTTCGACCGCGGCTATCTCAGCCCCTACTTCGTCACCAACGCCGAGAAGATGACCGCCGAGCTCGACGACGTCTACGTGCTGCTGCACGAGAAGAAGCTGTCTGGCCTGCAGGCCATGCTGCCCGTGCTCGAAGCCGTGGTGCAGTCGGGCCGTCCGCTGCTGATCATCGCCGAGGACGTCGAGGGCGAGGCGCTGGCCACCCTGGTCGTGAACCGCCTGCGCGGCGGCCTCAAGGTCGCCGCCGTCAAGGCGCCGGGCTTCGGTGACCGCCGCAAGGCCATGCTCGAGGACATCGCGATCCTGACCGGCGGTCAGCTGATCTCGGACGACCTCGGCATGAAGCTCGAGAACGTCACCATCAAGATGCTCGGCCGCGCCAAGAAGGTCGTGATCGACAAGGAGAACACCACGATCGTCAACGGCGCCGGCAAGAAGGCCGACATCGAGGCGCGCGTCGGTCAGATCAAGGCGCAGATCGAGGAGACCACCTCGGACTACGACCGTGAGAAGCTGCAGGAGCGTCTCGCCAAGCTCGCGGGCGGCGTCGCGGTGATCCGCGTCGGCGGCGCGACCGAGGTCGAGGTCAAGGAGAAGAAGGACCGCGTCGAGGACGCCCTCAACGCGACCCGCGCTGCGGTGCAGGAAGGCATCGTCCCCGGCGGCGGCGTCGCGCTGCTGCGCGCCAAGAAGGCGGTCGGCCGCATCACCAACCCGAACTCGGACGTCCAGGCCGGCATCAACATCGTGCTGAAGGCGCTTGAGGCTCCGATGCGCCAGATCGCCGAGAACGCCGGCGTCGAAGGCTCGATCGTGGTCGGCAAGATCCTGGAAGAGAAGTCCGAGACCTTCGGCTTCGACGCCCAGAGCGAGGACTATGTCGACATGGTTGCCAAGGGCATCATCGACCCGGCCAAGGTCGTCCGCACCGCGCTGCAGGACGCCTCGTCGGTGGCCGGCCTGCTGGTCACCACCGAGGCCATGGTCGCCGAGCTGCCGAAGGACGCAGCCCCGGCGATGCCGGCCGGCGGCGGGATGGGTGGCATGGGCGGCATGGGCTTCTGAGCCCAAGCACCCGTCACCAAGCCTCCATCACCAAGACTTCAGGAAGGCCGCCTCCGGGCGGCCTTCTTTTTGGCGGAGTGTCCCGATGGGGGTGCAGTGATGGCCGATTGGCGCTACAGCTAGCGCCGATTCCGCTCCCACAAGGATTTTCAGATGCGCGCTATTTTGCTTGCGTTGGCCGTGATTGCAGCGGCCGCGCCGGAACTCGGTTGGGCCCAGAGCAAGAGCGGGACCAAGGCCGCCCCCGCCGTCGAGACACGCTATTTCACCGCGATCGACGGCCTGATGGACGGCAATGCCGACGTGATCCTGAAGGAGACGCGCCAGGGCAAGACCGTCACCGCGGCCACGCTCGACGTCTGCTATCCCGTCGCCAAGAACTCGGACCGCAAGGACCGCTTCGTCGTCAGCCTCACCGTCAACGGCCAGACCCTCACCGGCGCGACCCAGAGCAACGGCGCCAAGGAGCCGGTCACGGTGAAGCTGACCCGCAAGCCGACCGGCGACAATTTCGAGTTCCGCGGTCAGATCACGATCGGCAAGACGGTCACCGAGGTGGCGTCGACCGACAACTCCGACGTCAGCGAGAAGGAGTTCCAGGAGAGCCAGTCGAGCGACGACGGCATCAGCGCGCAACCGAAGGACTTCACCGATGTTTCGCCCGAGGCGGTCTCCGTCCGCCTCAAGCTCGATGCGGTCGCCGACTTCCTGAAGAGCCTGAAGGGCGAGAACGTCGAGGTCTCGCTGTCGAGCTTGATCGTGGGCTGTGATGCGCTCCGCGCCGGCGAACAGACCGTCAGCATGACCGTCGATCCGGAACGCGCCGGCGCGCTGATCGCGAAGGCTCGCGCCACGACCGGCGCCGTCACCGCCGGCTGGACGGCCGGCACCGTCGAGATGGACCGCACCATCCGCTTCGCAGCCGGCGAATGGCGCGATGGCGACAAGATCAACAAGGACAAGCTCGCGGGCGCGATCTCCGACGTGCTGGCCAAGACCTACAACGCCAAGCCGACCAGCGCGGCCTGGAACCCGGTGACGGGCAAGCTGAAGCTGACGTTGAAGCGGCCGAGCCAGCTGATGCCCTCCCTCGAGCTCACCGACGTCATCGAGGTCACCGGCCTCGTCTCGCCGGACAAGCCCGGCGGCGCCGACGCGCTGGTCCTGTGGATCAGCAGCCCGACGACGACCACCGTGGACGAAGCCTCCGCGGCCAAGCTCATCCTGTCGGATGAATCATCCGGCGACGAGGAAAGCGACACCCGCGACGATGGCGGTGCAATCGAAGAGCTTGCGAAGGCCTTCAAGGCCAAGCGCTGGGACGCCGACAACTCGGTCTGGAAGTAAGGCGAGCCACGAGGGCAGGCGCCGCGATCTCCGCTCTCCACCCTCCCCTGGAGGGGGAGGGTCGATCGCACGCGAAGCGGGCGAGCGGGGTGGGGTGAGCCGCGGGCGCCGGTGTGGGTGGAGAGATCACCCCACCCCGGCTCATACGCGCTTCGCGCCTATGAGCCGACCCTCCCCCTCCAGGGGAGGGTGACAGTGGGGCCTCCACTTCGATGATGCGTCACTACGACTAGAAGCGGCGGTCTCTACTCAATTCGTATTCAGCCGGAAGCGCAGCGTCTTCGGCCCGATGAAGGTGATCAAATCGCCCTGGCGCTTCCAGTTCGTTGCCGCGCTCAGCGCGGCAATGAGCTCATCGTCGGCCTGGGCGCGCGCGGCCGGGCAGTTGCGATCCTCGATGGTGCTGGGGATGAACACGATGGTGTTGCCGGCAACCGAGAACTGCCCCTTGCCGCCCTTGCACCAGAGCTCCAGCACGGTCTCGCCGTGATCGCCGATGTCGAGGTCCGGCACCCGCTTCGACCCGGGCTGCGGCAGCGCGTCCAGCGTCATTTCCATGCCGAACGGAAACTCCTCAGCCGCAACCACCGGCCCACCTGACAGCAACAAGGCTGCGACCACGCTGGCAACGGCCCGCTTCACAACTCGCATCTTCCCTCTCGATCGATCATCACGCGACGAGCCGGCCTTGTAGGCGATCGACTCGATGGCTGCCAGCACGGCTCCCGCACAATTGTGTTCCAAACATAGCAAACCCCGCGTCGCCCAGGCGACGCGGGGTTTTTGTCGCAGGCGATGGTGTTACTTCAGCACCATCGCCGTGAACGGATAGACATAGGCCTGCAAGGTCACGAACAAGCCGACGAGACAGGCCAGCACGATCGAGTGCAGGAAGACGTAGCGCAGGATCGAGCTTTCATGGCCGTACCAGTTGGTGGCGGTCGAGGCGACGACGATCGATTGCGCGTCGATCATCTTGCCCATCACGCCGCCCGAGGAGTTGGCGGCGGCCATCAGCACCGGCGACAGGCCGATCTGCTCGGACGTGATCTTCTGCAGATTGCCGAACAGCACGTTCGACGCCGTGTCAGATCCCGTCAGCGCCACGCCCAGCCAGCCGAGCAAGGTGCCGAAGAAGGGATACAGCACGCCGGTCGCGGCGAAGGCGAGGCCGAGCGTGGCGTCGACGCCGGAGAGCCGCGTCAGCGTGCCGATCGCGAGCATCGCCGAGATCGTGATCAGCGAGATCGCGCAGAGGCGGATGGTGCGGCCATATTCGGCGATCAGCTTGCCCGGTCCGACGCCCATCAGGAAGCCGGAGATGATCGCCGCGATCAGCATGCCGGTGCCGGTAAAGCTCAGATAGGTGAACGAGAACACCGCACCCTCGGGCATCGGCTTGGCGGCCACCGGCGGGATCTTGTTGATCAGCTTGTCGAGCTCGGGCACCGGATAGCTCCAGGCGAAGTTCGCGTTCGCCCAGGCCTTGAAGGCGCCGTTGCCCCAAATCAGCATGATCACGCAGACGATGATCCAGGGCAGCAGCGCGCCCCAGAGCTCGGCCTGCGTCAGGGGCGTGCGGTCGAGCGGCTTTGCCGCCGCCATCGTCGCTGCCGATTCGTCACGGCCGCGCAACGCCGGCGACAGCCATAGCTGCTTCGGCTGCCAGACCTTCAGGAACAGGATCAGCGCGCCCATCGAGATCAGCGAGGCGCCGATGTCGACGATCCACGGATTGATGTAGTTCGAGATCAGGAACTGCGGCACGGCGAAAGAGACGGCGGTGACCAGGATGGCCGGCCAGACGTCCTTCATGCCCTTCCAGCCCGCGAACGCCCAGATCACCCAGAACGGCACGATCAGCGAGAACACCGGCAATTGCCGGCCGACCATGGCGCCGAGGATGTAGGGATCGATGCCGGTGACCGAGGCGAGGCCCTGGATCGGCGTGCCCAATGCGCCATAGGCGACCGGCGCGGTGTTGGCGATCAGCGACAGGCCGGAGGCCGCGAGCGGCGAGAAGCCCAGCCCGATGAGCACGGCGCCGGTGATCGCCACCGGGGTGCCGAAGCCTGACGCGCCCTCGAAGAACGCGCCGAACGAGAACGCAACCAGCAGCAGCTGCAGCCGGCGGTCTTCCGTGACGCCGCCGATCGCCCGCTTCAACAGCTCGAAGCGCCCGGTCGAGACCGTGACCTGATACAGGAAGATGACGTTCAGCACGATCCAGCCGATCGGGAAGAAGCCGGTGACGACGCCGAGAAACGTCGCGCGGATCGACATGTTGGCCGGCATCGTGAAGACGAAGATCGTGATGATGTTGGTCAGGATCACCGCGATGATCGCGGCGATATGCGCCTTCACCTTGCCGCTGGCGATCAGCACCAGCAGCGTCACCACGGGTATGGCGGCAGCCAGCGTCGACAGCGCCGGGCTCCCCAACGGGTCGTAGATTTGATTCCACATCGTGACGTCTCCCCCCAATTGTTGTTGTTGGACCCGGTCCGGCGGGGCGGATCAGGTCTGTCTGATCCGGCGCCAGGCCCGACAGGACGGCCCAAAAACCAGATCACAAACGCGGCAACGCCCCACTCTGCTCAAATTCTCGCGAAATCTGGCAGCGGCCACGGTGCCTCTTGTATGCAGCATGCTACGGTTTGCCGCATATGACCGACAAGCCGGTGGTCGCCGGGCCCCTTACGACTTTCGTCTAGACAGGCCTCCCAGGATACGGAATTCTCGTTCCGCCCCAGCCTGTTAAGCCCTTTTTTCAGGAGCAGCCTCTCTGTGAACAATTTGCGCTCGACCCTCGCCATCGTGTGGCGGATCGCCATTCCCTACTTCCGCTCCGAGGACAAGGTCGCCGGCCGCATCCTGCTCGCCGCCGTCATCGCCATCGAGCTCGCCCTGGTCGCGATCGATGTGCTGGTGAACCAGTGGCAGAACCGGTTCTACAACGCGCTGCAGGAATACAATTGGAACAGCTTCATCTGGGAGATCGGCGTCTTCGCCGTGCTCGCGACCACCTTCATCGTGCTCGCGATCTACCAGCTCTATCTCAATCAGTGGCTGCAGATCCGCTGGCGGCGGTGGCTGACCGAGACCTATATGCGGCATTGGCTCAGCAACGCCAACCACTACCGCATGCAGCTCAAGGGCGACGCGGCTGACAACCCCGACCAGCGCATCGCCGACGACGTGAAGCAGTTCGTCGAGCAGACCCTCTACATTACGGTCAATCTGCTCAGCTCGGTCGTGACACTGGCCTCTTTCGTGGTCATCCTCTGGGGCCTCTCGGAAGCGGCGCCGCTCACGCTGTTCGGCATGGAGTACAACATTCCCGGCTATCTGGTCTGGGCGGCGCTCATCTACGCGATCGCCGGCACTGCGCTGACCCATTGGATCGGATCGCCGCTGGTCAACCTCAATTTCGAGCAGCAGCGCTTCGAGGCCGATTTCCGCTTCAACCTGGTGCGCGTGCGCGAGAACTCCGAGCAGATCGCGCTGCTGCGCGGCGAGTCTGCCGAACATGATCTGCTCTCGAACCGGTACGGCCGCGTCGTGCAGAACTGGTATCAGATCATGACCCGGACCAAGCGGCTGACGGCGGTGACGAGCGGCTACTCGCAGGTCGCCACGATCTTTCCCTACGTCATCGTCGCGCCGGCCTATTTCGCCAAGAAGGTCCAGCTCGGCGGCATGATGCAGACCGCGTCGGCGTTTTCGAGCGTGCAGCGCGCGCTGTCGTTCTTCGTGAACACCTACCGCACCCTCGCCGACTGGCGCTCGACAGTCGCCCGTCTCGACGGGTTCGAGATGTCGATCGCGAGCGCCGTCACGCTCTCGGGCGAGCCGCAGACGATCGATGTCGTCAGCCATGCCGGTGACAGCATCGAGCTCGCCCAGCTGCTGCTCAAGCTGCCGAACGGCCTGCCGCTGATCGCGGCCGACGGCTTCAGCTTCAAGAGCAACCAGAGCATGCTGCTCACCGGCCCGTCCGGCGCCGGCAAGTCGACGCTGTTCCGCGCCATTGCCGGGGTCTGGCCGTTCGGCAGCGGCGCGATCAGCGTGCCCGGCCATGCCAAGCTGATGATGCTGCCGCAGCGGCCCTACTTCCCGATCGGCGCGCTGCAGACGGCGGTCGTCTATCCCGCCGCGCCCGACGCCTTCAGTCCGGAGCAGGTCAAGGACGCCCTGGTGGCGGTCGGCCTGCCGCTGCTGGCGGAGCGGCTGGACGAGGAGGCGCATTGGAATCGCATGCTGTCGCTCGGCGAGCAGCAGCGGCTCGGAATCGCCCGCGCGCTGCTGCATCAGCCTCAATTTCTGTTCCTGGACGAGGCCACGGCGTCGCTGGACGAGCCGAGCGAGGCCCGGCTCTACCGCGCCATCGCCGAGCGCCTGCCGCAAACCACCGTCGTCTCGATCGGCCACCGCTCGACGCTGCACGACTTCCACGACCGCAAGGTCGAGCTCGTTCGCGACGGCGACCGGTTCTCGCTGCGGCCGACCGGTCAGGCCGCGGATGCCCCGGCGGGTGGCGCCGAGTAGCGCATCCAGGCTGGGCGGCGCCTCGGAGACCGCCGGCCTGATGATGCCGATCCGCGGTGTCGCCGGCGGTCCAGCGGCCGGCCGCACCGTTTCCCGAGTGGCTGATTGATGATTGACGATGAGGCCGGGCGGCGGCTCTGCTCCGCCAACGCCCCGCTGTTGAACCACGGCAGCACCGCGACATCGATCTCACCTTCCCCGGGAGCGCAGGGGATCGCATATGAGCAGAGCTCGCAGCCGGCAGTGCGCCTCCCACCGTCCTTCGAGACGCCCGCCTCCGGCGGGCTCCTCAGAGGGTGTGAATCTTTCGATTTCGGCAATTTTCGACATGAGTCAAATCAACGACTTAGCTCGTCCGAAAACTGCAAAATTCGAATTCTTTCTCATCCTCTCAGGACGAGGTCTGTTTCGCGGAGGGATTCTCAACCCTCATGGTGAGGAGCGCCGCCTTCGGCGCGTCTCGAACCATGAGGCCCCTACGGGGCACCGAGCTATACGCAAACGCTCCCCTGGAGGTGGAGGGTCACGGCGGACGGAGCTCCAAGCTGCGCACTGCGGAAGCGCGAGCGAGGCCACATCAGGCTCTGGACAAAAAACGACAAACAGCAAAAGGGCGGCAGATTGCTCTGCCGCCCTCGCGAGAAGTTCGATCCGCCGTGGCGATGATTACTTCAGGTTGGTCATCGCGGTCAGGTCGACCGAGAGCTTGGCGATACCGGTCGCGCCGCACCACTTGGAGCCGAGGCCGGTCGGGTTGATCGGGGTCACGTTGGTGGTGCCGCCCGCGGTGAAGTCGCCGGTGAAGGCGTTGCAATTGCCCTTCGACAGGTCGGTGTCGGAGTAGCGCAGGTCGAGCGTGAACACCTTGTAGGTGAAGCCGACGCCGATGTTCCAGGTGTTGTAGTCGGCGTAATGGATGCCGTTCGGGAGGGCCGCGGTGCCGTAGAACGAGTCGGTGGTGCCGAACCACTGGCGACCGAACTCACCCGACACGTACATGCCGACGCCGCTGGAGCCGAAGGTGGTGCTCGGCGCGGTCCACTTGCCGGTGACCGAGCTGTAGTTGCCCCAGGCGCCGGAGTTCAGGAAGCTCGGGGTGTAGAACTCGGTGACACCGAAGGTCCAGTTGTCGTTCACCGTGTAGTTCATCTTGCCGTACACTTCGAAGAAGCTGACGTCCTTCTTCATCGTGTTGCCGTTGGCGAGGAAGTTCGTCGCGCAGTCGACGCCCTGGAAACGGCCGGCGTTGTCGAAGCCGGTGCCGCCGAACTGACAGGTGCCGCCCGGATACAGGTAGCCCCACACGCCGATGTCGAAGGCGAAGGCGCCGAAGGTCGGACGGACACCGCCGTAGATGTCGATCTCGGCCGCGGCGCGGTTCGGGAAGGAGATGCTCTCACCGGCGACGCCGACGTAGAACTGCAGGTCCTTGTTGACGTTGAAGCGCGGCTCGAAATAAGCGGCGACCGACGGCTTGTGGTTGGACTGGGTGATGCCGCGGAAAACGTAGTCGTTCATGATGGCGGCGCCGAAGGCGACGTCCCAGGGGTCGAAGGCCGGAGCCGGGGGAGCCTTATAGGCCTTGACCGCCATGTCCGCCGCTGAAGCCGATCCCGAGAACATTGCCAGCGCCGTTGCCAACAAAGCCAACTTTTTCATGCCGTTCCCCATCACCCTAGTTCGAAAAAACCTGTCCCGCACGTGGCCCCCCAGGGCGCAAACAAGACGGGCTGCGTCATCCGGACGCAATTTGTGACAGGGTCCCGCCGCAGGTGAAGCAAAAAAGCGCGGCATCTGCCGCCTTTTTGGGCGTTTTGGCAATTCTGCGGCGGGTTGTTAGTGCGTGTTGCAATTGAACAACAAATTAGCGTGTGAAAGAGCCCCCGTCCGTGCACATCGCCGTGGGGTCGCGCGCTTCCGAGCGCGTGCGGGTCGATCAAATCCCCCTTTCCGGGGCACGGATTCGCGCGGCCGTAGATTTTCGGGTGTCGTGCTCCAAGGCCGCGCAAACAAACAACGAGGCCGCAAGCGTCGCCGCTGCGGCCTCGTCGAATCGATCGGGGTGGAGACGATCGGAGCTGAGCTCTACGAGCTCGCCCCCTCCTCGCTTTCGTGAGCCTCGGGAGCCGAGCTCGGCGTCGCCCAGCTGGTCTCGGCGGTGGTCTCGTTCGCCTCGGGGGTCTCGACCAGCGGGGCCATCTTCGGCGCCCGCTTCTTGGCGGCCTTCTTCTTCGGCGCGGCGGGAGCCTTCGCGGCAGACTTGGCGGCGGACTTGCCAGCCGACTTGGCAGCCTTCTTGGCCGGAGCCTTCTTGGCGGCGCCCTTCTTGGCAGCGGCCTTCTTCGCCGGCGCCTTGGCGGCCTTCTTCACCGCCTTCTTGGCGGGCGCCTTCGCAGCCTTCTTGGCGGCTTTGGCGGCCTTCTTCGCGGCTTTCTTCTCCGCCTTCTTGCCGGCCTTCTTGGCGGACTTCTTCGCCGTGCCCTTCGCTGCCTTGGCCTGCGCCATCAGCTTCTTCTCTTTTTTGTCCTTCTTGGTCTTCTTGTCTTTCTTGTCCTTCGCCATCGAAACCTCCTGTAGCCGCCGAGCGATCAGATCATCCGGCGGGACGGGCCGGCAGACCGCACGCGCCCGTCTTTCAATTCAATCCTGGCCGCGGACCGCCCGTCGCCCAGTCGAGAAGCTCAACGGTGTGGACGACGGGGATGCCGGTGCCGCTGGCAATCTGCATCATGCAGCCGATATTGCCTGCCGCGATCACATCCGGCTTGACGCTCGCGATGTTGGCGACCTTGCGATCGCGCAGTCTCATCGCAATGTCAGGCTGGAGAATGTTGTAGGTCCCCGCCGAACCGCAACACAAATGACTCTCCGGTATATCTTTCACCACGAATCCGGACTTGGAAAGCAATTCTTTCGGAATGCTCGTGATTTTCTGCCCATGTTGCAGCGAGCATGCGGAGTGATAGGCGACGGTGAGCTCGTCGTGCTTCGCCTGAACGCTGAGTTCGAGACCCGCGAGATACTCGCTGATGTCCTTCGCCATCGCCGAGACGGCTGCCGCCGGCGCTGCATATTGCGGGTCCTCGCGCAGCATGTGGCCGTAGTCCTTGATGACGGTGCCGCAGCCCGAGGTCGTCACCAGGATCGCATCGAGTCCGCCGCGCGCGGCCTCCGCCGTCCATACACCGACATTGGCCCGCGCCCGTGCGGTGGCATCGTCGTCCTGACCCATGTGATGGGTGAGCGCACCGCAGCATTGCTCGTCCCTCACCAGCACCACCTCGATGCCGTGCCGCGTCAGCACGTTGATCGCCGCCTGGTTGATGCGCGGCGCCAGCGCCTGTTGCGCGCAGCCCTGCAGCAGCGCGACGCGGCCGCGCCGCGTCCCCTGCGCGGCGAACACGCTGCCGCCCGCAGGCCTCGGCGCCGGCAGCGCCGCGGCGGGGGCGAGATCCAGCATCGCCCTGAGGCGGCGCAGCAGGCTCGGCGCCGGCCCCGTGGTCTGCGACGACGCCGGCAGCAGCGCCTTGAACGGCCGGCCGAGCCGCGCCAGGGTCATCGCCCAGCGAAACGCGCGCGGCCGCGGCAGCACATAGGCCAGCACGGCGCGGAGCCAGCGGTCGGTCAGCGGCCGCTCATACGTCTCCTCGATCCGCACCCGCGCCTGGTCGACCAGGTGCATGTAGTGCACCCCCGAGGGACAGGTCGTCATGCAGGACAGGCACGACAGGCAGCGGTCGATATGCTTGACCACGTCCGATGTCGGCGCCTGCTCCTTCTCCAGCATCTGCTTGATCAGGTAGATGCGGCCGCGCGGGCTGTCGAGCTCGTCGCCGAGCAGCACATAGGTCGGGCAGGTCGCGGTGCAGAAGCCGCAATGCACGCAGGCGCGCAGGATCTTGTCGGCCACCGCGATATCGGGATCGGCGAGCTGCGCCAGGGTGAATTCGGTCTTCATGACGCAACGCTCCGACGCATCCGCCCGCGGTTGAGAACAGCCTTCGGATCGAAGGACACGCGAACCCGCTCCTCCAGCGCGGCGACGCCGGTTGGCTGCGGGGGAAACACATCGACCGCCTGGCGCACCTCGTCGAAGGCGCGCAGCAGGGTGGCATGGCCGCCGGCGGCGCCTGCGAGCTTGCGCACCAGGCCGGCCGAGCCATCGGCGGTCGGCGGCAGCGCCGCCCAGATCAGCCCGCCACCCCAGTCATAGATCACCTCGCCGCCGGTCTGGCGCGCCAAGGCCTGGCCGAGCGCGCCGCCGGAGACCGGCGGGCAGACGATCCGCCACACCGTCCAGGCGCCGAGCTGGCCATGGGCCGCAAACGGCATGACGTCGCGCACCGCGCTCCAGATCGCAGCCGACGCCTCATCCGCAATGACATCGGCAGCGCCGAACGGCGCCAGCAGCTTGGCCAGCGATCCCGCGCGATGCACGGCCGAGGCCGTGATGCCTTCGAGCCTGACCACCGTCACGGCCTCGCGCGGCGAGCCGGCCGCGCTCAAGCCGTCGACATCCGGCCGGAGCGACGAGGCCGGCAGATGCGCCGCGCCGGACACGTCGAACGGCGAGCCCAGCGCCGCCGTCATCGCCTGATTCGCCTGGAGGTCATCGAGCCCGCGCAGCACCAGCGTCCGCTCGGCCTCTGGCCGCGGCATCACCTTCAACGTCGCTTCCGTCATCACCGCCAGCGTGCCCCAGGAGCCCGCCAGCAGCTTGCAAAGGTCATAGCCGGTGACGTTCTTCACCACCTTGCCGCCGGTCTTGAAGCTCTCGCCGAAGCCGGACACGGCATGCGCCCCGAGCAGATGATCCCGCACCCCGCCGGCCCTCACCCGCCGCGACCCGGCCAGCCCCGCCGCGATCATCCCGCCCAGCGTTCCCCGGCCCGTGGTGCCGAGCAGCGGCCCCGTATCCATCGGATCGAACGCGAACTGCTGGCTCTTCGAATCGATCAGCGACAAGAGGTCGCCGAGCGGCGCGCCGGCCTGCGCCGTGACGATCAGCTCGTTCGGCTCATAGGAGACGACCGCGCTCAGCGCCGACAGGTCGAGCACGGCATTGGTCGCCGTCACCTGCCCGATCCCGCGCTTCGAGCCATGCCCGATCACATCCAGCGGCTGCTCATTGGCGATGGCCGACCGGACCACCTCCTCCACATCGGCTGCGTTCCGTACCTTCAGGGCGTCCACCACTGCTCGCCTTGCTTGTTGATGATGAAGGCGACCGCCACGCGCGGCCACCGGCGTTGGACTCGTTCTAGAGCATGAGGAGTGAAAAGGGCAGCCCGGTGTGGCGAAAAGATCGTGCGGGGACAAGGGGATGGGAGGGAACAACGGACGCGTCGGACCGAACGTTCGGCCTTTTAGGGCACGGACTCGCCAGCAGCCCCGTCGACGTGACACGAGCCATCACCCCATGCGCGGTGCGCCCCCTCTCCCCGTCCTTCACGGGGAGAGGGTTGGGGTGAGGGGCAACCACACGGGTGGTGCACTTGTAGTTCGTAGGGGGGGGTTAGCGAAGCGTAACCCGCCGCCCTTTCGAGCCACGCGGCGGATGACGCCTTCGGCTAATCCGCCCTACGCGCTGACCGTAACGCCCAGACCTGTAGCCAGCATGAGCAGCAAGAGCATACGCCGGCTTACGCAGCGCGCCGCCCAACCTTCTTCGCCGTCTTCCGCTTCGGAGCCGCCTTTGACGCCCCCTTCGCCGGCGCCGACGTCAGCTTCACCCCGAGCGCACGGAGCACGGTCAGGATGGTGGCAAACTCCGGATTCCCGTCCTCGCCCAGCGCCCGATAAAGCTGCTCGCGACGGATGCCGGTCGCCTTCGCGAGGTCCGACATGCCGCGCGCCCGCGCGATGGTGTTGATCGCGGCGCGGATCTCATCCGCGGTGCCATCCTCGAGCGCCGCCGCCAGAAACTCGGCCTGTGCCTCCGGCTCCGCCAGGTATTCCGCCGCGTCGAAGCGTGTCGTTGCCATCCGCTATGCCTCTCTCTTCGCCAGTGCCTGGGCGCGCCGGATGTCCGACTGTTGCGTGCTCTTGTCGCCACCACAGAGCAGGATGACCAGGACGTCTCCACGCTGCCGATAGTAGATCCGGTAGCCCGGGCCGTAATCGATCCGCATCTCGGAGACGCCCTCGCCGACCGGCTTGCTGTCGCCGAGATTGCCATTCGCGGCCCGCTCGATCCGCGCGGCGATCCTGGCTTTTGCCTTCAGATCGCGCAGGCCGAGCAGCCACGCCTTGAACTCGGCCGTTTGCCGGATTTCGACCATGAGATAATTGTATCTTAAACGGTACAAACCCGCAATCGATGAAAAGGTAAACCGAACGTCATGCGAGGCTGATCGTGGGACCGCACAGACATCGTCGCTCTCCCAACTCTGCCTCTCCTTGATCGGCGGCGGTCCCTAGGGTTAGCAAAGCGCAACCCGCTGACCTTCTGACACACTGCTTGCAGTCATACTATTTCTATTTACAGTCGTATTTTTGGAGCTGCGTTCAACCGCGAGCTGCAAGGTTGTCAGCAGCAGGGTGGCCCAGCTAGCTAATTAGTAAAATCGTAACCCGCCGACCTTTCGAGCCACGCGACGGAATACGCCTTCGGCTCAATCGCCCTACGTACTAAGCGGTGCCGGAAACATAGCGTCTTCCATTTGGCGATTTGGCTATGTTATCCCACCTTGCACGGTCGGGATCTTAGAGATGTCACCATCAATTCCTGTTGCCCTCGCGGTTCTGATCCTTTCATCGACGACCGCTCTGAGCGGCTTCGATGACGGTGTGTCGGATTATCGCTCCGGCAACTATAGCGCGGCCTTCAAAGAGTGGAGCGATGCCGCCGAACAGGGCGATGTCGATGCCCAGTATAATCTTGGCTGCCTTTATCTGCGCGGCGAAGGCGTAGCAAAGAACAGGGCCATGGCGGATGAGTGGCTCCAGCGCGCCGCTGATCAGGGCGACGTCGATGCTGCGACCTCGCTGCTTTTTTCAAAACCCATGACAGAAGAGGGCAGAAAGAAGTTTTTCGCTATGAAGATGAAACCTACAACGAAGTTTCGTCTTACGTTTGTCGCCCAACTCAGCGACGGAAGGCTACATCGACGTCCTTGCTCGACTGACGCGTCCGATGGAGCCGCAATTGAATTCAACCTCGGTCAGATGTACGAGACCGGAACTCCGGGATTTCCTCAAGACGACAGACAGGCAGCCGAGTGGTATCGTAGAGCAGCCGAGCGAAACTACCCGGACGCGCAAACCATGCTTGGCTTCATGTATGCCAGGGGGCACGGAGTCGAAAAAGACGAGATCAAGGCCGTGCGTTTATTCCGCCAAGCCGCCGAACAAGGCAACAGCAACGCTCAACATAGCCTCGGCATCATGTACGCAACCGGCTCTTTCGGCTACAAGAAGGACCTGATCTTGGCTTACGTGCTCGTAGGCCATGCAGCTGCCGATGGAAACAAATTCGCCACCGACGACTTCCAACGAGTAAGAGCACTCCTCTCGCCGGACCAATTGACCGAAGGGCATAGGCTGGCTCAGAAATGGCCGAAGGACCTTCAGTGGCCTCCAGAATTGACTGAACGAATGGGGCCTTCGCCCTAGCTTCCAGCGCCCGACGACCAACGAAGGTCAACTAAATGGCTCACTAGGCGGATCTTGTTTTAAGTTCTTGGTCTGTAGGCGGGTTAGCGAAGCGTAACCCGCCGCCCTTTCGAACCACTTAATAGCGGATCACAGCTCCGGCCCATTTTCCTCAATGCTTAAAGATTAGACCGAAGACCGCTAACCCAAACCCCATGCACCATTGCCAGTACTTGAGCCAGAAGTCGGCCAAGGTATGGGCGACCTTCGAGGTCCAATGCTTTTCATAAATCCCTAGCAGGATGATTAGAGAACCCTCGGGGTCATTGCGCGGCGGCACATAATTGCCTTCCCACCAGCGCTTCAGCATTTGCTTCATGCGAATCAATCCGCTTTTTAGACGGGGACCATCTATCATCCTCGAATCGGCCTAAGCCCAAGGTTGCGAACTCTATCAACCAATGAAACATAGCCGTTGAGGAGGAAGGAGCGAAATGCCGATTTCGCTTGACCACTTAGCTCAATGCCCGATCTGCAAGTAGCTTCGGGCCACTATCGGCACGGCAAGATCGTTCGCACGAGAAACTCCTTTCGCCAGCGATTTCAACGTCGAACGTCAAACAAGTCTCATCGCAAAAATTCTTCTTTCGCTTTATACGAAATCATGTATGATGTCCGCATCCCATCCCTCCGAGGGGCGTACGCGCGGTCGTCACGATACGTGGGGTGGGGATGTGGTGGCCGTGTCGGGTCGCAGCGTGGCTTCGTGTCGCGCCGACGAACGAGTCCGATGCGGACGTGAAATCGTGTGGGCCTGGCCTCCCGGTGCTGAGGCCAAGCCGGCGATGATGCCTCTGCGCATCGCGTCGGCGACGGGGACAAAACAGCCGATCCCCGGGGCGAGCACGTATAAGCGTTAAGACCGCCACGCGGGGAATGCCGGATGATCGGCTGAACCTGTGGTGACTGCCGCCTGCTTTTTTTGTTGCAGGCGGGCCATGGGTGAGGCCTTCACCCGGCATTCCCCGTGCCCTCTCGATTGGTTTGGAGGGCAGACGGACGCATCACCTGGGCGGAGGACGCCGCGGGGCTGCGGAGTCATGTCCAATGCAGTTGCGACGCAAAGATGGATTTCACGCGGAGGAGCTGGCTGTTGGGGCCTCATGGTTCGAGACGGCGCGCGGACGTCGTTATTTGCTCTCATGCGCGGACGGGCGCGCGCCTCCTCACCATGAGGAGGGAGATAAACGACGGAGCTGTAGGGTGGGCAGAGGCGAAGGACTGAGCTCTCCTCACGCGGGATCGCAGTGGCGTCGTGCCCACCGTCTTGCCGCGCGACGCGCTGATGGACGGTGGGCACGCGCCGCTTTTCGGCGGCGCTTTGCCCACCCTACGATTTCGTCGTCGCGTGATCGGACGGATGTTGAGTCGGACTCTCTCCGCGTCATTGCGAGCGCAGCGACTTGTCCGCCGAAGCTCGAAGAGCGAAGACGGAAGCAATCCAGAGTCCCGCCCACGCCCCTGGATTGCTTCGCTGCGCTCGCAATGACGACGCGGAGAGGTCTGCGCGCCTCAGAACCTCGGCAGGTCCGGAAACGCGAGCTTCCCCGCATGCACATGCATCCGCCCCAGCTCCGCGCAGCGGTGCAGGGTCGGAAACACCTTGCCCGGATTGAGCAGGCCCAAATGATCGAACGCGCATTTCACGCGCTGCTGCTGGTTCAGGTCGATCTCGGTGAACATGTCGGGCATCAAATCGCGCTTCTCGATGCCGACGCCGTGCTCGCCGGTGAGCACGCCGCCGAGTTCGACGCAGCAGCGCAGGATGTCGGCGCCGAAGGCTTCGGCGCGCTCCATCTCGCCGGGCTTGTTGGCGTCGTAGAGGATGAGGGGATGCAGATTGCCGTCGCCGGCATGGAAGACGTTGGCGCAGCCGAGCTGATATTTGTCCGACAGCTCGCGGATGCGCGCCAACGCCTTCGGCAGCGCGCCGCGCGGGATGGTGCCGTCCATGCAGAGATAGTCCGGCGAGATGCGCCCGACCGCAGGGAAGGCCGCCTTGCGGCCGGCCCAGAACAGATTGCGCTCGGCCTCCGAGGTCGAGATCCGGCAGGTGGTCGAGCCGCAGCCGTTGGCGATGGTCTCGACCCGGCTGATCAGTTCGTCGACCTCGACGCCGGGACCGTCGAGCTCGATGATCAAGAGCGCCTCGACGTCGAGCGGATAGCCGGCATGGACGAAGGCCTCGGCGGCGTGGATCGCCGGCTTGTCCATCATCTCCATGCCGCCCGGAATGATGCCGGCGCCGATGATGCGGGCGACGCATTCGCCGGCGGCCTCGACCTCGGCAAAGCCGACCATCAGCGCGCGCGCCGTCTCCGGTTTTTGCAGGATGCGCACGGTGACCTCGGTGACGACGCCGAGCAGCCCCTCCGAGCCGGTGATCAAGCCCATCAAATCGTAGCCGGCGTTCTCGGTGCACTTGCCTCCGATGCGCAACACCTCGCCATTCATCAGCACGAGTTCGCAGCCGAGCACGTTGTTGGTGGTCATGCCGTATTTCAGGCAGTGCACGCCGCCGGAATTCTCCGCGACATTGCCGCCGATCGAGCAGGCGATCTGCGACGACGGATCGGGCGCGTAGTAGAAGCCGGCATGCGCCACCGCCTGGCTGATGGCGAGGTTGGTGACCCCCGGCTCGGTGACGACGACGCGGTTGTCGAAGTCGATCTCGCGGATGCGCTTGAACTTGCCGAGGCCGAGCAGCACGCCGTCGGCCAATGGCAGAGCGCCGCCGGACAACGAGGTGCCGGAGCCACGCGGGACCACCTTGATGCCTTGTTCATGGCAGTATTTCAGAACCTGCGAAACCTGTGCCGTGGTCTCCGGCAGCACGACCACCATCGGCGGCTGGCGATACGCCATCAATCCGTCGGACTCGTAGGGAAGCATCTCCGCGGCGCTGTCGATGACGCCCTCGCCCGGCACGATTGCACGCAGTGCAGCAACGATTTCGCCACGGCGCGCCAGCACCGCCTGATCCGCCTCGGGCATCATGATCGCCATCGCGCGCGTCTCCTGAAGTCGATTTTGACCGTCATATCAACCACAACCGCGGCGCTTTGGGTAGGCGGCCGCGCGGCTTTCGCTGTTTGCGGCCGCGCAAAGATCGCGACGATATTGCTGAACCCGATCGCGCCGAGCGACTTGTGTGAGCGGGGAGGCCATGCAACAAACCTCCGCACAGACTTGTCTCGTAACCCACAGAGCCTGATCCATGAAGAAATTGACTTTGAGCGCGCTCGTCATCCTCGCCTCGTCGTCGCTGGCGACTGCCGCACTGGCGCAGGACGCCGCCGCCGGCAAGACGTCCTTCAACAAGTGCCTGCCCTGCCATGCGATCGGCGAAGGTGCGAAGAACAAGGTTGGTCCGGAACTGAACGGCCTCGACGGCCGCAAGTCGGGCACCGTGCCGGACTACAATTATTCGGAAGCCAACAAGAACTCGGGCATCACCTGGAACGAGGCCGTGTTCAAGGAATACATCAAGGATCCGAAGGCCAAGATCCCCGGCACCAAGATGACCTTCGCCGGCATCAAGAACGAGACCGAGATCAACAATCTCTGGGCCTACGTGTCGTCGTTCGACAAGGACGGCAAGCAGAAGCAGTAAGCGGCGCGACATCCGCTCCGCCCTCGAAGCCCCGGCCGCGTGCCGGGGCTTTTTCGTTTTCAAGGCGCGGCCGCCTCGGTCGCGGTGAGCACGCCGACCATCCGGTCGACCTCGGCGGTCACGAGCTCCGGCACGGCGTTCTGAACCATGTGGCCGAGATCGGGCACGACGATCAGGCGGGTCTGGGGCAGCACCTGCGCCAGCCGCCGCGCGTGGATATCGGTGTAGACGGTCTTGTCGGCATCGCCGGCCAGGATCGTGACGGGGACCTTGATCTCGCCATAGCGCGGCGCCTGCTCGATCACCGCCTGCTTCAGGGTGACGAGGTCGAGCGCATTGGCGAGGAATTCGCGCGGACGCAGCAGCAGCGGCGTCGCGCTCTGGTCGACGAAATCGTCCGGCATTTGCTGCGGCGCAAACACACCGCGGGCGCCAGGGCCCATCAGCGCCAGGCCGAGTGGCAAGGTAATGGTGTGGGCGAGCAGCGGGCCGATGACCGGCGTGGTCACCGCCGCATTGTACTGCCCGACCCCGCCGCGCCAGGGATAGGCGACCGGCGCCAGCATCACGAGCCCCGCCACCCGGTCCGGGAAGTCGAGCGCCATGCGCAAGCCGAGCGCGCCGCTCCAGGAGTGGACCACCAGGATCACCGGCCCGGTGCCGAGCCGGTCGAGCGCCTCGTCGAGCATCCGCGCCTGCGCAGCCGGGGTGGAGTCCTCAGCCCGGGCTCTCGGGCTCCAGCCGTGGCCGGGACGGTCGACCAGCAGCACTCGGTGGCGCTCGGCCAGCATGTCACCGAGCGGTTTGCGCATCGCCTCGAGGTTCGAGCTGGCGCCGTGAAGCAGCAACAGCGGAGGCTTTTGGCTGTCGCGCGGACCGATATCCACAAGATTGATGGTGGCCCCGTTGACATCGATGGCCTGCCCCTGGGCCGGATAGCGGTGCTCGACGACCGCGACACCGGCCCGGGTCACCAGCGCGAGCACGGCCAATGCACCCACTAAGAACATTGAAATCATTGAGAGTTTTCTGCCTGTCACCAAGACAGTTACGGGCGCGATTGCTAGGGGTTGCAGATCCAGCGGCGTCGCCCGGTCGTTTCGGCCTCAAATCCTGTCATCACTGCGTCGTCGGCCATTTTATAACCATGGTCGGGACTTTTCCTCGCAATCGGCTGATGACCGTGAATTACTTCCGGTTGGGTCATTGCAGGACGTCACCTGCGATGACCGGCCCTGCGTTTAGTTTGGTGTTTTGGGAGGGGGTTACCGATGAGCTTTCGTTCGAGCGAATCTGCGATCGACGAGATCGTCGCGAGCTGCAACGGCGATATCCGCGGCGCGCTGAAGGCGCTGCTGCTGGTCAACGAGCATCTCGAGGCCGAGATTGCGCAGCTGTATGCCGCAGCCGCGCAGTATGGCATGCCGGAGCGTCGCAGCACCGCGTTTCACTAAGTCGACCGATCGGAGCGCATAGCGCCGATCAGTCCTCCTGTGTTAGGTCCTTGTTCGGGCATGCGTTGATCGTCGATCGCGCCAGCTTGGCGTCGTCCTTCGATTTGAACGGTCCCGACGCGAACCAGATGTCCCCGATGATGACGGGGTTGCTGGTCACGATCTCGCAGCGATCGGTGGCGCGATTGCCCACCACCCAGAACAGATCGTCCGCCCAGGCGGCGGTCGCCGTCATTCCCAAACCCGTCATTCCCACAAGCGCTGCCGTCAGCACTGCACGCCGCATTGCGCCGTCTCCTGGCCAAGTTGTGTCCGGTCAACGGCAATTGGGATCGCGTGGATCGCCCGGCAAGGACGACCGTCCGGATAGGGTTAACCGGGCTTTAAGCCTAGATGTCGCGGCCCTCGACCTTTTCGGTCAGGGTTTTGACCAGCTCCGGCACCTTGTCGAGGTGCGGATTGACCTCGAGCGCCTTGCGGAAGGCATCCAGCGCCCGTTTTTCCTCGCCGAGGTCCTGCATGATCATGCCGAGACCGGCGAGTGCGCCGAAATGCCTGGGCTCCCTCACCAGCACCTGCTGGATGTCGGCGAGCGAGCGGCCATAGTCGTTCTGGAGGTAATAGATCGTCGCCCTGCGGTTCCAGGCTTCGACATAATCGGGACGAAGCTTGATGACCGAGTCGAGCAGCTTGAGCGCCACCTCGTTCTGCTTCGCGTCCATCGCAGCCTTGGAGCGCGCCATCAAGAGCGCGACGGTGTCACTCGGGGTCTGCAGCCAGATCGCCCAGATCCGGGCCTCAACATGCTTGGCACTGATCTCGTCAGGCGCAGCCTTCAGGGCGCCGAACAGGAAATCGAGCCCTTTGGTCTTGTCGGCGCCGACTTTCGGCAGCTTCGACGGCGCTTCCGGGGGTTTTGGCTTGGCGCCCGATCGCGGCTCACCCTGCGCGAACGCGAGGTGCGGTATGCAGATGACGGCGGCGGCGAGCAGAATCGCCAGGGAGGAGCGTTTTGCCATGCGGCAAGTCTAAACGCAGAAAGCGCGCCCTGCAAAGCAGAGCGCGCGTCAAAGACCTGTGAGCAGGCTGCGCAGAACTGGGCTGAACCAGCCGTGACTCGATCAGCCCTGGCGGGCCTTGAATCGGCGCTGGACCTTGTTGATCACGTAGACGCGGCCCTTGCGGCGAACCAGACGGTTGGCGCGATGGCGGCCACGCAGCGACTTCAGCGAGTTACGGACCTTCATGGGACATCCTGATACGTTCGAAAGGCCGTGTTGGACAGGCCGGAAGTGGCAAATAGAAAGGGATTTCCGCAAGCGACTGGGTCGCCCGGAGTGGCCGGTTTCTAACCACCGACTTGGGCGATGTCAACGATTGAGGCGCTGGCTTCAACAGAGGCTGCGCCTGAGGCGGCGGGGGAACCGGGTCGCCGCACCAAATGCCAATTGCCAAATTCGTTATATGGTATAATCAATTTCATAAAGCCAAAAACCGAACGCCGGGAACGCCCATGCCAAAGCTCGCTCTGCCCAAGATCGACGACGTCGTCGCCATCGACATCCACACCCATGCCGAGGAGCCGTGCGGCATGCATGCCGACGACGGCTATGACGATTTCCAGGCCCAGATGGCGGACTATTTCAAGTCGCCGCACAAGCATCCGCCGACCGTGCCGGAGACCGCGGCCTATTACCGCTCGAAGAACATCGCCGCGGTGATCTTCCCGGTCGATGCCGAGCGCGAGACCGGCTTCCGCCGCTACAACAATTACGAGATGCTCGAGGTCGCCTCGGATCATCTCGATGTGCTGATCCCGTTCGTCTCGATCGATCCGCACAAGGGCAAGCTCGGCGTGCGCGAGGCGCGCAAGCTGATCGAGGAGTATGGCGTCCGCGGCTTCAAGTTTCACCCGACGATGCAGGGCTTCTACGCCAACGACCGCCTCGCCTATCCGCTCTATGAGGCGATCAACGAGGGCGGCGCGATCGCGCTGTTCCACACGGGACAGACCGGCGTCGGCTCGGGCATGCCGGGCGGCATGGGCATGCGGCTGAAATACTCCAACCCGATGTACATGGACGACGTGGCGGCCGATTTTCCCGACCTCAAGATCATCCTCGCGCACCCCTCCTTCCCCTGGCAGGAAGAGGCGCTGTCGGTCGCGACCCACAAGCCGAACGTCTATATCGACCTCTCGGGCTGGTCGCCAAAATACTTCCCGCCGATCCTGGTGCGCTACATCAACTCGATTCTGCAGGACAAGATGCTGTTCGGCTCAGACTGGCCGGTGATCACGCCGGATCGCTGGCTGGCCGATTTCGCCAAGCTCGACATCCGCGAGGAGATCCGCCCGAAGGTGCTGAAGGCCAACGCGCGCAAGCTGCTCGGGATCTGAGACTGCGTCAGGCGCGATGGCCGTCGGTCATCGCGCCTGCCTTTAACACAGGTGATCGCCGTGTCGTTCAAAGCCGTTGTGTTCGATGCCTATGGCACGCTGTACGACATCCAGTCGGTGGCCGCGGTGACCGAGCAGGCCTTCCCCGGCCATGGCGACATCATCACCCAGATCTGGCGCATCAAGCAGCTCGAATACACCTGGCTGCGCTCGCTGATGCAGCGCTACGAGGACTTCGCCGCCGTCACCCGGCAGTCGCTGATCTACACGCTCCGCGTTCTCGGACTGCAGACCGATGCCGGCACGTTGGATCGCATCATCGCCAAGTACCTCGACCTCGATCCTTACCCTGACGCGCGAACTGCGCTCGCCGCGATGAAGGATCATCAGCTCGCGATCCTCTCCAACGGCAGCCCCGCGATGCTCGACGGCCTGGTGAAAGCCAGCGGCTTCGATACCCTGCTCGATGCCGTCATCAGCGTCGACGCGCACAAGATCTTCAAGCCGAGCCCGCAAGCCTATGCGCTGATCGAAGCGACGCTCAGGCTGGCACCTCGTGACGTGCTGTTCGTGTCCTCCAATCCCTGGGACGTCTGCGGCGCCAAGGCCTTCGGATTGAACGTCGCGTGGATCGAACGGGTTACGCCCGTGGCCATGGCTGCGGCCTGCGTCAAAACCGACCTGGTCGCGCCGCTCACCTTGTTCAAGGCGTTGCGCACCCAGATGGACGAGTTGGGTTTCGCGCCCGATTATCGTATTGCTGCCCTCTCCGAACTACCCGAGATCGTTGCATCGCATGAGCCTTGAATCCGTCCGCGCCTTTTTCGCCGAGAAAGCCCCCGACATCGACGTCCTCGTCTCCAGCCAGAGCTCCGCGACCGTGGCGCTCGCGGCCGAGGCCTATGGCGTCGAGCCCGCCCGCATCGCCAAGACGCTGTCCTTGCGTGTCGGCGATCGCGTGATCCTGATCGTCGCGGCCGGGCACGCGCGGATGGACAACAAGAAGGTCAAGGCGCAGTTCGGCGGCAAGCCGAAGATGCTCGGCCTCGACGAGGTCGCCGACATCACGGGACACGAGGTCGGCGGCGTCTGCCCGTTCGGACTGAAGTCGCCGCTCCCCGTGTATTGCGACCTGTCGCTCAAGGCATTCGACATCGTGGTGCCGGCGGCGGGCTCAACTCATAGCGCGGTGAAGATCACGCCGGAGCGGATGGCCGCGCTGACGGGCGCCGAATGGGTCGACGTCTGCGAGGTGCAGGCCTGAGCGGCACACGCGATCACCGCTTCTTTGCTTTCGCGAGCTCCCTGACCAGAAACTCCGAGAGCACCTCGACCCGCGCCGGCCGCGGCCCGCCGGGCGGCATCACAAGATGCATCGCGCCCTCCGGCTGGCTCCATCCCTTCAGCACCACCTCGACCTCACCCGAGGCAATCGCATCGCCGACGATGAAGTCCGGCAGGTCGGCGATCCCCAGGCCCGCGAGCACCGCCGGCAACAGCGCCTCGCCATTGTTGACACGCAGCTGCCCTGCCGGCCGCACGCTCGCCTGCTCCCCGGCCGCATTGGTGTAGTGCCAGACGCCTGCCGTGGAGAGATAGGCGTAGCCGAAGCATTTGTGGTCGGCGAGATGCATCGGATGCGTCGGCCGACCATGGCGCTTCAGATAAGACGGCGCTGCCACCGTGTAGCGCGGCATCGAACAGAGCCGCCTTGCGACCAGCGACGAATCCGGCAGCCGCGCAATGCGGAGCGCGAGATCAAATCCTTCGCCGATGAGATCGACGGTCGCATCGCTCATGTGAAGATCGATCGAGACCTCCGGATACTGCTCGAGAAAGGCCGGCAGCAGCGGCGCGATCTTTTTGACGCCGAATGTCATCGGCACCGCGAAGCGCACCAGCCCGCGCGGCGTCAGCGACTGTGCCAACGCCTCGGTCTCCGCGGCCTCGCCATCGGCAAGCAGCTGCGCGGCGCGCTCGGACAGCCGCTGGCCGGCATCGGTCAGCGCGAGACGCCGCGAGGTGCGGTTGAACAGCCGCGTGCCCAGCCGCTCCTCCAGCCGGCTCACCGCCTTGGATACTGACGCCTTGGAGAGGCTCAGCTCCTGCGCAGCGCCGGCGAAAGAGCGCAGCTCGACGACCTTGGCGAAGATGGCCATTGCCTCGAAATCAGGAAGTCGCGCCATCGGCAAAGTCTCATTTTTAGAAACAATAGGTTTCAACAGTTTCTATTTCTATACTCCGGCTCGCCGTCTATTCCAATGCCCAACAGCGCGACGGCTCGGCCGGCGCGCAACCACAGGAGCAGACCCATGATCGAACTGAAGCCCTTTGCGGCGCTGGGCGGCGCCGACCACGGCTGGCTGAAGGCCAAGCATCATTTCTCGTTCGCGAGCTATTACGACCCCAGCAACATGGGTCACGGCGCACTGCGCGTCTGGAACGACGACGAGATCGCGCCGAACACCGGCTTCCCGGCGCATCCGCATCGCAACATGGAGATCATCACCTATGTCCGCGAAGGCGCGATCACGCATCAGGACAGCCTCGGCAATAAGGGCCGCACCGAAGCCGGCGACGTCCAGGTGATGAGCGCCGGCAGCGGCATCCGCCACTCCGAGTACAATCTCGAGCCGACCACGACCCGGATCTTCCAGATCTGGATCGAGCCGACCACCGATGGCGGCCAGCCGACCTGGGGCGCCAAGCCGTTCCCGAAGTCGGACCGCTCCGGCAAGCTGGTCACGCTGGCCAGCGGCTTTGCAGATGATGCCGACGCGCTGCCGATCCGCGCCAAGGCGCGCGTGCTCGGCACCACGCTGAAGGCCGGCGAGACTGCGGAGTATACGGCCGACAAGGCCCGCCACATCTATCTCGTGCCGGCCGCCGGCAGCGTCGAGGTCAACGGCGTCCGTGTGAACGCCCGCGACGGCGCTGCCATCCGCGACGAAGCCACGCTGAAGATCACCGCGCTCGAGGATTCCGAGCTGGTGCTGGTCGACGCCGCCTAATCGTTTGTCGCGGTGGCGGCCGACGATCCGGCCGCGACCATCTTTCTCATCACCCTCGTCCTTACGGAGACTGTCATGACCAAGGTTCTCGTTCTCTATTACTCCGCCTACGGCCACATCGAAGCGATGGCCAACGCCGTCGCCGAGGGCGCCCGCGAAGCTGGTGCGACCGTCGATATCAAGCGGGTGCCGGAGCTGGTGCCGGCCGACGTCGCCAAGGCCTCCTACTACAAAGTCGACCAAGCCGCGCCGATCGCCAAGGTCGAGGAGCTCGCCGACTACGACGCGATCATCGTCGGCACCGGCACCCGCTTCGGCCGCATGGCATCGCAGATGGCCAACTTCCTCGACCAGGCCGGCGGCCTCTGGGCCAAGGGCGCGCTGAACGGCAAGGTCGGCGGCGCCTTCACCTCGACCGCGACCCAGCACGGCGGCCAGGAGACCACGCTGTTCACGATCATCACCAACCTCTTGCACTTCGGCATGACCATCGTCGGCCTCAACTACGGCTTCGCCGGCCAGATGAAGCTCGACGAGGTCACCGGCGGCTCGCCATACGGCGCGACCACCATCACCGGCGGTGACGGCAGCCGGCAGCCGAGCGAGAACGAGCTGGCGGGGGCGCGCTATCAGGGCCGCGTGATCGCCGAGACTGCAAAGAAGCTGCATGGCTGATGCGACTGGGGCGGCACTTCTGACAACGAAGCGCCGCCCCATCTCGCAACGATTGGAAAGAAGTAGAGGAGTCCGCAATGCCCGCCATGCTCGAACTGGTGACGCTGGCCCGGCTGGCCCGCCATCCCCTGCAGATGATGGCGCGCCATTGGTACTGCAAGGGTCTCTACCGCGCGAGCCGCGGTCAGCGCCGTTGCGCTGAGTGTACGGCGGCTAAAGCGGCTTGATCTGCACCTTCTTGAACTTCACCACGCCTGAGCCGTATTGCAGGGCGATCGGTCCAGCCGCATGCTTGCTGTCATCGACATCGGCGGTCTTTTCGCCGTTGAAGATCACGGTCAGACGCGTGCCCTTGGCGGTGATCTCGTAGGTATTCCACTTGCCGCCGGCCTTCGGCATCGGATCGACCTTGGACACGTCCACGATGGCGCCGGTGCCGTATTTCGGGTCGGGCCGCTTGTCGAAGATGTTGACCTCGTAGCAGATGTTGGAGTCGATCTTCTCCGCCTGGTCGCAGCGGATGAAGATGCCGCTGTTGGCGGCGTCGTCGACCCAGAACTCGGCCTTGATCTGGAAATCCTTGTAGCTGGTCTTGGTGACCAGATAGGACGGATCCTTGCCGTCGAGCTTGTCGGCCATCAGGGTGCCGTCCCTGGCCTCCCAATTGGCCTTGCCGACCTCGGTGAACTCGACCTTCTTGTCGCCGTCGACCAGGGTGACCCAGCCGTCATCGGCTGACGCCGCCCCGATCCCATTCAGCGCCGCGCCCGTCAGCACCACACCAGCCGCGAGCACGCCCCAGCATTTACGCATCGAAACTCCTCCCTGCATTTTCGTGTTGCTTCGCCACGATAGCAAAGCGCCGGACAATGCAAACGAGTTTCGATGCTGCATCTGCTCTCTGTCGTCTAACTACACCGCCGTCGCCCGCGCAAAATCGACATAGATCTCGCGCAGCCGCGTGGCCACGGGCCCCACCTTGCCGTCGCCGACCGGCTTGCCGTCGATCGTGACCACCGGCTGCACGAACGAACTGGCGCTGGTGATGAAGGCCTCCTTGGCGGCGAGCGCCTCGTCGACCGTGAACAGCCGCTCCTCGACCTTGAGCTGGCGCTCTTCGGCGAGCTTGACCACCGCCTTGCGGGTGCAGCCCGGCAGGATCGCGTTGGAGTTCGGCCTGGTCACGATGACGTCGTCCTGGTTCAGGATGAAGGTCGATGACGAGCCGCCCTCGGTGACATGGCCGTCCTCGACCATCCAGGCTTCGCCTGCGCCAGCGGCTGCTGCCGCCTGCTTCGCCAGCACCTGCGCCAAGAGCGCGACGCTCTTGATATCGCGCCGCGCCCAGCGGATGTCGGGCACCGTGATGACGCCGATGCCCGTCTTGGCCGAGGGCGCATCGACGATGTTCTTGGCGGTGACGAACATCACCAGGGTCGGCTTGACGTCGCCCTTCGGGAACGGGAAGTCGCGGCCCTTGTCGGCGCCGCGGGTGACCTGCAGATAGACCATGCCCTGGTCGAGCTTGTTGCGCGCGACCAGCTCCTTCTGCAGTTCCTCGATGCGCGACAGACTCTCCGGTAGCGCGAGGCCGATCTCGCCGACCGAGCGTTCCAGGCGGGCAAGATGGGACTCGCTGTCGACCAGCTTGCCGTCGAGCACGGCGGCCACCTCATAGATGCCATCGGCGAACAGGAAGCCACGATCGAGCACCGAGACCTTGGCCTCGGACAGGGGCACGAAGGCGCCGTTGACGTAAGCGATCGGGTCCAAGGTAGCTCTCCTATCAGTTACGCGGTGGGCGACGGGCACACCGCTTTTTCTTCCCTCTCCCCGCCAGCGGGGAGAGGTCGGATCGCATCTTCAGATGCGATCCGGGTGAGGGGGACTCTCCGCACGGCCGGTGGGCGTGGCTGCCCCTCACCCCAACCCTCTCCCCGTGAAGAACGGGGAGAGGGAGCGCACCGTCGGCTGCGCGATGGCTCGCGACGAACGACGAAACTAATGCGACAAGATCTTCGACAAGAACTGCTGCGCGCGGTCGCTGCGGGGCTGGCCGAAGAACTCTTCCTTCTTGGCGTCCTCGACGATCTCGCCGCGGTCCATGAAGATGACGCGGTGGGCGACCTTTTTCGCGAAGCCCATTTCATGGGTGACGACCATCATGGTCATGCCCTCGCGAGCGAGATCGACCATGACGTCGAGCACCTCGCTGATCATCTCCGGATCCAGCGCCGAGGTCGGCTCGTCGAACAGCATGGCGATCGGGTCCATCGCGAGCGCCCGCGCAATAGCGACGCGCTGCTGCTGGCCGCCAGAGAGCTGCGCCGGGAATTTCTGCGCCTGCTCCTTGAGGCCGACTCGCTCCAGGAGCTTCATGCCCTTGGCGGTCGCTTCCTCCTGGCCGCGTCCCAGCACCTTCTGCTGTGCCAGCCGAAGATTCTCGATGATCGTTAGGTGCGGAAACAGCTCGAAGTGCTGGAACACCATGCCGACCCGCGAGCGCAGCTTCGGCAGGTTGGTCTTGGGATCATTGACTTTGAGGCCATCGATCGTGATCGTGCCGTCCTGGAACGGCTCCAACGCGTTGACGCATTTGATCAACGTCGATTTGCCCGAGCCGGAGGGACCGCAGACCACCACGACCTCGCCCTTGGCGACTGAGGTCGTGCAGTCCTTCAGCACCTGGAAGGTCGGGCTGTACCATTTGTTGACGTGGCTGATTTCGATCATGGGAGCCGACTACCTGATGATGGCGATGCGCGACTGCAGGCGGCGAACGCCATAGGACGCGATGCAGGAGATGGTGAAGTAGACCAATGCGGCGAACAGATACATCTCGACCAGGCGGCCGTCGCGCTGCGCGACCTTGGAGGCGGCGCCGAGGAAGTCCGGAATCGAGAGCACGTAGACCAGCGAGGTGTCCTGGAACAGCACGATGGTCTGGGTCAGCAGCACCGGCAGCATGTTGCGGAACGCCTGCGGCAGCACGACGTAGCGCATGGTCTGCGCGTAGGTCAGGCCGAGCGCCGAGGCCGCGGCCGGCTGGCCGCGCGAGATCGACTGGATGCCGGCGCGCATGATCTCGGAGAAATACGCCGCCTCGAACATGATGAAGGTGATCAGTGAGGAGGCGAAGGCGCCGACCTTGATCGGCCTGGACGAGCCGGTGAGCCACTGCCCGATATAGGGGACCAGGAAGTAGAACCAGAAGATGACGAGCACCAGCGGCAGCGAGCGCATGAAGTCGACATAGAGCCCGGCGATCCAGCCCATCACGCGATAGCCTGACAGCCGCATCAGCGCGATCAGCGTGCCGAAGATCAGGCCGCCGGTTGCCGACAGCGCGGTCAGCGTCAGCGTGAAGGTCATGCCGTCGATGAAGAGATAGCTCAGCGAGCGGCGGATGACGTCGAAGTCGAAATTGGCCAGCATCTCATTTGCCCGTGATGTAGCCAGGGATCGCCACCGCGCGCTCCAGGAGGCGCATGCCGATCACGACGATGATGTTGATGACGAGATACATCAGAGTCGCGGCGCTGAACGCCTCGAACACCTGGAACGAAAATTCCTGCATCGCGCGCGCCGCACCCGTCAGCTCGATCAGGCCGATGGTGATCGCGACCGCGCTGTTCTTGACGGTGTTGAGAAACTCCGAGGTCAGCGGCGGCAGGATGATGCGAAAGGCCATCGGCAGCAGCACGTAGCGATAGACCTGCAGGGTGGTCAGGCCGAGCGCAGTCGCCGCCATCTTCTGGCCGCGCGGCAGCGAGCCGATGCCGGCCGCGAGTTGCACGGCGACCCGCGCCGACATGAACAGGCCGATGCCGACAGCGGCCGTGTAGAACGGCGCATTGGGCATCTGCTTCAGCCACAGGCCCGCGGCGCGTGGCAGCAGCTCCGGCAGCACGAAGAACCACAGGAATAGCTGCACCAGCAGCGGCATGTTGCGGAAGAATTCGACGTAGAGAAAGCCGATCCAGGTCGCGAGCTTGGACGGCAGCGAGCGCAGGATGCCGACGATCGTGCCGAAGATCAGCGCGATCACCCAGGCCGACAGCGAGGTCACGATCGTGACCTTCAGCCCCGCCAGCAGCATGTCGAAATAGGTGCCGGCCCCGGTCGGGTTCGGCTCCAGGAAGATGTGCCAGTTCCAGGTGTAGTTCACGGGGGTGTCCTGAGGAGGGAGACTAACTCGTTAGCCGGATCACACAACTTCCGCGGCGAAGGAACTATGCTCCCCTCCCCCCTGCGGGGAGGGGTCGGGGGTGGGGGTCCACATGGCAGTCTTTCCTGAGACCCCCACCCCCAACCCCTCCCCGCAAGGGGGAGGGGGGCGCACCGCAATCGCGGCGAGAGCTGCGATTACAGCGCCTTACGGCTTGTACGATTCCGGGTCCGGCGAGTCCGAAGGCTTGGCGAACTCGGCCTTCAGCTCGGCGGACATCGGGGTGTTGAGGTTCAGGCCCTTCGGCGGGATCTTCTGCATGAACCACTTGTCGTACAGCTTGGCGCCCTCGCCGCTGGTGTAGATCTTGGCGGTGGCGGCATCGACGACCTTCTTGAACTGCGGATCGTCCTTGCGCAGCATGATGCCGTAGGGCTCGGGCTTGGAGAACGCGTCGCTGGAGACGACATAGGCGGCCGGATCCTTCGAGCCGGCGACCAGGCTGGCGAGCAGGATGTCGTCCATCACGAACGCCACCGCGCGGTCGGTCTCGACCATCAGGAAGGCTTCGGCGTGGTCCTTCGCCGGGATGATGTTGATGCCGAGGCTGCGCGCGGCATTGGCTTCGGTGAGCTGCTTGATGTTGGTGGTGCCGGCGGTCGACACGACCGTCTTGCCTTTCAGATCATCGATCTTGGTGATGTTGCTCGCCTTCTTCGTGACGTAGCGGCTCGCCGTCAGGAAGTGGGTGTTGGTGAAGGAGATCTGCTTCTGGCGCTCGGCATTGTTGGTGGTCGAGCCGCATTCCAGATCGATGGTGCCGTTGGCCAGCAACGGGATGCGCGTCGACGACGTCACCGGGTTGAGCTTGACCTCGAGCTTGTCGAGCTTGAGCTCCTTCTTCACGGCATCGACGATGCCCATGCAGATATCGATGGCGAAGCCGATCGGCTTCTGATTGTCGTCGAGATAGGAGAACGGGATCGAGGAGTCGCGGACGCCGAGCGTGATGGCACCGGTCTCCTTGATGTTCTTCAAGGTCCCCGTCAGGTCCTCGGCCTGCGCCTGACCGGCGCACAGCGCGGCGGCGAAGGCAAGACCAAATAGGCGAAGCTGCTTCATCTGTATCTCCTCAATCCGGCTGAGCGCCGGATGCTTGCATAAACCTGGGCCAACTCAAAATCGTCCCGCCCGGCCTCGGACGATCTTCGGCCGGCAGAGCGCGGGCACCATAGACCGCCCCGCGGCGGGAAGTTCTCGGACGCTTGCGACAAATTGCCTGTCCAGCGCCCCGTTCGACAAGACATTCGCACTGACGCGGCCGCGCCGAACGCCGGGATGGTAAACTACGAGGCCCGCACGGCTGCGGCGACGCGACGAAAGTCTGAAGCGGGCATCGCATTTACTCATCATGCTTCGGTTCCCATCCGTAGCGGACCTCATGACTTCAAAAGCGACGCTGCTGCCACGATCGCAGTGCGCTCCCTCTCCCCGTCCTTCACGGGGAGAGGGTTGGGGTGAGGGGCAGCCACACCCACCGCCCCCGCGGAAAGCCCCCTCACCCGGATTGCATCTTCGATGCAATCCGACCTCTCCCCGCACGCGGGGAGAGGTTAAGACCGCCGGCGCCGCGAGATGCGTGGCCCATACAAGCTCCCAACTCACAACGGCTTTCGCAACTCGCCCAAATCCCAGAACAGCCCCGCCATCAGACCCAACGCCTCTTCCGTGACATCCACAAGAATGTGCTCGTCCGGCGCGTGCTGTGAGCAGCCGGGATAGGAGTGCGGGACCCACATGGTCGGCATCTTCAGCACGTCGGCAAACACGTCGTTCGGCAGCGAGCCGCCGAAGTTCGGCAGCACGGCGGGCGCCTTGCCGGTGCTCATCTTGATCGAGTCCGCCGCCCAGTTGATCCAGGGGCTGTCGATGTCGGCCCGCGAGGCCATGAAGCCTTGCGTCTTGCTGACCTCGATCATCGGGAAGCCGTGCGCGACGAGATGGGCCTTCACATCCTCGACGATGGTGTCGACCTTGGTGCCGACGACAAAGCGCAGTTGCAGCACCGCGCGTGCAAGGCCGGGAATCGCATTCGCCGGCTTGTCGATATTGCCCGAGGAGATCGCCAGCACCTCCAGCGTATTCCAGGCATACAACCGCTCCGCCGGCGTCAGCCCATCCTCGCCCCAATTGTCCGACAGCGGCGGCTCGTCCGCGGTCGGCTCCACCTTCACGTCGGCAAGGATGGCGCGGATCGCATTGGTGAGACGCGGCGGCTTCAGCGAGTCCAGCTTGATGCGGCCCTGACCGTCGACCAGGGTCGCGATCGCATTGGCCAGGATGGTGGCGGGATTGGCGAGCACGCCGCCCCAATTGCCGGAGTGATTGCCGCCCTCGCGCAGATTGACATCGAGATGCAGCCGGATGCCGCCGCGGCAGCCGAGAAAGATGGTGGGCCGCGCGGTCGACAGGCGCGGGCCGTCGGAACCGATGAAGACGTCGGCCTTCAGCGCCTCGCGCTTGAGATCGGCCACCTTGGCGAGGTCGGGCGAGCCGATCTCCTCGCCCATCTCGATGATGAATTTGGCATTGAAGCCGAGCTTGCCGCCGCGGGCCTCGCGCACCGCGCGCAGCGCCGCCATGTTGATGCTGTGCTGGCCCTTGTTGTCGGCCGTGCCGCGGCCGTAGAGGCGGTTGCCGGCCGGCGTCACCGCGAAGGGATCGCGGCCGTCGCGCCACTCGCCGGTCATGCCGTCGACGGTGTCGCCGTGGCCGTAGCTCAGCACCGTCGGGGCGCTGTCGCTCTCGTGATAGGTCGCGATCAGGAACGGTGACTTGCCGCTCGGCGAGGGCACGAGTTCGGAGGTGAAGCCGAGCTCGGCGAAGGACGGCGTCAGCTCGTCGGTGAGATAGGACGCGAGCTCGTCCTTGCGCTCGGGATTGAGGCTCTCGGTGCGATAGGCGACCCGGCGGCCGAGCTCGGCCAAGAAGTCTCCGCTGGTCAGGCTCTGACGGGCACGGGCGATTGCATCAATCCTGGTCATGGCGCTTTTCCAGTCACAACGAAGGCGGCGTCATATCGGGATCAGGGGAGAAGCGGAAGGGGCTGGGTTTGAATTCAGTGGAGCATCGGCCCGGTCTCGGATTTCGGAACCGCTCGCCTTACGCTTGGGGGACTTGAACGACCGGCACGCGCGCCCTCATCCTCGCGGTGCAATCGCGCACCCGAGCTTGTCACCGTGAACACCCTCGAAAGACGGAGGGCGCGGGGAATGCCGGGTGCTGGCCGCAACCCATGGCCCGCCTGCAGAAAAATAAGCAGGCGGCAGTTACCACAGGTTCAGCCGGTCATCCGGCATTCCCCGCGCGACGGTTTTCACACTTATAGCGCGCTCTCCCCGGTGTCCGGCTTGATAGCCACCGTCATCGGCGGGATCATCACCCGCGGACTTGACGCCAGCATCGGGGCGCCAGGACCACACGCCTTTGCGTCCGCCAGATGCCGTTCGTCGGCGCGGGCTTCCCCACGCTGCGGCATGCCGACAGCCGTCGCATTCCCACCTCGCGTGTCGTGACGATCGCGATGCGCCCCTCCGTGGGAGGCGGGATTTCGGAAATAAAGCATATATTCGGGTATTCGTAAATCGATTTCTTTGGATAATCGGACCTTTTGACAACGCCTCTGCTCCTCACCCTGAGGAGCACGCCGCAGGCGGGCGTCTCGAAGGGCGAGGCCCGCGACTCGGGCCTCATGGTTCGAGACGCGCCGCGAGCGGCGCTCCTCACCATGAGGGGAGGCTCCGAGGCCTCATCACGCAAGGAGCTCATAGCGAACCGAACCGTCCCCGTCTCCTCCGGTAGCCGGCGGAGTTATCGTCCGGATCACGGAATCCTCAATTCACGGAGTTGCTCACCATGACCTCGATCAGCTTCGTACCCGGTCGTTGGAATGCCTCCATCAGCACCGGCTTCAACTCACGCGGATCGCTGATGCGCAGCGACTCGCAGCCGAGCGATCTTGCCAGCCCGGCGAAATCCACCGGCGGATCGACGAAGTCCATGCCGATGTAGCTGTCGTCGCCGTGGAACGACAGCAACCGCTGCTTGATGATGCGGTAGCCGCCATTGTTGACGATCACGACCGAGAGCGGCAGCTTGTGGTGGGCGGCGGTCCATAGCGCCTGGATCGAGTACATCGCGCTGCCATCGCCGGAGTAGCACACCACAGGACGATCAGGATTGGCGAGGCTGACGCCGACCGAGGCCGGCAGGCCCCAGCCGATGCCGCCGGAGGCGAGGCCGTGATAATTGTAGCGGTCGCGGTACGGCCACAGCGCGGTCATGTAGCGCGCGGAGGTGAGGCCCTCGTCGACCAGGATGCCATGCTCGGGGATCGCTTGCGCCACCTGCAGCGCCAGGTAGTCCGGATCGATCGGCGTCTTGTCGCGCGCCGCTTCGATCTGCGTGGTCAGCGTCCGGCGGCGCGCGCCCCAGTTCTTCGACGACAGCTCCGCGGTGCGCGTCTGCGCGGTAGCTTGCAGAGCCGAACCACCGAGCTCGCGCAGCAGCGGCGTCAGTTGCAGCAGCGTCTCGCGAACGTCAGCCTTGAGCGCGATCTCGGCGCCGAAGTTCTTGCCCAGCTCCCAATCGACCAGACCGATCTGCACGATCGGCAATCCCTCAGGCAGCGGCTCGATCTCGCTGTGCACCGACATCCGCAACGGATCGGCGCCGAGCACGATCAGGAGATCATGCGGCGCGAGCAGATCGCGCACCTGCTTCTGCGCGCGCGACAGCGAGCCGATGTAGCAGGGATGCTCGGACAGGAAATGCGATCCATAGGGCGCGGACTGCTGATGTACGGGTGCGCCCAGCGCGGAGGCGAAATCGGCGGCGGCCTGCAGCGCATCGCTCTTGACGATCTCGTCGCCGGTGATGATCACCGGGCGCTGCGCCTTGAGGATGCGATGCGCGAGCGCCTGCAGCGCCTCGGCGGACGGCCGCACGCGGGCATCGACCCGGGTGGAGCGGCCGAGCTCAATGCCGGCTTCGGCATTGAGGATGTCACCGGGCAACGAGATGAACACCGGCCCCGTGGGTGGCGTGGTCGCGACCTTGGCGGCGCGGCGGACGATGCGCGGAAGGTCCTCCAGCCTCGTTACCTCGACCGCCCATTTCACCAGCGGCTCGGCCATGCGCACCAGCGGGCCATAGAGCAGCGGCTCCATCAGGCCGTGGCCCTGCTCCTGTTGCCCGGCGGTGAGGATCATCGGCGTGCCCGTGAACTGCGCGTTGTAGAGCGAGCCCATCGCGTTGCCGAGGCCGGGCGCGACATGGACGTTGCAGGCGACGAGCCGGCCAGAGGCGCGGCTGAAGCCGTCGGCGATCGCCACCACCAGGCTCTCCTGCATCGCCATGACGTAGGTGAGATCGGGATGATCCTTCAGCGCGTGCATCACCGGCAACTCGGTCGTGCCGGGATTGCCGAACAGATGCGTGAGGCCCTCGTCCTTGAGCAACGCCAGAAAGGCCGAGCGTCCCGTGGTGCGGTTTTTCATGAGGTTTCCTCCGAGCAACGCGGCCTGAGTATGAGTGCAAACTCTCTCCTCGTCATTGCGAGCGAAGCGAAGCAATCCAGGGGCGGCGCGCGCGACTCTGGATTGCTTCGTCGCTTCGCTCCTCGCAATGACAGTGGAGACAGCGCGGGCGCTACGCGTTCACCGTCGCGTCATACGCCGGATAATCCGTGTAGCCCTTCTCCTCGCCGCCGTAGAAGGTCGGGCGGTTGTAGGGCGTCAGCGGCCAGCCGTGCTGCAGGCGGGCGGGCAGGTCCGGGTTGGAAATGAAGTAACGGCCGAAGGCGATCGCATCGGCCTGGCCGCCGGCCACAGCAGCCTCCGCAGGCTCGCCGGTGAAGCCGCCGGCGCCGATCAGCACGCCCTTCCAGATCGGGCGGAACAGCGCGATTGCCGACGGCACATTCTGCCAGTTGACGTCGGCGCGGCCGGCGCCGGAGGAGCGCGGTTCGATCAGGTGCAGATAGGCGATGCCGAGCGTGTTGAGCGCCTCGATCGCGTGCGTATGCAGCGGCATTGGCTCAGGCTCTCCAGAGCCGTTGGCGATGCCATAGGGCGACAGCCGAACGCCAACCTTGTCGGCGCCGCAGGCCGCGATCACGGCCTCAGTCACCTCGAGCAGGAAGCGGCAGCGGTTCTCGATGGAGCCGCCATAGCGGTCGGTGCGCTGGTTGCTGCGGGTCTGCAGGAACTGCTCGATCAGATAGCCGTTCGCGCCGTGTACCTCGACGCCATCGAAGCCCGCCTCCATCGCATTGCGCGCGGCCTGTCCATAGGCGGCGACAAGCGCCGGGATCTCGTCGGTCTCCAGCGCGCGCGGCGTCTCGTAGGCGGCGCCCTTGCCCTCGGCCGTCATCGCCTTGAGATCGTCGCCGATCGCGATCGCCGACGGCGCCACCGGCAGCGCACCGCCGGGCTGGAACGAGGAATGCGAGACGCGGCCGACATGCCAGAGCTGCAGAAAAATGAAACCGCCCTTGGCGTGAACGGCGTCGACGACCTGCTTCCAGCCAGCGATCTGCGCCGCGCTGTAGATACCGGGCACGTTCGGGCTGCCAGTGCCGGTCGGCAGCACCGGCGAGGCCTCGGCGATGATCAGGCCGCCCGGGGTCGCGCGCTGCGCATAGTATTCGACGTTGAGGGGACGCGGCGCGAGCGTCTCCCTTGCGGCACGCATGCGCGTGAGCGGCGCCATCACGACGCGGTGCTTGAGATGATACGGACCGATGGTCAGCGGCGAAAACAGCGCAGGCAGCATTTCTCCCCCGGGGATTGTCGTTATGATTGTCGGTTCGGATCATCTTGTTCGCAAAACATGACGGTGGCAATGTCGGCGCGACCTCCGCACGAGCAGACCCTCCATGCCGAAAGCGGACGCCCTGCAACTGCGGGCAGCGTGTCGCGTTGCAGCCGCGAAGATCTGTCATTCCGCGGGCCGGATGATCTTGCGGCTTCGCTCAGACGTCATAGACAGATGTTTTCTCGTCCAGCCGGAGACCCCGCCGTGCCCCACCCTGCTCTTTCAGCCGATCACACCGCCGTCGTCACCGGAGGCGCGTCCGGCATCGGCCTCGCCGCCGCCATCCGCTTTGCCGCGCTCGGCATGAATGTCTGCATTGCCGATGTGGACGAGACCAGGCTGCGCGAGGCGGCCGCCACGGTCATCACGACGGCGACGCGCGGCGAGGCCGCGGTGATGACGGTGAAAGTCGACGTCAGTCAGCGCGACAGCGTGGCCGCGCTCGAAGCGGCGGTGCGCGCGCGCTTCGGCCGGGTGGACGTGCTGATGAACAATGCCGGCATCCAGCCGGGCAGCAAGATGTTCGGGCCGGAGGAGAATTGGCAGCGCATTCTCGGCGTGAACCTGTGGGGCATCATCCACGGCTCGCAGGTGTTCGCGCCGAACATGATCGCGCAAGGCAAGCCGGCGCTGATCATCAACACCGGCTCCAAGCAGGGCATCACCACGCCGCCCGGCGATCCCGCCTACAACGTCTCCAAGGCCGGCGTGAAGGCGTTCACCGAAGCGTTGCAGCACGAGCTGCGCAACACGCCGGACTGCCGGTTGACGGCGCATCTGTTCATTCCCGGCTTCGTGTTCACGCCGCTCACCGCCAATGGCCGCGTCGAGAAGCCGGCCGGCGCGTGGACGCCGGAGCAGACCGTCGACTTCATGCTGGAGCGTGTGTCCGCCGGCGACTTCTACGTGCTGTGCCCCGACAATGACGTGCCGCGCGCGCTCGACGAGCGGCGGATTCTCTGGGCGGCCGGCGACATCGTCGAGAACCGTCCGCCGCTGTCGCGCTGGCATGCTGACTACGCGGAAGCGTTCGCGGCGTTCGTAAAGAAATCGCCATGATCTCGTCACGTCGCGGCGGCTGCGTTACGCCGCCGCGGCCTGGAGCCATAGTTCCCTAGCGCGTCGGATCGTCGCAACACAGCCGGCGCGCTGACATGGCCCGCTTCCATCGATCGAATCATTTCGGCTGACGTTGCCGCGAAGTGCCGAGTTGCGGTGCAAGCGACATCGCCTGCTCCTCGGAAGGCCGCATCCGTCAAGCGCTGCAATGTCGCAGCTCAAGCACCTCCGCCGCATTCACGCCGCACGACAATCTGACGCAGACGCATTCCACAAAGCTTGCGCGAAGCAGCCACGAAGCAGGCGGCAGATCGTCTCCGTCAGCCGCACCCGTTCAGCCGCAGCCGTTCAGCTCCGGCCGATCCGTCGGATGCGTAGCATTGGAGAGACCATCGGACATGACGCGCCATCACCGTCACCATCACGACAGTCACCACGATCACCATCATCACAACCATCATCACCACGATAACCACCACCATCATCATTGCCCGCCGGCACCGCCCCCGTGTCCCACGCCGCCGACACCAACGCCACCCACACCCACGCCGCCGGCACCTGCGCTCGGCTTTGCCGACCTCGGCATCGTCTTCAATGACGCCACGCGCTTCCTCGAAGGCGGGCTGTGGCGCAACGTGGTCGACGAAGGCGGCCAGGGACTCGGCAGCGTCTACAACTACACCGGCGATCTCGGCGTGATTCAGGACGGGCTGAAGGCGATGGTCGCGGCGGGCCAGTTCAACGGCCAGGCGCTCGCCAGCGTCAACAAGATCCTCGCCGACATCACCATCGCGCAGGATGCCGCGATGGCGTCGGTGACCGGCGGCGGCGCGTTCGGCAGCATCGCGGCCGCGGAAGCCGCGCTGCGCAACGCGCATCTCGACATTCTCAGCGTCGTCAACAACGACCCGACGCTGGCGGGTAAGGCCACCAATGCCGATGGTGCGACGGGCTTCCTGCAGGTGCCGCAGCTGCTGCCGGACGGCGTCACGGCGGCCACCGCGCCGAAGAACACGCTGGCCGAGCTCGGCCTGATCTTCAACGATGCCGCCAACCGCCTGCTGGGCGGCGTCAACGACAGCAACGCGGGCATCATCCAGGACGACGTCAACGCGCTGATCGCGGGCCTCAACGCGCTGGTCGCGGCCAACCCGCTGCAGTTCGGCGGGCTCACGGGCGTGCATGCGCTCGCGATCATCGATCAGCTCGCGCTGGTCAATACCCACATCAATGGCGCGGCGGGCAATGTCGACATCGGCCGGGCGCTGAACGACGACTTCCTCGACATCATCGACATCGTCGCCGGCGACACCAATCTCGCCAACATGGCGCAGCAGAACGGCGTCAACGGCTGGAGCCAGTTCGGCGACTTCCTCAACCCGACGCCGGCCTATCAGGACAACCAGGCGCAGACCGACTTCTGGGCGATGTTCATTGCGCAGTCGAACGCGCTGGGCAAGGCGGCGATCGCAGCCGTCAATGCCGGCGACGCCGCGGCGATGGCCAAGGTCACCGCTGACCTCATGACCTTCAAGAAGGACGTCACCGATTTCGACGCGGCGCAGGGCGGCATCTTCCAGGCCCGCTTCGACAACGAGCTGCTCGGCGACCAGAGCACGCTCGGCGCGGAGATCGCGAAGATCCTCGAAGGCTTCCAGACCGGCAACAAGGCGCTGGTGGCGGCGGCGGCCGACCAGATGCACCAGAACGCGGCCGATGTCGGAGGCAACAACATCCCGGTCAATGGCGGCGCCTATGACGTCAACGGCACCACGGCCGCACAGGTTCTGGCGACGACCGGCGGCAACGCCAACGCGGCCGCCGTGCTCGCGGAGATCATGGCCCAGCCTGCCGCGAACGTGATCATGCTGCCGACGGCCGCGTCCTCACACGGCGCCGCGACCGCCGTGCCGGAGACGCCCGTCATCGACCCGCCGCAGGTGGACATGTCGCAGCATCAGCACGCCCATCATCACATGTGGGCGTAGTTGCTTCGGGCGCCTGCACCAGCAGGCGCCTGACCAATGCCAGCGCGGTCTCCGTGGCCGGGTCGGCCGCGATCACGGAGACCGCGAGCACGATGAGATCGACCGGCTCGTGCGACAGCACGATCACATGCGTCGCATGCCGTGCCGTCATCAGCGTCACCATGCGCTCGACTGCAGGATCGTTCGCAGCGAGCCCCCAGGGCGCATCGGCCCGGCGCAGCACGCGCCGCGAGGCGAGAAAATCGCGCAGCAGCGGCGGATCATAGGCCGCGAGCTCGGCCTCGCGGTAGCGACGCGCGCTCTCGAAGATCGGCTGGTGGGTGAGCTCGGCAATCAACTCGTCGCGGGTCGACGCGGTCGCTGCGCCGATCGAATCGAGTACGCCGGGTTGTCGCGCTTCGAGCATCGCGCGCAACGCATCCCCCAACAGGCCGATCGTGAGCACGCCTGCGACCGCGACCGCGCAGAAGCGCATCAATTGTGCCGCATCGACCTCCGGCGCTAACGCCGCTGCGGCTGCACCGAGCAAGGCCGCGCCGGTCATGCGCAACGACGTCAGCCACACGCCCTGGCGCTGCGCCTCGGCGCTGGAGCCTGCGATCAGCATCGCGGTCACCGCGAGCAGCGCGCCGAGGGCGCCGAGCCGCACCGGCATGTGCGGGGCGAGGACGCGGAAATCGGTGACGATGAAGGGAATGACGATCAGCGCGCCGAAGGCGACGCGGTCGATGGCGCGGTTCTCCCAGGCGAGCAGGCTGGCGCGATCGCGCCGGAGCAGCAACCAGGCGCAGGTCGCAAAGCCGGCGAGCTGAAATGCCGACAGCACCGCGGTATGATGGTTCTCCAGCGCGACCGGGCCGAGCGCGCCGGCCAGCGCGAGCACGATACCGCCGATCAGCGCGGCGAGCTTCAGCCCGCGATGCGCATGCCGGCGCAGCAGCCCCTCGGTGACGATGAGCGCACCGACCGGGATCAGCGCCGCGGGGATCAGCGAGATGCGATCGAGCGTGGCGTTGTCGGTCCACCACGCGATGCCGCGCAGCAGGAACAGCGAAGCCACCAGCGCCAGCAGCGCGACGAGCCGCGCCGTTAGCGGTCCCCTTGGGTCGCGCCGGTACAGCATCGCCGCGGCGACGGCGAGACCGATCGCGCCACAGAGATTGACCACGGAGTCGGCGACCACGCCCGGCATCATGGCGCGGATTGTCCGGCTGGCAGGCGCGGCCGCAAGGTGCCGAACGGCCTGGTGTCATCGAGCCAATGCAGCAGCGGCAGAATCATCCGCTGCAGCGCCAGCACGGCCGAGGTTGCGAGCAATGCCGGCAATGAGCCGGAGGGAATCTCGCGCAGCAGATAACGCCGCGCGGCCGCGAGATCGATGCGTCCGAGTTGCAGCAGGTCGTCGCCCCGGGCGTAGTCCAGCTCGCGGGCGCAGAAGCCGTTATAGATATCGTCGCGATGCTTGGGCGCGTCGGCAAAGGTCTTCTTCAGCGCATCCGAGCCGCCGGTATAGGCATCGGTGATGACGAAGCGCGTCTCGTCGAAACCGGCCTCATCGCCAACGCCGAATACGGCGCGATGCGTTCGCATGATGCCGCGCGCGAGCTCCAGATGGGTAAAGCTCTTCCGCGCGTCCGGCTGCGGCGATGGATAGACGTCGGAGAAGGTCTCGCAGACCATGCCGGCCACCGCCGGCACCTGCGTGACGTTGGAGATCCATTTCGGCCGCAAGCCGTCGCGGATGAACAGGAGCAGCGTGGTCAGGCCGTAGAGCACGCCCGACAGGCCTTTGCCGCGCGCCTCCGGATCGACCATCACGAGGCCCAGATGGACCACCTCCTGGGTCTCGCCGTCGCGCGCCACCTGCATCACCGCCAGCGCATTGAAGGCGATCGGCCGACCGGTCACGGCATCCGACACCAACGTGATGATGGCGCGCGCCAGCGCCTCGCGTTGCCCTGAGAAGATGCCGTAGGTGAGATCTCCGGCGGGCAGCGTCTTGGCGGCGATGCTGCGGAGATCTTCAACGAGCGCGGTCAGGGCTGCATCGTCCAGTGTCTTGCCAGGGCTTTCGACGATGCGCGTGCGCAACTCCGCATGCGTGCGCAGCGACAGGTCCATCGCCTCCTGGCCCAGCGCGGTGAACCAGAAGCCGAGATTGTCACGAAGGCGCCTGACGGCTGCGACGATGTTCATTCCCCTCATCCGCCCGGCGCGAACGCAAATGGCTCGCCGGAGCCCTGCCGTCCTTCGCGTCATATGCGCTGCCCGCGTTAATACGTGATCACGCCAAGCTGCGAAGCCGCCGTCAGGGTAAACGCAGCTTGAACGATGGTCATGACAGCAAAGTCTGCCCGTGTGGCTGCCCCTCACCCCAACCCTCTCCCCGTGAAGAACGGGGAGAGGGAGCGCAGCCGGGCTCAAGTGAGCAGATTTGCCTTCTCGCATATGACGATCGAAGTTTTGCGATCATCTCTCGCCGCGTCGTCATGGCCGGGCGTGTCCCGGCCATCCACGTCGGGCGGCAAACTGAGAAGGACATGGATGCCCGGGACAAGCCCGGGCATGACGGAGCAACTCGATTACAGGATCGCTTGTCGCGGCCAGGCCCGGCTGCGCTCCCTCTCCCCGTCCTTCACGGGGAGAGGGTTGGGGTGAGGGGCGTCCTGCGCACCGGCCTCTGCTTCATTCAGGGACCTCTTCTTCCACGTGGGCGAAGAGGCCACGCCTCACGCCGCCTTGGACACTTCCATCAGCAGGCGCTCGGCGCGGGCGTCTTCGATGCGGTTGACGAGCTTGCTGCTTTCGTGACGGTCGCGCAACGTCTTGGTCAGGGTGACGCAGGTCTGCACCAGCATGACGATGCCCATCGTCAGATAGCCCTTCATCCAGAGATCGATCGGCATGAAGAACACGCCGAGCGCCACGAGGAAGGCGGACGCGGCGAACGAGACATAAGTGAAGGTGACGAAGGCACCGCTGTGGGGCTGGACGTTCTGGTTCATGGTCGGCTCCTATGGTGTCGGTTGATGAGTTGATCGAGTGGAGAGCAGTCGTAGATTCAGTTCGCCGGGACATTGCGGCCGGCCTTGAGCCGCGCCAGCACATCGTCGGCGGTGGTCTTGATGCGCGGGCCAAAGCCCTGTTCCGCGAGCTTCTCGGCTGTGGTGATCGGGCCGGTGGCGGCGTCGAGCTCCATCAGGGCCTCGTCGGCGGCCTGCGCTTCCATCTGCCGCTCGCGCAGCCGCTTCAGGGTGGCCTCCGCCTCCGGCAGCGTGCATTCGTAGGGACGCGCCGCCTCGATGCCGCCGCGGCGCAGGTTGCGCACCGCTTCCGAGGCGCGGGCGATGCGGCGGCCGCGGTCGAGCTCGGCGATGCGGGCTTCGGCACCGGCAACATGCTTCTTCAGCCGCGCAATCTCGGTAGCGAACAGCGCCCGCGCTGTCTTGGCAGCATCGCGCTCGGCCTCCAGCCCGGCGATCGCCTGTGCAGCCTCGCGGGCCAGGTCTTCGCGGCCGCCATCGAGCGCGGCGGTGGCGCGCACTTCGAGGTCGGTGATCCGGGCCATCGTGGCTTCCAGGCGCCTGCCCTCCTGCTGGTCCTGCGCGATGGCCAGCGCCAGTGCGCGCTTGCTGCGCTCGACGGCCGCCGCCGCGTCGCGCATCTGCTGATCCAGGATCACCAGCGCGGTCCGGTCCTGCAGCTCCTCTTCCGCAACGGCAACGGTTCCCCGAAACAGCGTCAGAACGGTCTTGAACATTGTGAACTCCCTGCTATGAGCATCGCTCATGAATATTCATCTAGCGCAAACTTGAGCGTCGCTCAAGAGATATTTTGAGCGCCGCTCATGATCATGGTTAACAATGTCTAAAACCCTGGAAAGACGCGCGAAACAGCGCGAGGCCCTGATCGAGGCGGCCGAGCGGATGATCCGGACGCGGGGTCTGGCCGGCCTGAAGACGCGCGATCTCGCCCAGGAGATCGGTGTCGCCAACGGGGCGGTCTACAATCTCGTCGCTGATGTCGACGAACTGGTGCTGATGGTCGGCTCACGCACCCTGGCGCGGCTCGATGCGGAATTGTCGGCGGCCGAGAGCGCCGATCCGCCCGGCCCGGCGGCGGCGCTGGAGCGCATCGCGATCGCCTATTGCGACTTCGCCGCCCATAATCTCGAACTCTGGCGCGCGCTGTTCGAACATCGCATGCCGGCGGACAAGCCCCTGCCCGATTGGGCGGTCGCCGACCAGATGCATCTGTTTCGTCACATCCATCAGCCGCTGGCGGCGCTGTTTCCGCAACGTTCGTTCGACGACATCAGCATCGTCGCGCGCAGTCTTTTCTCCGCCGTGCACGGCATGGTCGCGCTCGGCCTGGAGCAGAAGCTGATCGCCGTGCCGCTGGCGCTGCTGCGCCAGCAGATCGCCACCATGGTGAAGGCGATGGTGGCGGGACTGGCGGTGAATGAGAAGAGTGGTGGCTGACGAGAGCTTGATATGGCGCACCCCGCCGTCAGCTCCTTGATGCCGACCCACCAGACAGCGTAACGAACATCACGCCCACCTCCCGCCTTGCTGATGCCATAGCGGCTCTCGCCCGCTTGATGCTGATCGCGCGAGGCGAACAAACAACCGCCGCATTGCTTCGCAGTATCATGCCGAGGTTCGGACGTGTTCCAGACAATATCGGGAACTGCCGATCTACTGATACTCATCCACTGACACTCGATGGCGAGTGTTAGTTCGTGCGACATGCGCAGATGTCGGAGCATGGCCAGCTTCGCCGGCCGGCACATCCTGCAGCGTATGGCGCCGCGCGAGCCAAACAAGAAAATCCAACGACACGGCCGCGCGAGCCAAGGGGGAAATCGTGAGACATTTGCGTGCGCCCAATGACGACCGTGATCCGCCATTCTCGCCCGGCCACGCGGATGGCCGGCATCCGCACTATGACGCGCCGTGGCGTGACGACTACGAGCGGCCGACGCCGGCCGAATTTGCCTCTCGCTTCGGCGTGCAGCAGGTTCCACCGCCGCCACGCGAACGCAATGTCGTCGGCCTGCTGAGCATTGTCGGGCTCGTCGCCGTGGCCGCCGGCGTCGCCGGATTTGCCGCGATGAAACTGCCGGCGCGGTGGACCGCTGCCCTCTCTGCCAACAGCACTGTGGACGTCGCCCCCGCGACCGCTGCGCCGTCATCGCCGCCCCGAGCGCCGCAGAGCGCAGCATCCACCCCGGATAATCTTCCGACCGGCGCGCTTGCGAACGCCCTCCCTGCGGCCACGCCGGACCAGAGCATGCCGTTGCGGGAGGACGACCGCGCGCCGAAGTTCGACCCGCGGATGGCAAATGCCGCAGCGGCGCCGCCGGCCAACACGCGGCCTCCGGTGCAGGGCGTCACCGACAGCGAGATCAGCTTCGGAATGGCGGCGCCGTTTTCGGGGCCGGCCAGGGAAATGGGCCATCAGCTCAAGCTCGGCATCGACCTCGCATTTTCACAAGCCAATGAGGAAGGCGGCGTGAATGGCCGCCAGCTCAAGCTCTACACGGCCGACGATGCCTACGAGCCGGCGCGGACCTTGAACGCGATGAAGGAGCTCTACGAGCAGCACAAGGTGTTCGGCTTCGTCGAGAATTACGGCAGCCCGACCGCGCTGATCTCGGTGCCCTACGCGCTCGAACATCATGCGCTGTATTTCGGCGCTTTTACCGGCGCCCCGTCGCTGCGCCGCGATCCGCCGGACCGCTACGTCTTCAACTACCGGGCCGGCTATGCCGAGGAAGCCCATGCGCTGGTGAATTATCTCGTCAAGACCCGCAAGCTGCGTCCGCAGGAGATCGGCGTTCTCATCCAGCAGGACGCCTATGGCGACGCCGGATGGGACGGCGTCAGCAAGGCGATGCACGCGCTCCGCGGCGGCACGGGCGACGTCTTCCGCATGAGCTACAGCCGCAACACCGTCAATGTCGACGACGCCATCGCGCAACTGCGCCGACAGAAACATGGCATCAAGGCCGTCGTGCTGGTGGCGACCTTCCGCGCCGCGGCGAAGTTCATCGAGAAGACCCGCGACCTCTATCCCGACATGATCTACGCGACGATCTCGGGCGTCGGCAGCACCGGGCTGGCCAGCGAGCTGACGGTGCTCGGTCCCAAATATGCCGACGGGGTCATCTGCACCCAGGTCACGCCGGCGGTCGAGGGCTATGCATCCGTGACGCTGAACTACAAGAAGGCGCTCGCGAAATATTTCCCGGGTGAACCGGCCGACTACACTTCTCTCGAAGCCTACCTCACGGCCAACATCCTGATCGAGGGTCTGCGCCGCGCCGGTCCCGCCGTCGATACGGAGTCGGTGGTCGATGCCCTCGAAACGATGCAGAACTACGAGCTCGGCGTCGGATCGAAGGTGAGCTTCGGCCCGTCCGACCACCAGGCCCTGCACAAGGTCTGGGGGACGCAACTCGACAAGACCGGACAGTACCACGCCATCGATCTGGAATGAGGCGACGGCCTGAGCGCTCGCCTGCCTCGCCTGCGCTCTGCCCTGATCAAAATTTGATCAGGGCAGCTCGCCCTGCGCGCGTTAGATTCGTTCTCGGCGCCGCAAGGATGCGACGTCAGGCGATGCGCGGGGCGAGAGGCGATCCATGTCATTGTTCATCCGCGGCGGCACGGTGGTGAACCACGATCATTCCCGGCGCGCCGATGTCCTGATCCAGGGCGGCACCATTCTCGCGGTGGGCAACTCGATCGAGCCGCCGCTGTCGGCGGAGGTGATCGATGCCGACGGATGCTACGTGATGCCGGGCGGCATCGATCCGCACACCCATCTCGAGCTCGGCTTCATGGGCACGGTGTCGGCGGACGATTTCGAATGGGGCACCAAGGCGGGGCTCGCCGGCGGCACCACCATGGTGGTGGACTTTTGCATTCCCGACCCCGGCCAGTCGATGCTCGCCGCCTATCAGGACTGGCGGCGGAAGTCGGAGAAGGCGGCGGCCGACTACGGCTTCCACATGGCCGTGACCTCCTGGTCGAAGCAGGCGTTCGACGAGATGGCGGTCGTCGTCCAGACCTACGGCATCAACACCTTCAAGCACTTCATGGCCTACAAGGGCGCCTTGATGGTGGATGATGACGAGCTGTACAATTCGTTCGCGCGCTGCGCGGAGCTCGGCGCCATGCCGCTGGTCCATGCCGAGAACGGCGACGTCGTGGCCCGGATGCAGGAGGCGATGCTGGCGCGCGGCATCGACGGGCCGGAGGGCCATGCCTTCTCGCGGCCGCCGGAGGTCGAGGGCGAGGCCACCAGCCGCGCCATCATGATCGCCGACATGACCGGCGCGCCGCTCTATGTCGTGCACACCAGTTGCCGGCAGTCGCACGAGGCGATCGCGCGCGCCCGCGCCGCCGGCCAACGCGTCTACGGCGAGCCGCTGATCCAGCATTTGCTGCTCGACGACCGTGAATATCGCGCCGCGGATTGGGATCAGGCCGCGGCCTGCGTGATGTCGCCGCCGTTCCGCGACAAGGCGCATCAGGACAGCCTGTGGGCGGGGCTGCAATCCGGCTTGCTGCAGGTGGTCGCGACCGATCATTGCGCCTTTACGCTGGAGCAGAAGCGGCTCGGCCGCGGCGACTTCCGCAAGATTCCCAACGGCACCGGCGGGCTCGAGGACCGCATGCCGCTGCTGTGGAGCGCCGGTGTCGGCACCGGGCGGCTGACCAAGGAGGAGTTCGTCGCAGTCACCTCGGCGAACATCGCGCGCATCCTCAACATTTTCCCGCGCAAGGGCGCGGTCATGGCCGGCTCGGACGCCGACCTCGTGGTGTGGGATCCGGCCGCGCATAAGACGATCAGCGCGAGCCGGCAAGTGAGCCGCATCGACTACAACGTGTTCGAAGGCTTCAGCTGCACCGGCGGACCCGCCGTCACCGTGTCGCGCGGCCGCATCGCCTTCCGCGACGGCGAGCTGCGTGCGGAGGCCGGCGACGGCCGCTATGTCGAGCGGCCAGCCTTCCCGCCGGTGCATGTCGCGAACTCCACCTGGAAGGAGATCAGCGCGCCTCAAGGCGTCGCACGCGACATGATCACGCCATGATGGCCGCTTCATATGAGGCGCGACCCGGCGGCATTTACCGGGCGGAAACCGTTACTGTCGTTGAATGCGAGCATGGCACAGTTGCGCATGGAAGTTCGCGATTCGGCCGGCACTCCGCTGCCGGGCTATGGCGATGCATTCTTCGATCTCAGGCTGCCCGGCGATCATTGCCGCGTGGCGCAGACCCTGCTCCGGATGATTCGCGGCGACGATGTCCGCTCGCCGGTCCACAGCATCCACTTCTTCCGTGACGACGCCGAGATCGGCCGCTGGTCGATGGAAGACGAGCACGTGGAGCTGATGCTGATGGACGCCTTCGCGCATACGCCGCCAGCGGCGGCCTAGCAGCTCTCGCGCAACACTCTTTCCACGACGCGCCGCTCAGGCGATGCGCGGATGCGCCGTCTGGTGCCAAGCCCAGGCCGAGCGGATGATCGTGCCGAGGTCCGAACAGCGCGCCTGGAAGCCGAGCTCCTGCCGGGCGCGACGGGGATCGGCGACCAGCACCGGCGGGTCGCCGGCGCGGCGCGCGCGATACACCAGGGGCACCTGCTCGCCGGTTTCGTCACGGATCGCATCGACGACCTCGCGCACCGAATGGCCGGCCCCGGTGCCGAGATTATAGGTGCCGCCGGCCCCGGCTTCGAGCAACCGCACGAGCGCGGCGATATGGGCGGCGGCGAGATCGTCGACATGGATGTAGTCGCGCACCGCGGTGCCATCGGGCGTGTCGTAATCGGTGCCGAAGATCGCGAAATCCGTGACATGGCCGAGGATCGCCATCAGCGCGCGCGGAATGAGATGCGTCTCGGGATTGCGCAACTCGCCGATCCGGCCCTCTGCGTCGGCGCCGCTGGCGTTGAAATAGCGCAGCACGCTGGCCGAGAAGCCGTAGGCGGCGCGGTAATCGGCCAGGATCTGCTCGATCATGTATTTGGAGCGGCCATAGGGATTGATGGCCGGTCCCGCCGCGCTTTCCGGAATCGGATCGCGCCCGGCCTCGCCATAAACAGCGCCGGTCGAGGACAGCACGATCGACGCGCAGCCGGCCTCGCGCATGCCCTGCAGAAGGCCGAGGGCGCCGGTGACGTTGTTGCGATAATAGGTCTGCGGGTCGACGACCGATTCACCGATCGCGCTCGATGCCGCGAAGTGCATCACCGCCCGGACGTCGTATCGCCGGATGGTGTCCGCGACCAAGCGGCTGTCGGCGATGTCGCCGAGGACGAACGGCCCCCATTGCACGAAGCTGCGGTGGCCGGTGGACAGGTCGTCATAGCAGACCGGGGTGAAGCCGGCTGCGGCGACCGCCTTGCAGCAGTGAGCGCCGATATAGCCGGCACCGCCGGCGATCAGAACCGCGCCCCTCGTTGCCATGCGTCCGAATGCTTTCGTCCTGGAGATGAAAAGGCAGAGCCCGAACGCAGAACGCGCGACAGCATAGGTCGACGTTGCAGGTGAAGCAAATGCAACGGATGGCAGCGATGCCGTACGCGACACGCGATGCTTGCGGAGCCGCTCATTGCTCGACCGGCGCCGTTAACCTCCGCGCATCAACGCCATCGCGTGAGACGCACGCCGGATGCTGCATGTTGTCGGACGTTTGCTGATCATGCCGACATCTAGCCGTGAACAGATTTCAAACCGTGAGTCGCGACTGATTCGGACGCGGTTCGTTCCAGCCGCGTTCTGAACGTTAACGGCAGCGTCATCGGCGTCGCATTCCGGGACATCATGGCCCACCGCGTGCCAAGCGCCGGCTCCGGCGGGCACGCGGACTATCCACGAGCTGCGAATGCATATCTCCTCACCCTGGAGTCCAGGTGGCAGGTCCCGCAGAATGGGCTACCACTGGTGCAGCCGGTGAATGTCGGGCGATGGAGGCGTGTCTTGAGTGAAACATCGAGCAGCGTCGATGCGGCGTCCCGTGCGGCGCCACCCCCGCCCTCGCCCGCAGCGTCGCCGGGCCTGTGGGCGCGCCTGGCCATTCCCCTGTTGGCCGTGATCGTCGCGCTGGCCTTCGTGGCGCTCGCAACCAGCCGTTGGAATGCCTGGACCGGCAACGCCACGACCCAGACCACGAACGACGCTTATGTCCGCGCCGACCTGACCCAATTGTCGAGCCGGGTCGCCGGCGAGGTGCTGAAGGTCGCGGTCAGCGATTTCCAACAGGTCAAGGCTGGCGACCTCCTCGTGCAGATCGATCCGGCCGACTACCAGGCCCAGGTCTCGCAGGCCGAGGCCAATGTCGAGGCCGCGCAGGCCGCGCTCGACAATCTCAGCAACCAGGTCGAGCTGCAATACGCGACCATTGCGCAGGCCGAGGCGCAGCAGGTCTCCGCGGGCGCCGCCGAGGTGCAGGCCCGGCAGGAGGAAGAGCGCCAGCAATCGCTGTCGCAGAGCGAGGCCGGCACCAAGCAGCGGCTGGAGCAGGCCACCGCCGCCTATGCCAAGGCGCAGGCCGATGTGCGCGCCAGCCGCGCCGTGATCGCCGCCCAGCGTCATCAGTTGGAGGTGCTGACCGGCACCAAGAAGCAGCGCGGCGCCGACCTCGCCGGGGCCAAGGCAGCGTTGGCGGCCGCCCGGCTCAAGCTCGGCTACACCAAAATCACCGCGCCGTTCGACGGCGTCGTCGGCCAGCGCCAGGTGCAGACCGGCGACTATGTCAATATCGGCAGCAGCCTGATCGCCGTGGTGCCGCTGCCGCAGGTCTTCGTCATCGCCAACTACAAGGAAACGCAGCTCACGCATGTCGCGCCGGGCCAGCCGGTCGACCTCACCGTCGACTCCTTCCCCGGCGAGACGCTGCATGGCCGGGTCGAGCGCATCGCGCCGGCCTCCGGCTCGCAATTCGCGCTGCTGCCGCCCGACAACGCCACCGGCAATTTCACCAAGGTCGTGCAGCGCATTCCGGTGCGCATCGCGCTCGACGCCAACCAGCCGCTGCTCAACCGGCTGCTGCCGGGCATGTCGGTCGTGACCCACATCCGCACCGCAGGCGCGGCCGATGGCAGCAAGTGACGCGATCAGCGCAGCCGATCGCGGGCCGCTGTCGCGCGGCGGCCAGGCGGCACATCCGCTGTTCGCAGTCGGCGCCGTGCTGCTCGGCTCGTTCCTGGCCAATTTCGACAGCCGGCTGACCTCGGTCGGCCTGCCCGACCTGCGCGGCGCATTCTCGCTGGGCTTCGACGAGGGCGCCTGGCTGTCGACTGCCGCGATCGGCTCGCAGATCCTGATCGCGCCGGCGGTGGCGTGGCTCGCGACGGTGTTCGGCCTGCGCCGCGTGCTCGGCATTCCAAGCCTGGTCTATGCGGTGGTGTCGCTGATCATTCCGTTCGTCCGTGACTATCCAACCCTGATCACGCTCGCGATCATCCACGGCATGCTGCTCGGCACCTTCGTGCCGGCGACCCTGATGATCGTCTTCCGCAACCTGCCGATCCGCTGGTGGCTGCCGGCGATCTCGATCTACTCCATCCGCGTCGGCTTCGCGCTTGATACTTCGACGTCGCTGGTCGGCTTCTATGTCGAGCATCTCGGCTGGCAGTGGCTGTATTGGCAGGGCGTCGTGCTGGCGCCGCTGATGACCTTGATGGTCTATCTCGGCACTCCCGCCGAGCCGGTCAATCGCACGTTGCTCGAGAAGGCCGATTGGGGCGGCATGCTGCTGCTCGGCAGCGCGGTGTCGATGATCTATGCCGGGCTCGACCAGGGCAACCGGCTCGACTGGCTGCAATCCGGCACGGTGATGGCGCTGCTCGCCGGCGGCGCCGTGCTGTTCGTGCTGTTCCTGATCAACGAGGCGCTGGCGCCGCAGCCCTGGGCGCATTTCAACGTGCTGTTCTCGCGCAACATCGGGCTCTCGCTGGCCGTGATCCTGCTGTACACGCTCACCAGCCTGTCGAACGCGTCACTGGTCCCGAACTTTCTCGCTGCGATCACGCAGCTGCGGCCGGAGCAGAGCGGTTCACTTCTGCTGGTCTATGGCGCACTGCCGATGGTCGTGCTGGTGCCGCTGCCGATCTGGCTGCTGCGCCATTTCGATCCGCGCATCGTCGTCGTGCTCGGCTTGAGTGCGTTCGCGGCGGCCAATCTGATGGGCACGCAGCTGACCCACGCCTGGGCGCGAGAGGATTTCATCGGCATCGTCGTGCTGCAGTCGATCGGACAGGCGCTGACCTTGCTTCCGATCATCATCCTCGCGCTGTCGAATTCCGATCCGGCGCGCGCAACATCATTCGCGGCCTACATCCAGATCATGCGGCTCGGCGGCGCTGAAATCGGCGTCGCACTGATGGGGACGTGGCTGCGCGTGCGCGAGCAGGTGCATTCGGCGTATCTCGGCCTCAACATCCAGAGCGGCGATGTCGACGTCGCCCGCGCACTGCAGCGGCTCACCGGCTATTTCGCCAGTCATGGCGGCGCACAGGCCAAGGCCCGCGCCGTCGGCACGCTGGCCGCGCAAGTCCAGCGCGAAGCCAATGTGCTCGCTTATCTCGATGCGTTCTGGCTGTGCTTCTGGCTGGCCATCGCCGCGCTGGTGCTGCTCGCCCTGATCACGCGCGCACCGCCTGGCCCGTTCTCGCCGACGCCCATCGGCCTGCGCGCCGCGTGGATGCGGCGGTTCGGATCATCGCCGACGTAAACCGCCGCCCGGCTATTAACTCTTTTGACGAGCAACGCGCCGCGCGAGACGTACGCCGTCGCTGCATGTTGCGCGTCGCTTCGCAGGGCCACGACATCTAGCCATGAACGGATTTCAAACTGTGATTCGCCAGCGATTCGGACGCGGTTCGTTCCAGCCGCGTTCCGAACGTTAACGTCAGCGCTGACAGCGTCGCATTCTGGGACATCATGCGCGCGTCAGTTGCGGCAGCTCGTCGAGCGGCCATTTCGGACGCTTGATCTTCTTGTACGGCAACGTCGTCACGTCGCGCGCGACCACGCCGGGCGCATCGACCATGATGATGTCGGCCGCGATCGGGGCGAACGACGCGCGGAAGTGCTGCGCGGATTTCACCACGACGAGCTTGCGCGTCGACGGATCGCAGCCGAGCTGGGTGAAGAAGTCCTTCCCGAACGCCTGGCAGCGGAACGTCGTGATGACGACCTCGACGCCGCCGGTTGCGATCAGCGCGGAATCGCCGAGCTTCGCCGGCGTGCCGGCGAGCCCGGTCATCACCATGTTCTCCTTCAGCGCCTTGATCTCCCAGGTCGCATCGACCGGATCGCCCGACAGCGGCCCGATCTTGCCGCCGATCCGCAACGGCAGCTTGGCGCCGACGCCGGCATCGAAGGCGATGCGCACCGCGATCGGGTCCCACATCGGGCCGACGCAGACGTTCTCGATCTTCCGCTCGAGCACGCGGCGCAGGATGAAGGTGGAATCGCCCGGCGCGCCGCCGCCGGGATTGTCGCTGGCATCGCCGAGCACGATGGTGCCGTCCTTGGCCAGCGCCTGGTCGAGCGCGGCATCGACGCCGGGCATGCGCTCGGTCACAGCCTCGCGCATGCCGATCAGCTCGTCCGCGAGCTTGCGCGCCAGCGCTTGCGCCTTCGCGCCGTCGGGATCGACGGCCGCATCGCTATACACCAGCACCTTGGTGCCCATCGCGGGCGTGTCGCCCCAGCCAAAGCCGTGCACGACCGACGCCGAGACGATGCCGTCCTTGCCTTCCAGCGCGGTGATACGGTCGACGAAGCTGCGCACCGGCTCGCGCGTGGTGTGCAGAGTGACGATCATGTCGGTGTCGACCAGCGCCTTGCGCAGCTTCAGCCGCTTCTCGGCCAGCTCCGTGCAATGCTTCACCAGATCCTGCGCGCGCTCGAGAATGTCCGTGTGCGGATATTCCTTCCAGCAGATCAGGAGATCGGCGCTGTCCACCATCAGCTCGCTCATATGGACATGCGGATCGAGTGTCGCGCCGATGACAACGTCTGGGCCGACAATCTTGCGGATCTGCGACAGCAGCTCGCCCTCGCAGTCGTCATAGCCGTCGGCGATCATCGCGCCGTGCAGGCCGATCAGCGCCATGTCGATCGGCATCGCGGCCTTGAGGTCGGTGAGGATCTGGTCGCGCAAGGTCTCGAACGCCGCGCGGGTGACGAGCCCGTTCGGCACCGCCGCCGCGACCAGCCCCTCGATCAGCGTCCATCCTTTGGACGGCCCGACCTGCCGCGCCGCCCATAGCGGCCCGCCATGCATCTGCATCTTGTCGGGGTGCTGCCCTGCCGGAAAATACGCACGCTCGTGAAAGGTCCCGAGTCCCGTCGGCATCGGCGCAAAGGTGTTGGTCTCGGTAGCGAGGGCGGCGGAGAAGACACGCATGAAGAAATGGCTCTTGGTTCGCGCTGACAATGAGGCGGCCGCAGGGGACCGCATCGCGTCCGCGAGCACAAGACAGTACGACGGCAGAGCGCCCCGTCGCCCAGCGCATGCGAGCGATCAGTTCGCGGTGACCGGCGCCCGCACCGACTGATCTGCGATGGTCTTGATGGCGACCTCGGCGACCTGCGCCAGCGACTGACGGTCGGCGCCGGAGGACGCCATCACGCTCATGCCGGTGATGACGGCGGAGACGTAGCGCGCCAGCGCGGCGGGGTCGGCGCTCTCGGCCAGGTCGCTCTCTTGCTTCGCACGATCGAAGCGATGCCGGAGCTGCTCCTCGGTCTGGGCGCGCCGCGCGGCGAGCTCGAACGGCACGTTGGCCGAGCCGGAGCCGCAGGCGAGGCCGCCCTGCACCAGCAGGCAGCCAGGGGGATTGGACGGATCGGTCTGCTTCTCGGCAACGCCCATCAGCATCCGCGCGGTGACCTCGCGGGCGGTCGGCGCGCCCAGGACCTCCTCCATCCAGGCCTCGCGGCGCTGGGTGTAGCGGTCGAGCGCGGCCTTGAGCAGCGCCTCCTTGCTGCCGAAGGCGGCATAGAGGCTCGGCGGGTTGATGCCCATGGCGTCGGTGAGCTGGGCGATGGTCGCGCCCTCATAGCCATGGCGCCAGAACACCTCCATCGCCTGGTCCAGCGCGGTGTCGCGATCGAAAGTCCGGGGCCGTCCGACGCCCATGGTGCAAAACTCCTGTTTTCGTCTCCGCCCCGACTGATTCTTATCTATTTGCGATTCCTAGCCATTTCTTTGATCTGGCGCAGCCGCCAAAGTTCCGTCTAGGATTTTCGTAGCATCCGTTACATAAGTCTCTTGCGAACGAGTTGCCAGCGCCACATTTGTAGCGAGCACTACAAATCTGGAGCGGGACAATGCCTTCGCCTGATACGAGTTCCCCTAACCGCCTGAACCGGTGGCTGAGCACCGTCGCTGTTGCCGGCGCGCTGATCGCCGCCGGCTCCTATGCCGGTTCGCACTATTTCCATTTCAGCCCCGTCCCGCAGGCGGCTCACGCCGCGGCGCCGGAACAGGCCGTCCCGGTGACGGTCTCGGTCATCGAACCGCGCAAGGCCAGCCTGTGGGACGAGTTCTCCGGCCGGCTCGAAGCCGTCGAGCGGGTCGAGGTCCGGCCGCGCGTCGCCGGCGCCATCCTTGCCACCAATTTCACCGAGGGCTCGCTGGTGAAGGCCGGCGACGTGCTGTTCAAGATCGACCCCGCGCCCTACGCTGCCGAGGTCGACCGCGCCCAGGCGCAGCTCGAAGCCGCCCGCGCCCGCGCCTCCTTCGCCGCCAATGAGCTCGAGCGCGGCGCGCAGCTGGTCGGCAATTCCATTGTCACCAAGCGCGACTACGACCAGCGCGACAACGGCAATCGCGAGGCGATCGCCAACGTCAAGGCGGCGGAAGCCGCACTCCAGGCGGCCAAGCTCAATCTCGACTACACGCAGGTGCGCGCGCCGGTCGACGGCCGCGTCGGCCGCATCGAGGTCACCGTCGGCAATCTCGTCGCCGCCGGCTCGGCCTCGCCGGTGCTGACCAACCTGGTCTCGGTCAATCCGATCTATGCGAGCTTCGACGCCACCGAGGATGTCGTGCTGCGGGCGCTGGCCGCCGTGGCCGACGCCTCCGGCAAGCGCGGCAATCTCGATCGCATTCCAGTGGAGATGACGACGTCGGGCGGCATCACCGCGTCGGGCCACATCCAGCTGATCGACAACCAGGTGCAGGGCCAGACCGGCACCATCCGCGTCCGCGCCGTGTTCAAGAACGAGACCGGCACCCTGATCCCCGGCCAGTTCGCCCGCGTCCGCATGGGCCAGCCGCAGCAGCAGTCGCTCGTCCTGCTCGACGAGCGCGCCATCGGCACCGACCAGGACAAGAAATTTGTGATGGTGGTCGGCGACGACGAGCGCGCGGTGTACCGGCCGGTCACGCTCGGCGGCAGCGTCGAAGGCCTGAGGATCATCTCGGCGGGGCTGAAGCCTGGCGAGCGCGTGGTCGTCAACGGCCTGCAGCGCGTGCGGCCAGGGGCACTGCTGAAGACGCAGGTGGCCGCGATGGGCGCACGCGATGGGGCTGACACGAAGCAACTGGCGCAGCGCTGATCATGATTAGTCGATTCTAGTCCGACGCGGACGGTGCGCTCCCTCTCCCCGTTCTTCACGGGGAGAGGGTTGGGGTGAGGGGCAGCCACACCCACCGACCGTGCTGAAAGTCCCCCTCACCCGGATTGCATCTGGCGATGCAATCCGACCTCTCCCCGCACGCGGGGAGAGGCGCAGACCGAGTTCGCGGCACGACCGATAAAGCCAACTAACAACGTCAGCCCCACGCTGACCTCTCCCGACCACGGGGCCTTCCATGAACCTTTCCAAATTCTTCATCGACCGGCCGATCTTCGCAGGCGTGCTGTCGACGCTCATCTTTCTGGGCGGCCTGATCGCCCTGTTCTCGATGCCGATCTCGGAATATCCCGACGTCGTGCCGCCCTCCGTCGTGGTGCGCGCGACCTATCCCGGCGCCAACCCGAAGGTGATCGCCGAGACGGTGGCGACGCCGATCGAGGAGCAGATCAACGGCGTCGAGAACATGCTCTATATGAGCAGCCAGGCGACCACCGACGGCGCGATGACGCTGACCGTCACCTTCAAGCTCGGCACCGATCCGGACAAGGCGACGCAGCTGGTGCAGAACCGGGTGCAGCAGGCCGAGCCGCGGCTGCCGGCCGTCGTGCGCCAGCTCGGCGTCATCACCAAGAAGAGTTCGCCCGACCTCACCATGGTCGTGCATCTGATCTCGCCCAACGGCCGCTACGACACCACTTACCTGCGCAACTACGCGGTGCTCAACGTCAAGGACCGGCTGGCGCGCATCGACGGCGTCGGTGACGTGCAGCTGTTCGGCGCCGGCGACTATTCGATGCGGGTCTGGGTCGATCCGCAGAAGGCGGCCGAGCACGGCCTCTCCGCCTCCGACATCGTCAAGGCGATCCAGGCACAGAACGTCGAAGCCGCCGCCGGCGTGGTCGGCGCGTCGCCAAGTGTCAAAGGCCTCGACCTGCAGCTCTCGGTCAATGCCGAGGGCCGGCTCTCCAACGAGGACCAGTTCGCCGACATCGTGGTGAAGACCGGCGCGCATGGCGAGGTCACGCGGCTGCGCGACGTCGCCCGCATCGAGCTCGGCGCCTCCGAATACGGCCTGCGCTCGCTGCTCGACAACAAGCAGGCGGTGGCGATCCCGATCTTCCAGGCGCCCGGCTCCAACGCGCTGCAGATCTCCGACAATGTCCGCGCCACCATGGCCGAGATCAAGAAGACGATGCCGGAAGGCGTCGAGTATCACATCGTCTACGACCCGACCCAGTTCGTGCGCTCCTCGATCGAGGCCGTCGTGCACACGCTGTTCGAGGCGATCGTGCTGGTCGTGATCGTGGTGATCCTGTTCCTGCAGACCTGGCGCGCCTCGATCATCCCGCTGCTGGCCGTTCCCGTCTCCATTGTCGGCACCTTCGCGGTGATGCATCTGTTCGGCTTCTCGATCAACGCGCTCAGCCTGTTCGGCCTGGTGCTCGCGATCGGCATCGTCGTCGACGACGCCATCGTCGTGGTCGAGAACGTCGAGCGCAACATCGAAGCGGGGCTATCCCCGCGCGACGCCACCTATCAGGCGATGCGCGAGGTGTCCGGGCCGATCATCGCGATCGCGCTGGTGCTGGTCGCGGTGTTCGTGCCGCTCGCCTTCATCTCCGGCCTGACCGGGCAGTTCTACAAGCAGTTCGCGCTGACGATCGCGATCTCCACCGTGATCTCGGCCGTGAACTCGCTCACCCTGTCGCCGGCGCTGTCGGCGCTGCTGCTCAAGGGCCACCACGACCCGAAGGACCGCCTCACCCGCATCCTCGACCGCTCGCTCGGCTGGTTCTTCCGCGGCTTCAACCGCGCCTTCGTCCGCGCCTCCGACAATTACAGCGGCAGCGTCTCCCGGGTGATCGGCGGCAAGGCGGCCGTGATGATTCTCTACGTGCTGCTGATCGGCGCCACCGGCTTCCTGTTCAAGCAGGTGCCGGGCGGCTTCGTGCCGGGCCAGGACAAGCAGTATCTGGTCGGCTTCGCCCGCCTGCCGGACGGCGCCACGCTCGACCGCTCCGAGGAGGTGATCCGCAAGATGAGCGACATCGCGCTGACGCAACCCGGTGTCGAGAGCTCGATCGCCTTTCCCGGTCTGTCGATCTCCGGCTTCACCAACTCCTCCAATGCCGGCATCGTGTTCTCCGGCCTGAAGCCGTTCGACGAGCGCAAGGATCCGTCGCTGTCGGGTCCGGCGCTGGCGATGCAGCTCAACAAGAAATACGCCGGGATCCAGGACGCGTTCATCGCGATGTTCCCGCCGCCGCCGGTCAACGGTCTGGGCACGATCGGCGGCTTCAAGCTGCAGATCGAGGATCGCGCCGGCCGCGGCTACGAGGCGCTGAACGACGTCACCACCGCCTTCATGGGCGCCTTGCAGAAGTCGCCGGAGATCGCCGGCGCGTTCTCGAGCTTCCAGGTCAACGTGCCGCAGCTGTTCGCCGACATCGACCGCACCAAGGCGCTGCAGCTCGGCGTTCCCGTGACGGAGGTGTTCAACACGCTGCAGATCTACCTCGGCTCGTACTACGTGAACGACTTCAACAAATTCGGCCGCACCTATTCGGTGCGCGTGCAGGCCGACGCGCCGTTCCGCGCCCGCGCCGACGACATCCGCCAGCTCAAGGTGCGTTCGTCGTCCGGCGAGATGGTGCCGCTGTCGGCGCTGCTCAACGTCCGGCAGAGCGCAGGTCCCGAGCGGGCGATCCGCTACAACGGCTTCCTGTCGTCGGACATCAACGCTGCAGCAGCCCCCGGCTACTCGTCGGGCCAGGCGCAGGCGGCGGCCGAGAAGATCGCCGCGGAAGTGCTGTCTCCTGGATTTGCCTTCGAATGGACCGATCTGACCTATCAGGAGTTCATCGCCGGCAACTCCGGTCTCTGGGTGTTCCCGCTCGCGATCCTCCTGGTGTTCCTGGTGCTGGCCGCGCTCTACGAGAGCCTCACTCTGCCGCTGGCGATCCTGATGATCGTGCCGATGGCGCTGCTGGCGGCGATGGCCGGCGTCTGGATCTCGAAGGGCGACAACAACATCTTCACCCAGATCGGCCTGATCGTGCTCGTCGGCCTCTCGGCCAAGAACGCGATCCTGATCGTCGAATTCGCGCGCGAGCTCGAATTCGCCGGACGCACGCCGCTGCGTGCGGCGATCGAGGCCAGCCGGCTCCGGTTGCGGCCGATCCTGATGACGTCGATGGCGTTCATCATGGGCGTGCTGCCGCTGGTGCTCTCGACCGGCGCCGGCTCGGAAATGCGGCGCGCGATGGGTGTGGCGGTGTTCTCCGGCATGATCGGCGTCACCGTGTTCGGCCTGTTCCTGACGCCCGTGTTCTACGTGCTGCTGCGAACCCTCACCGGCATGAGGCCGCTCACCCAGCATGGCGGCCACGGCACGGTGGCGGCTCAGCCTGCGGAGTAAACGGCGATGTGAACAGGCGTGATGTCGGACACGGAGAAACGCGACCGTCTCTTGTAACGTACAGGCAAGTGACGGTTGGCGTCCTCATCACGCTTCCCCCGATGATCCGGTGCACGATCAATTTTCGCGAGATGTGAACCGGATCACAGACCAGCGCAGCGCGATGGAGGACGCCAACTCCAGCACGTTGCGCCGACCCGGCGGCCTGTCCCGCACCAGGCCGCCGGGTCATTTGACCAAAGGAGTTGCAGCATGGATTTTTTGAATCAAATGGTCGCAGCCCGGCTAATGAGGACCGCCGAGGGTTTTCAGCGCATCGGCGCGCATCGTGCCTTTCGCCGGCTGGCCGGCCCGGGCAGCGCCGCTGTCAACGCACGCCCCTCCGTCGGCCTGATCGTCGATAATTCGGCGACGTGCGACCCATCGCTCTCGCAGATCTGCCCGGAGCGCGACGGCTGCGGCGCCGGCCTTTAAGTCGGCGCTGGTCTGTCGACGCCGACGGAGCATTCCCGCAGCCATCCCGACGTCACGCTGTTGCAGTGCCGTTTCGCATGGCGCTAACGCCAAAATAGCATCAACATCCGGTGAAAACTCGCGCTTGCCAGCGGAATGGGCAGCCGATAGCTTTTTGCACCTTTCAAAGTGCGACGGATCATTGAGCATGTTTTCTCTGCGAACCAGCCTTCGAACAGCAACGGCGCCCACCAGAACGGACCGGGCACGCGCGATGCGACCTGGTTCGCGCACCGTGCTGGTGGCCGCGGCTGCGATGCTCGCGCTTGCCGCGTCGGCAGAGGCGCGGGACCTCACGGTGGTCTCATGGGGCGGCAACTACCAGGACGCACAGCGCAAGATCTACTTCCAGCCGTTTGCCGCCAAGCTCGGCGCCACCGTGCTCGACGAGAGCTGGGACGGCGGCTACGGCGTGCTGCAGGCCAAGGTGAAGGCCGGCGTGCCGAACTGGGATGCGGTGCAGGTCGAGGCCGAGGAGCTCGAGCTCGGCTGCAGCGACGGCATCTATGAGAAGATCGACTGGAGCAAGCTCGGCGGCAAGGACGGCTTCATTCCGGCCGGCGTCAGCGATTGCGGCGTCGGCGCCATCGTCTGGTCCACCGGCATGGCGTTCGACGGCGACAAGATCAAGGACGGGCCGAAGACCTGGGCGGATTTCTGGGACACGACGAAGTTTCCCGGCAAGCGCGGCCTGCGCAAGGGCGCCAAGTACACGCTCGAATTCGCATTGATGGCCGATGGCGTGCCGGCCACCGACGTCTACAAGGTGCTGAAGACCAAGGAGGGCGTCGAGCGCGCCTTCAAGAAGCTCGATGCGCTGAAGCCCGACATCGTCTGGTGGGAGGCCGGCGCGCAGCCGCTGCAATTGCTGTCGTCGGGCCAGGTCGCGATGACCTCGGTCTATAACGGCCGCATCACCGCCATCAACCGCACCGAGGGCAAGCATTTCGGCTTCGTCTTCCCGGGCAGCATCTATGCCGTCGACAGCTGGGTGGTGCTGAAGGGCTCGCCGAACAAGGACGCGGCGATGAACTTCATCGCGTTTGCGAGCCAGGCCGACAATCAGGCCAAGCTGCCGGAATACATCGCCTACGGCCTGCCGAACATCGCCGCCGCCAAGCTGGTGCCGGAGAAATACGCCGCGGAGCTGCCGACCACGCCGGACAATCTCAAGCAGGCGATCGCGCTCGACGTCGGCTTCTGGACCGACAATTCGGAAGAGCTGTCGAAGCGCTTCAACGCCTGGCTGGCGCGCTAAATCCCGACGCTCTGGACGCACGATCCTCGCATCGTGCGTCCGCCTCATGTGCCAGCGTACCGGCGTGTTTGGCGCCGAAAGCCTCCCTCATGGACACCCCCTTCATCTCGTTCCGGCAGGTGGTCAAGCGCTTCGGCCCGTTGACCGTCGTCGACCATCTCGATCTCGACATCACCAGAGGCGAGTTCATCGCCCTGCTCGGCCCCTCCGGCTCCGGCAAGACCACGCTGTTGATGATGCTCGCCGGCTTCGAGCAGCCGACCAGCGGCACGATCGCGGTCGATGGCGTCCGGGTCGACGGCCTGCCGCCGCACAAGCGCAACATGGGCGTGGTGTTCCAGAACTACGCGCTGTTTCCGCATATGAGCGTGCGCGACAACATCGCCTTTCCGTTGAAGATGCGCAACGCGCCCAAAGCGGAGATCGCCACGCGCGTGGCGCGCGTGCTCGACATGGTCAAGCTCTCCGCCATGGCCGAGCGCAAGCCGGCGCAGCTCTCGGGCGGCCAGCAGCAACGCGTGGCGCTGGCCCGCGCGCTGGTGTTCGAGCCGCAGGTGGTGCTGATGGACGAGCCGCTCGGCGCGCTCGACAAGAAGCTGCGCGAGCAGATGCAGCTCGACATCCGCGACCTGCACCGCCGGCTGGGCCTGACCATCGTGTTCGTCACCCATGATCAGGACGAGGCGCTGACGATGTCCGACCGCATCGCCGTGTTCAACCATGGCAGGATCGAGCAGATCGGCACGCCGCGCGAGATCTACGAGATGCCGCGCACGCCGTTCGTCGCCGAGTTCATCGGCGAGACCAATCTTTTGTCGTGCAAGGTCGACTCCCATGTTGGCGAGGCCGTGCATCTGACCACGGAGTCCGGGCTCTCGCTGACGGCGCATGCCAGCACGAAGCCTATCGACGGCGGCAAGGTGCGCGTCTCGATCCGCCCCGAGGCGATCCGGATCAACGATCATGCCGCGGCGACGGCGAACCGTGCCACCGCGCGCATCCTCGACGCGGTCTATTTCGGCGATCACATGCGGCTCGTCGCTGCTGTCGGCGAGCAGCGGCTGATCATCAAGGGCGACCGGATGAGCGAGGCGGCGGAGGTCGGTCGCGAGGTGGCGCTGTCCTTTGCCGCGTCGGATGTCTGGGTGGTGGGATCATGCGACCAGACCTCAACCAGCGCTTGAAGGCAGCCCTGCTGCTCGCGCCGCTTTTGGCGTTCATGCTGTCGTTCTTCGTCGTGCCGCTGGTGACGATGATGAAGTCGGCGGTGTCGGATCCCGTCGCGACCGAGGCGCTGCCGCGCACGGCGCGCGCGTTGTCGGGGTGGGACCGCCGCGGCGCGCCGCCCGCAGCGGCACAGGCCGCCTTTGCCGACGACATCCGCGCGCTAGAGAATGACGAGCAGTTCGGCGATCTCGTCCGCCGCCTCAACAGCGCACAATCCGGCTTCCGCAGCCTGCTCGGCAAGACCCGCCGCGCGCTCGACGGCAGCGGTGCGGTCGACCTCGCGAGCATCGATCCGCGCTGGAGCGAGACGTCCTACTGGACGACGATCGCCGAGGCCGTCGCGTCGCCCTGGACCGACAAGAACCTGCTCGCGGCCGTCGATCTCGAGCGCAACGCATCCGGCAGCATCGCGGCGATGCCCGAGGGCGCGTCGGCCAACCGGCTGATCATGATCCGGACCTTCATCACCTCGGCGCTGGTCACGCTGGCCTGCATCCTGATCGGCCTGCCCTATGCGATGGTGGCGGCCTCGGTCGAGGGCTGGCGTCGGCAGGTGCTGCTCGGCGCCGTGCTGCTGCCGCTATGGACCTCGCTGCTGGTGCGCACCGCGGCGTGGTACGTCGTGCTGCAGGACAACGGCCTGATCAATGCGACCTTGAAGGGGCTCGGCCTGACCTCGGCGCCGATCCCGCTGATGTTCAACCGGCTCGGCGTGGTCATCGCGATGACCCATGTGCTGCTGCCGTTCATGGTGCTGCCGATCTTCAGCGTGCTGATATCGATCCCGCGCAATCTGATGCCGGCGGCCGCCTCGCTCGGCGCGCATCCGCTGCGCGCCTTCTTCCACGTGCTGCTGCCGCTGTCGATGCGCGGCGTCGTCTCCGGCGCCCTGCTCGTGTTCATGGCCGCCCTCGGCTACTACATCACGCCCGCGCTGATCGGCGGCGCCAACGACCAGATGATCTCGTCCGTCATCGCCTATTACGCGACTGGTGCTGCGAACTGGGGCATGGCGGGCGCACTCGGCCTGGTGCTGCTGGCGATGACCATCCTGCTCTACGCCATCTATATGCGCCTGACGGTCGAGGAGCAGCGCGCATGAGGCCGCTGCCGCTCCTCAAGTTCGTGTTCGCCGCGTTCGTGGTGATCTTCCTGCTCGGGCCGCTCGTGGCCGTGCTGCCGCTGTCGCTGACCGACAGCGTGTTCCTGAACTATCCCATATCAGGCTATTCGACACGCTGGTTCCGCGAGCTCGTCACCGCCGAGTCCTGGCGGCTGTCGATCGTCAACAGCCTCCTGATCGGCACCGGCACCACGGTGCTCGCCACCCTGCTCGGCACCCTCGCCGCGCTCGGCCTGCGCGGCAAGCGCGCCTCGCTGCTGATCTCGACATTGCGCACGGTGTTCCTGCTGCCGATGGTGGTGCCCGCGGTGGTGCTTGGTGTGGGCATGCAGCTGATGTTCGCGCGCTATGGCCTCACCAACACCTATCTCGGCGTCATCATCGCCCACACCGTGGTGGCCGTGCCGTTCGTGCTGGTCAATGTCTCCTCGGCTTTGCAGGGCGTCGACATCAGGCTGGAGCAGGCGGCCGCCAGTCTCGGCGCCGCGCCGCCGACGGTGCTGTTCTCGGTGACGCTTCCCATTGCGCTCCCCGGCATCATCTCCGGCGCGCTGTTCGCCTTCGCGACCTCGCTCGACGAGGTCGTACTCACCCTGTTCGTCGCCGGCCCTAACCAGCGCACGCTCGCCCGGCAGATGTTCGCCACCATCCGCGAGAACATCAGCCCTGCCATCGTGTCGGCCGCGGCGGTCTTCATCGTCGGCACCATCGTGCTGTCACTCGCGATGCTGGCGATCCGGCGGCGGATGGCGTGACGCGCGGCGTGCACGTAAGGCAATTGGGTTACTCGTCATGCCCGGGCTTGTCCCGGGCATCCACGTCCTTCCGCTAGGCCCGACGTGGATGGCCGGGACGAGCCCGGCCATGACGTTGTGGAGAGAGCCGAGCATATCTCGCGATTGCGTGCCCTACCCCGCCTTCACATATTTCCGCCAGTCGTGCTCCTCCTTGAACCCGAGCACCTCGCGCGCCTTGCGGTTCGACAGCGGCGCCTCGCGTTCGCCGAGCTCGCGGGTCACCGGCACATTCGGACAATAGCGCCGCAGCAGCTCCTGCGTCGGCATGTTGGCCGTCACGGTATCGTTCACCGCATTGAACACCTGGAAGCCGAGCCCGTCCTTGGCGATTGCCAGATGCACGATCTCGCCGAGGTCACGCGCGTCGATGTAGGACCACGCATTGCGCTTGCGCGACGGCGGGTCGGCGAGGAAGCGCGGGAACATGTCGTATTCGTCAGGCTCGATGACGTTGCCGATCCGCAAGCAGTAGATGTCGATGCCGTAACGCATCGCAAATGCCCGCGCGGTCTTCTCGTTGACCACCTTCGACAGCCCGTAGGAATCCATCGGGTCGATGTCGTAATCCTCCTCGAGCGGGAAGCTGTGGAAGTCCTTGTCGCCCTCGGCGAAGCAGACCCCATAGGTGGTCTCGCTGGAGGCGATGATGATCTTGCGCACGCCGAGCTTGGCCGCGGCCTCGATCACGTTGTAGGTCGAGATCGTATTGACCCGGAACGTCTCGTTGTCAGGCTCGATCAGCACCCGCGGGATCGCGGCGAAATGCACCACGGCGTCCGGTGCCTGTGCCGGCCGCCCGGCATTGAAGCCGCCAAAGCCATAATGCGTCGTCAGCGCATTGAACGCCTGGCCGCTATCGGTGAGGTCGGCGACCAGCGTGTTGATCCCGGGATGATCGAACGGCTTGAGGTCGACATTGAGCAGCTCATAGCCCTTGGCCTTGAGATGCGGCAGCACGTGCCGTCCCGCCTTGCCGGTTCCTCCGGTGAACACCACGCGCTTTGTTGTCATTGGTCTTGCCATCCTCGTGAGTGCGTCGACGCCTGGGTTCTATCAGTTTTTCGCAGGAGTGCTCCATAGGAACCTGACCCAAGAGGGCCGGAGCCGGTCGGCCCGAGAACGCTCGCCCGAAGCCTGATTTGCCCTCCCGGCGGACCGCCTGCGACGGCGTCGGCCGAATGAACCTTTCTGTCCGTTCCGCTGACCTATTCATATTGGGCGAGATGGAGGTCGCAAATGACGACTCTGGCCAAAGCTATCTCGAAAGCCTTTTCTGATTCATCAAATGGCATTTCAGACGCGCTGCTCAAGCAGCTCCTGCTGGCCGCTGCCGCAGTTTTGCTGGTGGCGGCAATGGCGCTGACCTACGGGCTTGATCTCAGTCCCGGATTGTTCTGACCGGGCGACGTCCGGCGCAGCACGCACGACCGGCCGAGACCCGACAGCAATCTTGGTCCGCCACTTGAGATTCATCTTGCGGGACATTCGTTTCTGACCCCGGTCATGCGAGCGCCCATCGCAGGTGCGACTTGGCAGATCAGTGATCGCAACTGGTCGGATCAAGACGTCTTCAATCTAGCGAAACGGCTCAACGATACCCGGAACGGACAGATACAATTCCGAACGGTCCAACCAACGAAGTAGTCCGCTTCGGGTCAAAAAGCGGACGCTCGGTCCGTTGGCCGGCTGGGTCCAATTGATCTCGATGAGCCGACGTCGCTAATCCCAATGAGGAGACCGCCTTAGGTCAATGCGAGGCCAGTTCGTCACTCATACTGCTAGACGGGATATCGCCACCGCAGAGCGCGACGAACGACAATGAGCGCCAAAACATTTGCCAAAAGACTCAACCAAAGGATCGCCGGGACTGACAGCGCGATGCATGCGTGAATCAGGAAAATGAGCTGCCCAATCAGGCCGGCAAGAAGCGCGACTCGAATCCAGCCCAACAGCGTTCGCGGTATCCAATCATCGGACTCTGCGATTAAATGCGACGCGATCCATGCTCCCAAGAATTCCATGCTCTGCCCTGGCGTCGTTTGAGAGTATGTAAGAGCTAACTTCAATATTGATCAAGCCCGCTTTGGCTCTAAAGCCAACGTCCAGCCCTCCGACAGCGCAATTCCGATTGCTCCGGTAAAGCCGAATTTTTCTCTTTCATTTTTTCCGAATTCATGTATATCTATCGCCATCCCGTCTCACACGAGGGGCGCTTCGCGGTCGTCACGAACGTCGAGGCGGGATGCGGTGGGCGTGTTGTTGTCGCAGCGTGGTTGTCCGCGCCGACGAACGACAGCGATGCGCACGGTCAAGTCGCGTGGTCCTGACACCCCGACGCTGGTGTCACGTCCGTGGCGGCGCTCACGCGCCGCGCTGATAACGGTGGCCAGAAAGCCCGGCGCACCGGGGAGAGCGCGAAGCAGCCGTCAAAACCATCGCGCGGGGAATGCCGGGTGTTCTCGGCTGAACCTGTGGTGACTGCCGCCTGCTTTCTTTTCTGCAGGCGGGCCATGGGTGCGGCCAGCGCCCGGCATTCCCCGTGCCCTCTTCTCGGGAAGAGGGACATCGATCAGCAAAGCTCGGACGCGAGAACGCGCCGCGGGGCAGCGAAGCCATGTTTGCCGCCATCATCACGATCCAGCCGCCGTCATTGCGAGCGAAGCGACGCAACGCAGGGTCACGTGTGCGACTCTGGATTGCTTCGTTGCAACTGCTCCTCGCAATGACGGAGATAGAGAGAGTGACCGAAGCCCTCGGCATGGATTGCCGGTTCACGCCAGGGCTGCCCCGGTCACGGCGCCCCAGCGGCAGAAGGAGTTGCGCTTGCGTTCGCAATGGCCGCCGCCCTGCGAGCGTCTCGGCAGCGAGCGCCGATCACTGCGCATTCACAACGGAGGATCTTCAATGATCGAAAACTGGGACCAGGCTGGGCCACCGGCCATTTCGGCCGATGGTGGGCACGACAGGGATCGAACCTGTGACCCCTACCATGTCAAGGTAGTGCTCTCCCGCTGAGCTACGTGCCCTAATCCAACGATCCGTTCGGGTGGGCGTCCCTATATCGGCTCCCACGCAGGCAGGCAAGGACGCAAAATGCCGAAATTGGGAATAATCCGCGAATTCGCGGACAAGGCCTGCGGCGGCTCAGGCCGCCAGCATCTTATTGACCTCGCTGACGAGCTCGCGCAGGTGCACCGGCTTGGACAGCACCTTGGCATTCTTGGGCGCCTCCGAATCGGAGTTCAGCGCGACCGCGGCGAAGCCGGTGATGAACATGATCTTGATGTCCGGATCGAGCTCGGAGGCGCGGCGCGCCAGCTCGATGCCGTCCATCTCCGGCATCACGATGTCGGTGAGCAGCATCTCGAACGGCTCCTCGCGCAGCCGCTGGTAGGCCGACATGCCATTGTCGTGGGGCGAGACCTGGAACCCGGCATTTTCCAATGCCTTGACCAGGAAGCGGCGCATGTCGTTGTCGTCTTCGGCGAGCAGGATCTTGTGCATGGCGTGGGAGTCTGAACCGGTGAGAGGCGGAGCGTTGCCGCCACTAAGCCTGACGGGCGGTAAATTTCGGGTGAAAGATTGCGCCTTTTGATCCGACATCGACAAGGCAATTTCAGGGCTGAAGCTTGGCCGTTCACGGCGACGCGGCGCGCCCGCTCAGAGTTGTTCCAAACGACGGATGAACTTTTTCATTGCTTTTCGCTTGGCAGAACGGCCCGGATTATCGAAGATACAGGCTTGCGCATCAGCAGTAACGGCGTTGTCCAGCGCTCTACGGCCGGAGGATACCGGCGCATCGACGGACGTGACATCGAGCGACGTGACATAGACGGACCTGACATAAACGGACGTGACATCGACCCAAATGACGTGGAAGCACGTGACAGTGAAGCACGTGACCGAGGGGACGGCGCCCAGCAATGACGGACTTTGAAGGCGAATTGCCGCCGTTCGAGATCATGGAGCCTGCCGAATGGCGCGCGCCCATCATCTTCAATTCGCCGCACTCCGGCTCCGTCTATCCCGACGAGTTCCTGCTGGCCTCGCGAATCGACCTGCCGTCGCTGCGACGCTCGGAAGATTCGTTCATGGACGAATTGATCGCCGATCTGCTGGAGCGCGGCTTTCCCGTCGTGCGCGTGCACTTTCCGCGCTGCTATGTCGACGTCAACCGCGAGCCCTATGAGCTCGATCCAAGGATGTTCACCGGCCGGCTGCCGAGCTTCGCCAACACCCGCTCCATGCGGGTCGCGGGCGGCCTCGGCACCATCCCCCGCGTCGTCGGCGACGGCCAGGAGATCTATCGCGACCGGCTGAACGTCGACGAGGCGCTGCACCGGATCGAGACGCTGTACAAACCCTATCACCGCGCCTTGCGCCGGCTGATCAACCGCGTGCACCAGCAGTTCGGCACCGTCGTGCTGGTCGACTGCCATTCGATGCCGTCGGTCGGCGTGTCCCGTGACGAGCCGCGGCGGCCCGACATGGTGATCGGCGATCGCTACGGCACGAGCTGCGCCTCGCTGCTGCCGGACCTGTTCGAGGACGTGCTCGGGCGCCTCGGCTATTCGGTCGGCCGCAACAAGCCTTACGCCGGCGGCTTCATCACCGAGCATTACGGCAACCCGGCTTCGGGGCTGCACGCGATTCAGATCGAGCTCAACCGCGCGATCTACATGGACGAGCGCAAGCGCGAGCGCGGCCCGCGCTTCGCCCAGGTCGCCTCCGATCTCGCCGTGCTCGCCGAAGTGCTGGCGACCGTGCCGCTCGGCGACCTCGGACCGTTCCAGGCCGCCGCGGAATAGAGGGCGCGCACTTTCTCTGCGTAGGCGCGTTGCGCCGATCGCGTCGGCGCAAAGCTCGACGCAAAAAAAAGGGCCGCTTGAATGACAAGCGGCCCAAGTCTAGGGAGGAAACGCCCAAGGAGGGCAGCGATAACGCGAAGCGCTACCGCACCGCAACAATATGCAGATGCGCTGCACAAAACGCAAGGGTTTTTCGGCTGAACTCCATGCAAAAAACACAGGCCCGGTTTGCACTCAGCGCGACCCGAGCGGCATTTCATCCGTTCCATCAATGGGTTGATTGAAAAGTCTGATCAATCGACCTCGGGCCGGATCATTTCGTTTCCGGTTTCGATTGGCCGCTCGAGGCCGAAAACGCGCGCGATGTGAACCCCTGATGTCACCGAACGGTATCCAAGATGCCAAGTCGCCGTTCCATCTCCGGATGCGCGCCCGGTCGCTTTGAGCTAGGCATGATCCGGCTCGCGCGCCATCCGATTCCCTCACCGAAGGACGTGTTGTGACGGTCATCGACTTCTCTGCCTTCATCGGCCGCCTGGCGACGGCCTCGGGCGAAACCATCCTGCCGTTCTTCCGGACCTCGCTCCTGGTCGACAACAAGAGCAACCGGCACGATTTCGACCCGGTCACCGAGGCCGACCGCGCCGCCGAGGCGGTGATGCGCCGGCTGATCAAGGCCAACTTCCCTCAGCACGGCATCGTCGGCGAGGAGTTCGGCAATGAGCGCGAGGACGCCGACTATGTCTGGGTGCTCGACCCGATCGACGGCACCAAATCGTTCATCGCGGGCTTTCCGACCTGGGGCACGCTGATCGCGCTCTTGCACAAGGGCACACCGGTGTTCGGCATGATGCACCAGCCGTTCATCGCCGAGCGCTTCGCCGGCGACAACGGCTCGGCTAACTACAAGAACGCCAGCGGCGAGCGGCGGCTGTCGGTGCGGCGCTGCGAGCGGCTCGAGGACGCGGTGTGCTATACGACGAGCCCGCTGCTGATGAACGAGAGCGATCGCGCGATCTTCGCCAAGGTCGAGTCCGAGACGCGGCTGTCGCGCTATGGCGGCGACTGCTACTCCTACTGCATGCTGGCGGCCGGCCATCTCGACCTCGTCATCGAGACCGAGCTCAAGCCCTACGACATCGCAGCCCTGATCCCGATCATCAACGGCGCCGGCGGCATCGTCACCGACTGGGAGGGCGGTCCGGCGCAGAACGGCGGCCGGATCATCGCGGCCGGCGACAAGCGCGTGCACGAGGCGGCGCTGAAGCGGCTCGCCGAAGCGGGGTAACGACGGTCCGTACAACTACGGGAAGCGCACAACAGAATGCATTGTTAACAACACGTTGATCTCCCCCGCCTAGGATTTGTGCAGATTTGACAGAATTCCTGGGAAGGCGGCGTCGATGTCTCGTTTCAGCTTTCGGCTCACCCACAAGATCATGGCCATCGCGCTGATCGGCATCGGCGCTCTCGCGGTTTTCGGCGCGATCTATCTGGCCGGCACCGCATCCCAGGACGCCTCCCGCCGCCTCGCCGACAGCGCCCGCGGCGTTGCCGATCTGAACCAGAAGGTCCTGACCGATCTGCTCGAGGCGCGGCGCGCGGAAAAGGACTTCCTGCTGCGACGCGATCAGAAATACGCCGCGCGCCATGCCGAGCTGAGCAAGGCAATCAAGCGGGAGCTCGACGAGCTGCGCGGCGCTGTCCGTGCCATCGGCGATGCGTCGATCGGGAGCAGAATCGATGCCGTCGCCAGCGGATTCGCCTCCTACAGCTCGGAGTTCGCCGCAGCCGAGGCGTCGGAGGTCCGCCTCGGCCTCAACGAGACGATCGGTCTCTCCGGCTCGCTGCGATCCGCCGTCCACGACATCGAAGCCAAGTTGAAAGAGGTCGGCGACCCCCGACTCACCAGCGGCATGCTGATGCTGCGCCGGCATGAGAAGGACTTCATGCTGCGTCGCGATTCGAAATATGTGAACGAGCTGAAGACGGCCGCTACCGAGTTCGCCAAGGCCGTTGCCGGCGCCGACCTCGCGCCGGCGATGAAGGCGGATATCGGCCAGAAGCTCGACAAGTACCAGAAGGATTTCCTGGCCTGGGCCGATGGATCCCAGGACGCCGCGCGCCATGGCGCTGCGATGTCGAAGGCGTTTGCCGAGATCGAGCCCGTCATCGCCGAGATCGGCAGGGCCGTCGCGCAGCAATACGCGACAGCACAGCAGGCGGCGGCGCAGACTGGCGACGCCGTCAAACGCGGCATGCTGTGGACGCTCGGCATCTCGCTGATCCTGGTGAGCTGCGTGTCATTCCTGATCGGCCGCGGCATCTCCCATGCGATCCGCAACATGGTGCAGGCCATGACGAGGCTTGCAGGCGGCGACGCGTCGATCCGGATTCCCGGTGTCGGCCGTCGCGACGAGATCGGCGAAATGGCCGGCGCCGTGGAGATCTTCAAGACGAACATGATCGAGACCGAGCGGCTGCGCGCCGAGCAGGCCGCGCTCGAGCAGCGTCAGGCCGAGCAGCGCAAGGCCGATATGGCGGCGCTTGCCCGGAGCTTCGAGACGGCTATCGGAGAGATCATCGAGACTGTGTCCTCCGCCTCCACCGAACTCGAAGCGTCGGCGACGACCTTGACGCGGAATGCTCAGCACGGCCAGACACTGGCGACGACGGTCGCGTCGGCCTCCGAGGAAGCCGCAGCCGGTGTGCAATCCGTGGCGTCGGCCACCGAGCAGCTCTCGGCGTCGGTCGACGAGATCAGTCGGCAGGTGCAGGAATCGGCACGGATCGCCGGGGAAGCGGTCGGCCAGGCCCGCCGCACCAACGAGCGGGTCGGCGAGCTGTCCCAGGCGGCGACGCGGATCGGCGACGTCGTCGAGCTGATCAACACGATCGCCGGTCAGACCAATCTGCTCGCGCTGAACGCGACGATCGAAGCAGCCCGGGCTGGCGACGCCGGCCGCGGCTTTGCCGTCGTTGCCTCCGAGGTCAAGGCGCTCGCCGAGCAGACCGCAAAGGCGACCGGGGAAATCGGACAGCAGATCGCAAGCATCCAGTCGGCTACAGCAGAATCCGTCGACGTCATCCGGGAGGTCTCCGGTACGATCGAGCGGCTATCCCATATCTCGGCGACGATCGCTGCGGCGATCGAGCAGCAGGGCGCTGCCACCCAGGAGATCTCGCGCAACGTCCAGCACACCGCGCAGGGAACGCAGCGCGTGTCCGACAACATCGTCGAGGTTCAGCAGGGTACGACGGAGACCGGCTCGGCCTCTGCACAGGTGCTCTCGGCAGCGCAGTCGCTGTCGGAAGAAAGCAGCCGGCTGAAGCTCGAAGTCGGCCGTTTCCTTGAAACCGTCCGCGCCGCCTGACCGCTCACGCGGCGCTCCTGCGCAGGTGCTCGACGAGCAGCCTGGCGGGCCGTGGCAAGGTCTTGAAGCTGCGGGCGCAGATCACCAGCCGGCGATCGGCCCAGGCATCGCGCAGCGCGATCAGGCTGATCGGCATCGACCGCGCGCAGCGCCGCGCGGCCGCTTCCGGCACCACGGCGATGCCGATGCCGGCCGCCACCATCTGGCAGATCGCATCGAAGTCGCGCAGCCGCGCCCGCACATGCTGGCGAATCCCAAGCCGCGCGACGTGACGGCCGATATGGACGTTCAGCGCAGTCCCCTGGGTGAGGCCGATGAAGTCCTGCCCCGCCGTCTCGCTGAAATCGATCTGCCTGCGCCCCGCAAACGGGCTTGGCTTGCCGGCCACCAGGATCAGCCGGTCCTCGCCGAACGCAAAGCGCTCGATCGTCTCGGGCAGCGCGTGCTCCGCCGCGAAGCCGAGATCGGCGCGGCCGGACGCGATGGCTTCGGCGATCTCGGTGCTCTCGCGCTCCTCGACGTCGACATTGATGTCCGGGTTCTCGCGCAGGAAGGTCGCGAGCGCTCGTGGCAGATGCTCGGCGAGGCCAACCGTGTTGGCCAGCAGCTGCACATCGGCGCGCTGGCCGGATGCGAAGCCGGACAGCTCCCCCTGCATGGTCTCGACATTGGCCATGATGATGCGGGCGTGTTCGAGCAGGCTCTCGCCCGCGGCGGTCAGATCGACGCCGCGGCGGCCGCGCTTGAACAGCGCTATGCCGAACGCATCTTCCAGCCCCTTGATTCGGGCGCTGGCGGAGGCCAGCGCCAGATGCGCCCGGTCCGCGCCGCCGGTGATGCTGCGCGCCTCGGCGACGGCAATGAACAGCCTGAGATCGACCAGATCGAAACGCATGCCGCCCTGCCTCTGTCCAGACCGAAGGCTATCTCCGTAAGCTCCACATTGTGTCCCGGACAGCCGTTGGTCAATGTCGCATCATGATCGACCCGCTCCTGATCTTCATCGCCTTCGCCTTGACGTTGGCCGGCTTCGTCAAGGGTGCCCTCGGACTCGGCCTGCCGACCATCTCGGTCGGACTGCTCGCGATCGCCATGCCGCCGGGCCGGGCGCTCGCGATCGTCATCGTGCCAGCAGTCATCACCAACATCTGGCAGACCTTCGCCGGCCCCTATCTGCGCGACATCGCCAAGCGTCTCTGGCCGCTGATGGCCGGCACAGCGATCGGCATCTGCCTGAACGCCGGCGCGCTCAGCCACGCCTCGACGCGCTGGGGCAGCATCGCGCTCGGCGTGCTGCTCATGCTCTACGCGGTGCTCGGTCTCACCCGCTTCGCCTTCAAGGTCGCGCAATGTCACGAGAAATGGGTCGGCGGCATCGTCGGACTGATCACCGGGCTGATCTCGGCCGCTACCGGCGTGCAGGTGGTGCCGTCGGTTCCGTATATGCAAGCCATCGGGCTGGAGAAGGACGAACTGGTCCAGGCGCTCGGCGTGTTCTTCACCGTGGCCACCATTACGCTCGCCTTCAACCTGACGAGCGCCGGCCTGCTCAGCACCGCGACCGCCCTGCCCGGGGCGGTGGCGATGGCCTGTGCTTTTCTCGGCATGTTCGCCGGCCAGGCCGCGCGGTCGCGATTGCCGGCCGAGGCCTTCCGCCGCGTGTTCCTGATCGCCATGATCGTGCTCGGGCTTTATCTCGCCGGCAGTGCGATCATCGAGCTGATGTGGTGATCAGCGCGCCTCCAACATCGCGATCCTCACACCGAGATAGACCAACAGCCCGCCGATCGCGCGATTGAGCCAGAGCATCACGGCGGACGAGCCGCGGACACGACGTGCGGCACGGGCCGCGACGACGGCGACACCGAGACACCACATCGTGCCGTTGACGATGAAGATCGCGCCGAGCAGCAGGAAGGCGAGCGGCTTATGCGGCGCGTCGGCTGCGACGAATTGAGGCAGGAAGGCGAGGAAGAACATCGCCACCTTCGGATTGAGAATGTTGGTGAGCGCGCCCTGCCAGAACACCTGGCGCAACCGCACCACTGGCGTTCCGGCCACAACGCTCTCTTCTCTGACCATCTGGCGCCGGGCTAGCAGTTGCGTGACCCCGAGATAGACGAGGTACGCAGCCCCCGCCCATTTCACCACGGCAAAGGCCGTTGCCGAGGCGGTGAGCAGGGCCGACAGCCCGATCGCGCTGCCGAAGACATGGACGAGGCAGCCCGCGCTGATGCCCAAGGCAGCCGCGGCCCCGCCCCGCCAGCCCATCTGTACGCTACGGCCGACGATATAGGCCGTGTCCGGCCCCGGCGTCATATTGAGCAGAAGCCCGGAAACGAGGAAGAGCAGCAGGTCGTGGATGCCGAACATGATTGAACTTTTCCTAACGATATCGGTCTAAATCTCAAGCCATCCTGGTTTTGCCGTCCCGAGTGGCGGCCGATCTTATGACCGTGGGTAGCCGATTGGTTCTGGAAAAGGATTGGATTCGGCCGCCTTGGCCATGGTATGCGCGAGGCGGGAGCACGACGTGATGGAAAGACGCCTCGCTGCCATCCTTTGCGCCGATGTTGCCGGCTATTCGCGCATGATGGGGATCGATGAGGCCGGCACGCACGCCGCCTTCAAGGCTCATCGCGGCGCGATCCATCCGATCATCCTCAATCACGCCGGCCGTATCGTCAAACACACCGGCGACGGCTTCCTTCTGGAGTTCGCAAACGCCGCCAGCGCGATCCAGTTCGGGGTCGAGATGCAATGCCTGATGGCGGAACGCAATGCGCATCTGCCGACCGAGCGCAACATGCGCTTTCGTCTCGGCATCCATAAGGGCGAGGTCACGGTCGACGATGGCGAGGCCTTCGGCGACGGCATCAACGTCGCCGTCAATCTCGAATCGATCGCCACGCCGGGAGGCGTCGCCATCTCGGGACCCGCCTATGAGGAGGCGAGCCCGCAACTCCCCGTCAGTCTCACCAACGCCGGAAGCTTCCAGTTCAGGAATCTCCAGGAGCCGATCCAGGCGTGGACATGGGAGCCCGAGAGCGATGCCGCGTTTGGGGCGCACAGAAGCGCGGCCAGCGTGCCACCGCCCTACCGGACGGCGGTCGTCGGTGTGTTGCCATTTGCCAATCTCGCCGACGGCACCGACGAATATCTCGCCGACGGCCTCGCTGATGACCTGATCCATGCCCTGTCGCTGCAATCATTCTTTCGCGTCCTGAGCCGGACGTCGACGTTTCGCTTCAGGGACCGCGGAATCGACCCTCGGCTCGTCGCCCGCGAGATCGATGCGACCTATCTGATCCAGGGAACGGTGCGGCGCTCGCAGCAGAAGATCCGCGTGACGGCCGAGCTGATCGCGCCCGAAACCGGCGCCCAATTGTGGGCCGGACGGTATGATCGGGACATCGGTGATCTCTTTGCGATGCAGGACGAGATCACCACCAGCCTCTACGCCGCGCTGATGCCCGAGATCTATCGCGCCGAAGCCTCGATTCCGGTGCGTTCGCAGGCGGCCGATCCGACGGCATGGGACCGTTTCCTGCGAGGCCTGTCCCACTACTATCGACCGACCAAGACCGACTACGAGATTTCGATCACACTGTTCCGCGAAGCGATCCGGCTCGACCCGACGCTGGGCATCGCACATGCTTATCTGGCGACCATTCTGATGCAGGGCATCAGCTTCGGCTGGATCAAAGGCTCGCGTGAGCTCTGGGACGAGGCCAAGAGCCTCGCCTTGGACAGCGTCCGACTCGATCCTCGCTTCTCCTACACCTACGCCATCCTTGCCTTCGTGCACGCCATGCAGGGCGCACACGACGACGGCATGAAAGCGGCGCGTAAGGCGACCGAACTCAACGCTTACGACATGGGTGCGCGTGGGGTGCTTGGCCTCTGCCATATGGTCATGGGCGAGCATCAGCAGGCGATCGATCAGTTCTCGGTCGCGGCGCAGCGCGGCAACAGCGATCCACGCTATCAATGGCCGGCGCTGAACGCCTACAGTCACTATCTGCTCGGCCGCTATGAGGCGGCGCTGTCCTGGGCGCGTGAGGAGCTGTTCCTCTATCCCAACCATCTGCAGGCAATGACGATCCGGGCCGCGAGCCTGGGCCAACTCGGCGACCACGATCAGGCCCGGGACGCCATCGCGGCGCTGGGCGAGCAATATCCGTGGCTGACGCTGGACCGCCACCTGAAGAACATCCGGTGGAAGCAGCGGGCCGACATCGACCACTACCGCGACGGACTGATCAAGGCGGGATTGACCTGAGGGGATCCCGGGATCGATCCCCGAGCTGCCACATGGCCTACACATTGCTTCCGCAAAATCATTGGATTCGAGCAACGCTGCCGTGTTATCGCCCTCTGTAGGAGCGAGGAAACGAATGGAGAGACGGCTGGCCGCCATTGTCTGTGCCGATGTGGTCGGTTACTCGCGGATGATGGGCGCCGACGAGGCGGGAACCCATGCCGCGTTCAAGGCCCATCGCGGCGCCATCCATCCGATCATCCTCAATCACGGCGGCCGCATCGTAAAGTATACGGGCGACGGATTTCTCCTGGAGTTTCCGAGCATCGTCGGCGCCATCGCGGCCGCGGTCGAGGTTCAGAAGCTGATGGCCGAGCGCAATGCTCATCTGCCGGCCGATCGCGTCATGCAGTTCCGCCTCGGCGTGAACATGGGCGATGTCATCTTCGATGAAGACGAGGTATTCGGCGACGGCGTCAACACCGCGGTGCGACTTGAGGCCGCAGCCCCTCCCGGCGGAATCGCGCTGTCCAACAAGGCCTATCAGGAAGCCTTCAAGCATCTGACCGTCACCTTCGTCGACCGGGGTCCGTTCCGCTTCAAGAACATCGAAGGCACCATCAACGTCTGGACCTGGGATCCGTCCTCGCCGGAGAAGAGCCGCGAGACGCCGCCCGCAACCTCGCTGCCGGCGGAGTACCGGACCGCCATCGTCGGCGTACTGCCCTTTGCCAATCTCAGCAGCGAGACCGATGAGTATTTCTCGGACGGCCTGGCGGAAGACCTGATCCACGCCCTGTCGCTGCAATCCTTCTTCCGGGTGCTCAGCCGCAATTCGACCTTTGCCTTCAAGCATGCGGGCATGAGCGCGCGCCTGATCGCGCGCGAGATCGATGCGACCTATCTGATCCAGGGCTCGGTGCGGCGCTCCGGCAACAAGATCCGGGTCACCGCCGAGCTCGTCGCCCCGGAGAACGGCGAGCAGATCTGGGCCGGGCGCTACGACCGCGACATCGGCGACCTGTTCGCCGTCCAGGACGACATCACCGCCAATCTCTGTACGGCGCTGATCCCCGAGATCTACCGCGCCGAGGCAGCCGTGCCGGTGCGGTCGTCGACCACGGATCTGACGGCGTGGGACCGGTTCCTGCGCGGCTTGTCGCACTACTACCAGCCGACCAAGGCGGACTACCAAAGCTCGATCGCGCTGTTCCGCGAGGCGATCAAGATCGACCCGGGCCTCGCGATCGCCCACACCTATCTCGGCACCATCCTGCTGCAGGGCATTCATTTCGGCTGGATCCGGAATTCGCGGGAGCTGTGGGACGAGGCGATGGCGCTCGCCGAAGCCGGCGTGCGGCTCGATTCCCGCTCGTCCTTCTCCTACTCGCTGCTGGCCTATGTCCATGCCATGCAGGGACGGGTGGAAGCGGGCATGGAGGCGGCACGCAAGGCGCTGCAGCTCAACCCCTATGACATGGGCGCGCGCGGCGTGCTCGGCGTGTGCCATCTCGTCGGCGGCGAGCACCGTCAGGCCATCGAGCTGTTCTCGGTGGCGGCGCAGCGCGGCAACAGTGATCCGCGATATCAATGGTCGGTGCTCAGCGCCTTCAGCCACTACATGCTCGGCCAGTATGACGCAGCGCTGTCCTGGGCGCGCGAGTCGCACTATCAGAATCCCAACCATCTGCAGTGCCTCGCCATCCGCGCCGCCGCGCTGGCGCAGCTCGGACGCTCCGTCGAAGCCGGCGAGGCCGTCGCCGCGCTGCTCAGTCAGCATCCGTGGATGACGATCGACCGGCTTCTGAGCAACATCCGCTGGCGCAATCCGGCTGATATCGCCCATTATCGCGACGGCCTCGTCAAAGCCGGCGTGCCGCTCACCAAGCTGACGCTGGTCGACACCAAGGCGAAATACGCGGGCGAATAACGCAATCTCGACTTGAGGTTGACACGGCGGCGGGTTACGCCATCATTCATAATTGCATTGTAACGTTCAGACGCTGAGGGCTTTCGCCCTTCCGCGGCGCAATTCGGCGCCGACCTTGTTTGTTTGCGTGCCGTTTGTTTGCGTGCCCGTTTTCATCACTCAGCTGCTTTTCAAGGATGTCGCACGATGCAAGAAGACAGCGCCCGCGTCCGTGACGCCCTGCCGGGGCAAGTCCCCGTCTCTCCCGACAATCCATGCCCCTTCCTGCGCGCACTCGTCGCCGGCGGCTTCGTCGATGGGCACAGCGTTCCGCTCAAGACGATCGGTGATCGGGTCGAGGCAGCCAGTGGCGAGACCGGCTTCAAGAAGCGCATCGTCGGCATCGAGACCTTCGGCGTCGCGCTGATTGCCAACGGCCTCTCGCCGCTGCGGCTGCTGAAAAGCCTGTTCTCCGGCGCCGATCTCGATCAACTGCGCAACGGCCCGCTCGACAAGCATGGCGGCGGCTCGCGCATTCTCGATGCCGAAGCCAAGATCCATCCTGAGGAGATCGATCGTTTCGCGAGCTTCGGCAGCGATTATCCCGATCCGAATGGCGGCACCGAGCGCGGCTTGAATGCGGCGCAGATCCAGACCTTCATGAAAGCCAATCTGCAGCGCGACGGCGATCAGGCGCGCTGGTACTTCCCGATCCTGATGCAGGGCGAATGGCCGGTGCTGCTGAACATCCTGGGCAAGGGCGAGGGCGACGGCCGCTATCTGTCGGTCGCTGAGGTCCGCACGTTGTTCGTCGAGCGCCGTTTTCCGCAACGCATCGTCTCGCGCCTGATGGCCAAGCCGACGCCAGCCAACATCGTCTGGCGCATCGGCAAGGCCGTCGTCGGCACGGCGGTCCTGGCTGCGGTCGCTGTGCTGCTGGCCTGGGTGGCCGCGCCCGACGCGGTCAGCGACAAGCTGAGCGCCATCCTGCCGAAGAAGGCTGCGGCCCTGATCCCGCCGGCGCTGCCGGAGGTCGAGTCGACCAAGGCGGCCTACTGGCTCGACCAGGGCTGGACCACCAAGGACCGCCACTGGTTCCACCATGTCACCCAGGGCACGGCGACCTTCCCGATCCCCTACGCCTGGTTCATGGCGATGGAGCAGCCTTATTTGTCGCTGTTCGGCACGCCCGGCCTGATCTCCGACAGCGCCTATCTCGAACGCTTCGGCTTCATTCCCAGTCCGAAGAGCGTCGATGGCGACCCCAGCGCGCTTCGCGCGTTCGGCTATGCGGCCACCACGGCTGCCAAGACCGACATCGCGCCCGCCCTGCCCGCCAGCCTGAAGCCGACGCCGGCCGGTAACGAAGACGGCCTGCCGGTCGGCTTCGCCCGGCTCTCCGGCGCGGCCGACCCGGCCACGGGCGCCGCCCAGTCGAACAAGATCGGCTTGACCTGCGCGGCCTGTCACACCGGCAGCATCCACTACAAGGGCGTCAGCGTGCGGTTCGACGGCGGGCCGGGGATGGTCGACCTGCGCAAGCTCGAAGAGGCCATGGGCTTTGCGATGATCTTCACGCAATACGTGCCCGGCCGCTTCTCGCGCTTTGCCGATCGCGTGCTCGGGCCGAACGCCACGGATGCCGATCGCGATGCCCTGAAGAAGGGGCTGAAGGCCGCGACCGACTTCGCGCTCAACATGCAGGCCAAGAACTACCAGACGGCGATCGAGGCCAAGGGCCAGACCGAGACCGAGGAAGGTTTTGGCCGGCTCGATGCTCTGAACCGCATCGGCAACCAGGTATTCTATCTCGACATGGCCGTCAGCGGCCTGCCGAACATGCTCGGCAACCAGGAGGCCATCGACGCGCCGGTGTCCTATCCGCCGATCTGGACCGTGCCCTGGTTCTCCTGGGCGCAGTATGACGGCTCGATCTCGCAGCCGCTGATCCGCAATGCCGGCGAGGCGCTCGGTGTGTCCGCGCAGATCAACTTCTCGCCGGAGACGGCGAGCGACAAGCTGTGGCGGTCGACGATGGCGCTCGAGAACCTCACCCACATCGAGGACATGCTGCGCGGCCCCGATCCGTTCGCGACGACAACGCCGGCCTTCGGCGGACTGACCTCGCCGAAATGGCCGGAGAAGCTGTTCGCCGGCGACGATGCCTGGAAGATCGATCCGGCCCGCGTCGAGCGCGGCCGCAAGATCTACGCGACGATCTGCGTCGAATGCCATCTCGGCCCGGTCGCCGATCCCGTGTTCGACAAGGCCTATCCGGACAAGAGCTTCTGGAAGATCAAGCCGGCGGATGACTGGGAAACGAAGGGCTGGAGCGCCAAGGGGCCGATCCTCGACCTGATGCAGAAGCCCGTCGAGGTGATGCAGACCGATCCGGGACAGGCCAGCATTCTTGCGACGCGCAAGGTCAAGGTCCCCGGCTTCCTCCAAGTCGATCCGGCCAAGGAGCTGAAGGGCTGCAATCTGCCGCAGGGCTCGACCACCGAGATGCCTTACGCGCTGGCGCTGATGGCCGTCGTGCAACGCGCCAGCGACAAGTGGATGGAGGACCGCAAGCTCTCCCCGGCCGAGCAGGCGGCGCTGTGGGGGGACCGCCCGAACTGTCCCAATCCCGCCGGCAAGACCTATCGCGCCCGCCCGCTCAACGGCGTCTGGTCGACCGCGCCCTATCTGCACAACGGCTCGGTGCCGTCGCTGTATTGGCTGCTGACGCCGGCGGCTGAGCGGCCGACCTCGTTCTGCCAGGGCGCCCGCGACTATGATCCCAAGCATGTCGGCTTCGACGTGGCGAAGGGCGGCGAGACGGCCTGCAAGGTCGGACAGTCGCTGTTCGCCACCAAGGACGGCAGCGGCAAGCCGATCAAGGGCAACAGCACGCTCGGCCATTCCTTCGAGGGGCCGACCAAACCCAATCCCAAGGACTATCCGAACGGCGTCATCGGCGGCACCTTCTCCGAGGAGGAGCGCTGGGACCTGATCGAGTACCTGAAGACGCTGTGAGCCCATCACGCGGCGCGCCTTGCCGATGCCGAGGCGCGCCGCCGCTGTCATGCAGCGCTCCATTCACCGGGGCGGATGCAGCGCCGGATCGTTCCCTGCTCGCCGAGGGAATGCAGCATCACCCAGCCGTTGACGACGAGATCGCGCACACCCTGATGGCGCTGTATTACCTCGTCCATCGCGCTCTCGGGCGCGGCGATGAAGACGTTCAGCCGCACCGGCTCGTGGATGAAGCGCGTGCCGTCGTGGACCGATTGCCAAGGCAGTCCGACCCTGAGATCGCCGGCATTACCTTCGAGCACGCCGAGCTGGCCGACGATGTTGTGCAGCACCTTGTTGCCGCTGCCGAAGGCTGCATTGTTCACGGTCGAGCCGTAGTATTGCAGATTGATCCAGCTCGCGACCACCATCGGCGCCGTCATGATCAGCTCGAGCGTCCGATAGCCGTCGTCGCGCGCAGCCTCGTACGAGTGCAGGAAGGCCCGGCCGCCGAGATCGAGACCGCGGGTGAAGCCGCGCGGCGCCGCGATGAAGGCGGCGTTGCCGGCGAGCCCCCATTCGGGCCGCACCTGCGACCAGTCGCGACTGCGCGCGATCACGGCATCGTCGACATCGGACTTATCGCGGATGCCGAGCAGCGCGCTGCGCTCCAGCCGCGCCAGCCGCGCGGCGTCGGCCAGCTTCTGCTTCAATCGCTGCAGGTCCGGCGCGAGCGTCGCCGGAACGTCGTCCTCATCGAACAAGGTCACCGCGTCGGTGGTGGTGTCGTGCAGCGCGCCGATGAACCAGCAGTCAGCGGGGATGTCGATGCCCTTGGCCCGCAGCCCCTCGCGCACCCGCCAATCGTTCAGCACGGCCGCGGCGACGCGGGCATTGGCCTCACCGGTGTGTCCGCCGCAGGCGCCGCAATCGAGCCCCGAGGCATGCGGATTGTTGACCGTGGTGCTGCCATGGCCTGCCAGCAGCACCAGCCGCGCGAACGGCCCGGTCAGCGACATCGCCTTCAGCACCGCCTCGGCCATCGCGACCCGCTGCGGATCGGTGAAGCCGGTGGCCCGGCCGCCGAGCTCACCCGGCACGAGCCGCGGCTGAACCCGTGCGGCGATCTCGGGATCCAAGCCATCGACGACCGGCGACGGCACCGGCCGCGTGACGCCCGCGCTGTCCGTGGCGATCTTGGCGGCAAAGCCGAGTCCGGCCGTCTCGACGAAGGAGAATGACGACACGGCCGAGACCTTGAACGACTTCCACGCCTTGGCCGCGCGCCGCCGCAACAGTCGAAGGCCGAGCACCTCGGCCTGCTCGACGTCATCGGCATCTTTCACCGCCTCGCAGACGATGAAGGCGGGCTTGAGCAGCACCGGACATTGCGCGCCGCCCCGGGTGTGGCCGATCGGGACGTATTCGATCGGGAAGCCGAAGAATCCGGCGAAGCCGATGGTCTCGACTTCAGGATAGGCGGTCTCCAGTGCGCGCCGGAAGATCTCCGAGCGCACGTCGATGCAGAACGCCGCCTGCACCGGCGGCCGTGCCGGCAGCCGCGTGACCGCCGCCTGGGCACCGTGCTTGGCGAGCCGGGCAACGAGCTTGCTCCGGATCGCGATCTCATAAGCCTCGTGCAGGACGAGATCGATCGCGAGCTCCGGCGTCTCTTCGAGCCGCTGATCGGCCGGCAGCTTCGCCGCCTCCACCATCGCCTGCGCCCAGGCCGCCTTGAAGGCCTCGTCGGTGCGTTCCTGATACAGCGCGTAGCCCCAGGTGAGCCGGATCGCGAGCAGCTCCAGCAGCGTGTCGTCCCGCCGGCCGTCGAGCTGTGCATTCCAACCGATGTAGCGGGCATAGGCCGACCAGCCGCCGAGATCGAACAGCGCCCGCACCAGATAATCCTCAACCGCACGCTCGGGGATGCCGAGCCGGTCGACGATCACGCCGATCGCCTGCACGGGATCGGCAGGCAGCTCCGCAATGGCCTTGCGGAAGCCGGTGAGCCCCATCACCTCCGGATTACGGTCATAGGCCGCAATCGCCCGCCACGCGGCGTACGGCTTCAGCTTCCGCACGGGGCTTGGCCAGCTTGCCTGGCCCTCGTCGAAATAGGTGGCGCAGAACGCCGAGATCTCGTCGATCATGAAGGCGACCAGCGAGACGTAGCGATCCCCCTCGGCGAGCCGGTCGAGCACCTCGGCCACCGTCGCCACCACCGCAGGCGGCGACGACGGCGCGGCCTCGGCGCGCGCCTTCTGCTTGAGCGCTTCGACATCGAGCCCCGTCGACGGATGCAGGTCGAGCGCCTGCGCCAGCGCGGTATCGGCGATCCGGCCGTCGTCGAGCGCCTGCCGATAATAGGCCCGCGGCATCAGCATCCGCGTCCGCACCACGCGCTCGAACGTCGCGGCCGTCGCGGCGAAGCTCTGCGAGGTGAAGCCGAGGAACGGATTGACGGCGACGAAGTGCTTCAGCGGCCACAGCGGCGCGATCCGCTGGCAGGCGCTGTCGATGCGGGCCATCAAACCGGCATCGGCGGAGGTGTCGATCGGGTCGGTCAGGGACATGACAAGGGCAGCCTGGGTCATCGTCATCTCCGGCTCAGGACTGGGACGGAAGGTGCGAGGTCGAGCTTCGCGGCCAGACCGTCAGCACGAGGCGGTTGGCGAGCGTGTTGAGATAGAGGCCGTTGCGCAGGTGGACGTAGGCCGCGATCCAGAACGGCGCGTCGGCGCGGCGCATCATCTGGTTCTGGAACACGGTGACGGCCGCGAACGAGACCACCACCGCCGCCGCGATCAGCATCGGCACGACGCCGTCGACCGGCCGCGACGCGGGGATGCTGCCGCCGACCAGCCAGGCCGTGCCGGCCTGCAGAGCGAAGTACACGATCGCGACGCCGGCTGCGGTGACCCCGGCACGGGCGATGACGAAGGCGTTCGGACGTTCGTCGATGGCGTTGGCCATCAAGTGCACCAGCCCCATTAGCAGCACCGAGCCGAGCGCGATCTGCGCCGGGTTGCTGCGGAGCGTCATGCCGAAGGCAAGTCCGGTCAGCAGCGCCAGACCGATCACCGCGACCAGCGCCAGGATCAGCCGCGCCGCGTGCGGCTGGCCGCCGGGGCTCGGCGTCCACGACGCCCGCGCGAGATCGATGATGCTGCCCGAGGACAGGAAGGCGTGCGCCTTGTAGAGCGAGTGCGCCACGATGTGCAGCAGCGCCGCTGAGAAGGCGCCGAGCCCGCATTGCAGCAGCATGAAGCCCATCTGCGCGACCGTCGAATAGGCAAGCTGCACCTTCACCGAGGTCTGCGTCAGCATCACCAGCGAGCCGAACAGCGCGGTGGCGCCGCCGACGACCGCGAGCACGTCGAGCGCCGGCGTCGCCAGCAGTAGCACGTCGCTGAGCCGGAGCACCAGGAAGCCGCCGGCATTGATGATGCCGGCATGCAGCAGCGCCGACACCGGCGTCGGCGTCTCCATCACCTCGATCAGCCAGCCATGCAGCGGCAGCTGCGCGGATTTCAGCATCGCGGTTGCGACGATCAGGAGCGCTGCGATCGTGACGAGCGCCGAGCCCGCGCCCTCGCCCGCCCGGGCGTGCGCAGCGAGGCCGGCGATCTCCAGCGTGCCGAACCGGATGTAGAGCAGCAACGCCGCGAGCGCGAGGAAGGCGTCGCCGAGCCGGCTCGCGACGAACTTCTTGCGCGAGGCGCGGATCGCCGCCGGCCGGGTCTCGTAGAACAGCAGCAGCTTGCCGAGCGACAGGCTGGTCGCGACCCAGGCGGCGAACAGCAGCACCACATTGCCCGCGATCGGCAGCAGCAGCACCGCGGCGAGGGTCAGCAGCAGCCAGCGCGTGAACCGAACCTGGCCAGGGTCGCCGTCGAGATAGTTGCGGCTGTAGCGCACCACGACCAGGCCGATGAAGCTGACCAGCACGGAGAGGATCGCAGCCAACGCATCGAGCTGCAGCGACAGGCCGAGCCCGTACGCGCCGAGCAGCGGCGTCCGCCCTGCCCCGATCACGGCTGCGGCGAGGCTCGCGGCCGCCGCGATACCGAAGGCAATCGCGGCGGCGGCGATGGCGCGGGTGGCGACGGCGCGGGCGCCCGCCTCCGTGCCCAGGAGGGCGGCAAGGGCAAGTGTCAGCGGCGCGAGCGCCGCGAGGCAGGGCAGGAGCTGGGTCATTGGCGGCTCGGAGGGTTGATCAAATGAGACGATTGCCCCTCGTCTTAACGGCACCGAAGCCTTCTTAAAATTTCAATCATTGAACCTGATCGTTATAAAATATAGAATGATCGTCATGCCGCATCTGAACTACCATCACCTGCGCTATTTCTGGATCATCGCCAACGAAGGCAGCATGAGCCGCGCCGCGCGGCGGCTCAACGTGTCGCCGTCCTCGCTGTCGGTGCAGGTCAAGGCGCTGGAGGACCAGCTGGGACAGAAGCTGTTCGAGCGCACCGGCCGCTCGCTGCAGCTGACCGAGGCCGGCCGCATCGCGCTCGACTATGCCGGCAGCGTGTTCAAGTCCGGCCATGAGCTGATCGAGACCTTGTCGGGCCTGCGCCCGGGACGGCAGCTGCTGCGGGTCGGCGCAGCCGCCAATCTGTCGCGCAACTTCCAGATCGCCTTCCTCAAGCCGCTGATCGGACGCAGCGACGTCGAGCTGATCATCCGCACCGGACAGTTCGCTGATCTGCTGGAGCAGCTCGATGCGCACAAGCTCGACCTCGTGCTCGCCAACCATCCGGCCGCACCGGACACGCGCAGCAATTTCGACAACGCACTGATCGACGAGCAGCGCGTCAGCCTGGTCAGCCGCAAGCCGGCCAAGGCAGCCCGCTTCCGCTTTCCGCAGGATCTGGCGACGACGCCGGTGATCCTGCCCGGCCGCGGCAGCGCGCTGCGCTCCGCCTTCGATGCGCTGGTCGGCTCCAGCGGCATCCGCCCGATCATCGCCGCTGAGGTCGACGACATGGCGATGCTGCGCCTGATGGCGCGCGAGAGCGGCAGTGTCACGCTGGTGCCGTCGATCGTCGTGATCGACGAGTTGCGCACCGGCGTGCTGGTCGAGCGCGCGCGGCTCGGCGCGCTGAAGGAGCAGTTCTTCGCGGTGAGCCAGCAGCGCCGCTACCCCAACCCGCTGGTCGCCGAGCTGATCGGATCGCGTAGCAAGACTGCGGGGTGACGTGCGCATGCCGTCCAGGCTCGGTGCGTAGGGTGGGCAAAGGCGCGCTCGCGAGGTCTCGGCGTCATACGCGAATCTGTCGCGCGACGTGCCCACCGCGTCGCCCCGAGATCAAGATGGTGGGCACGGCGCGCCGGCAGCGACGCAAACGGCAAGACCTCGTAACGCGCCTTTGCCCACCCTACGGTCTCAGATAAATCTCCGAGCAATCGCACACGAACATACTACACGTGTCAAACAGCAAAAACACACGGGATCGCGCTCTCGCGACGGCATCCGTCCGAGCCTTGCGCATCATCACCCTCCGCTTCCAACGGGAGGGCGCAGGGAAGGCCGGACCTCGACTGAGGCCCGTGGCCCCCGTGCGGGAAAGAATGCACGGGGCAGGAACCACAGGTTCAGCCGGACAGACCCGGCCTTCCCTGCGCGATGGCGTTACGGCTTATACGCGCTCTCCCCGGTGTCCGGGCTTGTAGCCACCGTCACCCGCGCGCCTCATCAGGAGCACACGAGCTTGACGCCAGCATCGGGGCGCCAGGACCACGCGATTTCACCGTGCGCGTCGGATCGTTCGTCGGCATGAACGATCACGCTGCGACCCGCCGTGCCCACCGCATCCAGCCTCCCACGCTCGTGACGACCGCGATACGCCCCTCCTCGCGGAGACCGGACGCAGCGCAGACTACACGAATTCCGAATTTCGTAAATCAGAATCTTTTTCGCGCGAGGGCTGGACAGGTTTTTGAAATGCGTACCCGTCGGGCAAATCAGTCGTTCGATGCGACGGCGACGCCGCCGTTATCCCTCGCCCGTGAGAGGCATGTCATCACCGTTAGGTGGGCGATGACCGCAGCCGGGCCTGGATGGCCATCGACCCGGCGAGCAGCCTGTGAGGCGGCTCAGGCGACCGGCTCCCAACTCTGTCGAACCGGGAGCGGGCTAGGTCGTGTGGGCAGCCCGATCAGAACATGCCGGGCGGGCTGACGTCGATGCCGCGCTGAACGAGCACCAGCGAGGCGACGACGCCGGTCAACGCGAACATCGTCACCAGGCCGAAGCCGGAATTGAGAGCATGGGGGCCAAGCAGCTTGCGCGCAATCATCTTCAACATGAGCGTCTCCTCCAGAATGTCTTTGAATGAGCATCACTAGAGCGTCGACGCGTTACCGGCGAGTTTCCTGACACAGGGAGATCGGCACGTAGTGAACGCATGGTTGAGCGGGCCGCGCAGCCGGCGTGAAGCCCGCTTAACTGTGACCGGCGCGATCTAATTACTTCGCTGGAAGCACGGAATGTCGCACTAATAAGTTGCGCGCCCCTGCAACCTCTCGCTGGGCGGAGCACTGCCTCCCGGGCAGGAGACCAACGCCTCAAAGGCGAATCACCAGGCGAACATTACCAGGACGTGCGGAGGATGGCGCCGGCAGATCGGAAGCCCGGTTGCGACGCGAGCCACTTCGCATGCAGGCCATGGATCACCGCCGATGACGACGTCCGTCCCCGAACTAATAGAATGGGATCGGGCTCACCGCGCCGCCTGCGGGAGCAATGTCGGCGGATGCGGCGCCACCGGCAAAACAATCCCCGGGGCTCATTGGGTGGCGGGCCGTTTCGCGGTCCGGGCACATGGCGCCCCCGCGCGGATCTCGAGTCGTGGCATCTCTCGTGCCCGCCTCGACGCTGGCTCAGCAGCGGAGCCGCTGACGTAGTTGACAGACGAGGACAACAACGCGATCAGTCGACAGCGGCTGAAGCGCGTCAGAATCGCGGGAACAAAAGTTCCACATGGTAGTTCGGGTTCCGCCGCGGCCGGCAGCTTTCCTCGCAGAAGCAGATGTGACGACGCCCGCGGCTGGAGCGTTGAACCGCGCAAGCGGGGAGGAGATGGCGTGTTTCCTGGGGCATTGCGGATCGCGAGAAAATCCCGGACGATCAAGCCCGGGACCTGGCCGATCTCGGCCTACCTCCTCATTCTCGCGCTCGCGACTGCCGTTCCGATCACCGCCTGCGCGGCGTTCCTCGCCTATCACTTCGTCGCGGAATCGTCGCAATATCGGAAGGTCGAGTATGAGGACAGGCTGCGGTTGATGCGCAATGCGACCGAGCTGCGCCTCGCCAACATCATCGAGGATCTTCAGATCCTGGCGCTGTCGCCGCTGCTTGCGGAAGGCCGCTACGAGGAATTCAGGGATCACGCGATCGACGCCGTGAAGCTGATCGGTGGCGTGGCGATCGCATTATATCAGCCCGACGGGCAACAGCTCGTCAACACCCGGCTGGAGCCGGGAACGCCGCTGCCGAAGCGCGTCGCTTTCGATGCCGAGCGCCGCGCGATCGACACCGGCCGTCCGCAGGTCTCGGGCCTGCAGAAGGCGGTGGTCGATGGCCAGGCCATCGTCACGATCGCCGTGCCGGTGCGGATCGCCGGGGAGATCCGCTACGCCCTGAACGTCGGATTGTCGCCGCGCTATCTGTCGACTTTGATGGACGACTACGTGTCGGGGAATCTCGTCGGCAGCATCATCGACCAGCAAGGGCTGCTGCTCGCGCGGCGGCCGCTGCTCGGTGACGACGATCTGATCGGTCAGCCCACGATCCCGGAGGTCAGAGGTCACATCGGACAGGCCGCAGCCTGGTGGATCAAGGCGGTCTCGCGATCCGGCGTCCCGACCTACACGTCGGTGCTGCGCTCCGAGCAGAGCGGCTGGACCGTCAATCTCGCTCTGCCGCGAGACGCCATCGACGGCCCCTTACACCGGACGATCGGATGGATCGTGGCGCTCACCGTCTTCACCTTTGCGCTCGGCATGGTGCTGGCGCGCCTGCTCGCGCATCGCTTCGTCGCCGAGTTCGCTGATCTCGAGCGCTACGTGTCGGGGCTGCAGGCCGGCGCCGTGGCGCCCCGGATGGGGCGGATCGCCGAAGTCAATCGCATGAAGCACGTGCTCTACGAGGTGGGCGGCGAGCTGGCGAGCGCCCTGCGCCAGCAGCGCGACCTGCTCGACGAGATCAATCATCGCGTGAAGAATACGCTGGGAACCGTGCAATCCATCGCGCGCCTATCGCGCGCGAGCGCCGGTGATATCGAGCACTATGTCGCTGCGTTCGAGGCGCGCATCCTTGCGCTGTCCGAGGCGTATAATCTGTTGACCGAGAACAACTGGGTCGGCGCCGACCTCAGGGCCATCGTCGACCGCACGCTGGCGCCCTATGCCGGCCCCGATCGCCTCACCATCAGCGGCCCCCGCCTGCTGCTGCCGCCCAAGCTGACGCTCGCGCTGTCGGCAGCGATCCAGGAGCTGAGCACCAACGCCGCCAAATACGGCGCCTTCTCCACGCCCGCGGGCAAGCTCGACATCGCTTGGACCGGCCAGGAGAGCGGCATCGTCCGACTGGTCTGGACCGAAAGCGACGGGCCGCCGGTCCGCAAGCCGACGCGGCGCGGCTTCGGCACCAAGATGATCACGCGGATGTTCGGCTCGGAGACCGGCTGGTCCGTGACGCTCGACTTTGATCCGAGCGGCCTGCGCTGCGCGATGCAGTTCGGGGTGCAGGAGGAGCGCATCGGTGAGCCTCGGCTGACTGCTTAAGTCCCACGCTCCTCGCAATCCGCAGTCGCCTGAGTGGGCCTAGTGACTGGGCCCGGGCTGAGGGGGGAGCTTACGCGGCCTGAACGCGCCCCAAGGCCCGGCGGGAACTTCGCGCGGAGAAGTACTATAAAACCTCCAAACTTCTCAAGGACTTAAACCCAAACGCAACACCCATGCGCGATATTTTGTCGCATGGCGGTCGGACTTGCGACTGCCCGTGCGCAAACCGACCGGGCGCGCCGGACGTCCCGGCCCCTCCGCGTCGTGAACGCGGGTCAATGAACAGCAAGTCACCGGACCGGACAGGGAACGGGATCTTGGAGGTCAAGCGTGGGTAACAGCCGACGACTGCGACGGGCCGCGGCCCTCACGGCGCTCTTCTTCCGGGACCGCGGGGCCAACATCGGCGTCACCTTCGCGATAGCCCTGCTGCCGATCCTGGCGGCGATCGGATGCGCGACCGACTACTCCATGGCGATGCGGTTGAAGGTCAAGCTGCAATCCGCGGCGGATGCCGCGAGCATCGCCTCGATCGCGGTCAACTCGGCCGGCTATGCAGCGGCCATGGCGATGACATCAGACGGATCGGTGAGTGCGGGCGTCGCGGAAGCCGACAGCATCTTCAAGGGCAACGCCTCCACGATCCAGGGCTATACGCTGACGGCGGAAAGCAGCACCGTCACCAAGAGCGGGGCATCCCTGACGTCGCAGGTCCAGTTCACCGCCAGCATGCCGACGACGTTCCTGGGCGTGATCGGATTTCCCAATCTGACGCTCACCGGCCGCTCGTCATCCTCCGTCACGCTGCCGCTGTACCTCGACTTCTATTTGACCCTGGACGTGTCGGGCTCGATGGGCCTGCCCTCGACGACGGCCGAAGCGCAGCGCATGCAGGCGATCAGCCCCGACAACTACAGGCAATATCCCACCGGCTGCACGCTCGCCTGCCACTTCTCTCCGCAGAACAGCGCTTGCACGGATTCAGGCACGCAGGGCTATCCGACCAACAATTATTGCCTGGGCTATGCAATCTCGCGCGTCAGCCAAAGCGGCTACAAGAGCCTGCTGACGACCAACAAGAACTATCCCAAGGGCGTTGCGCTTCCCTCGACGATCGTGTCCGGGCTGCCGAACTCGCTCTACAACAAGCTGCCGACGGTCGCGAACTGCCCGACCGACGGGACGGATGCCTGCATCCAGCTGCGCCTGGATGCAGTCGGCTACGCGGTCAATCAGCTGTTCACGACGGCGAACAACACCAAGAAGGTCACCAACCAGTTCCGAATCGGCCTCTACCCGTTCATCCGCTATCTCTATTCCTATTATCCGCTCACCACCAATATCAGCGGCTCGACCAGCGATTCGACGACCATCAACTATGCCGCGGCGAACCTCGCGACCTTGCTCGACACCAACACCAACGCATCGCTCGGCTCGGGTGGGACGCATATCGATACGGCGCTCTCCAGCGTCAACAACCTGATCACCAGTGTCGGCAACGGCAGCGCCACCAACAACACCCTGCCTTACGTGTTCCTGGTCACCGACGGCGCGCAGGACCCGCAGGTGAAGGGCGTGCCCAACGGCTCATGGTCCGGCAGCAATCATGCCACCACAATCAATCCGGCTACGTCATGCACGCCGCTGAAGAACCGCGGCATCATCATCTCCGTGCTCTATATTCCTTATCAGCCGATCAACCCGGTCAATGCATCCTTCGCCGGCGACGAAGACGACTACGCCAACAACAACATCCCCAACATTCCACCGAGCCTGCAAGCCTGCGCATCGCCGGGATTCTTCTACACCGCGAACACCCCGGCAGACATCACCTCGGCGCTGAACGCGATGTTCAATCACGCAGTCTCGGAAGCGCATCTGACGCGATGAGGGCACGACCCGGATCAGGGGCAGCCCGCAGTTGGTGGACGGTACGACGTCAATGAGCAGGGTCGCGCGCGGCCGCGATCGCCCATGCGAGGAAGATCGAGATGACGTCGCCGAGGTGATGCGGGCCGCAAAAGGCTTCGAACACCGCGCCGCGGACCCGGCAATGGCACCAATCATCATCCTCGTCGCCCTGAACCTTCACCTCGGTGAACGGGCGCTCTGCCAGCTCTGTGTCGACCAGGTCGATCCTAAGGGCCCATCCCGGACTGTCCAAAGTGTCGATCTTGATCCCGTATTGATGCTCCCACTGGCCGTCGCATTGGGAGGCGTACCAATCCTGGAGGACCTTCAGAGGCTCGCGCTGATCCCGCATCTGCATCTCATTCATTGGGGCGCTGCGGCCCGGGTCGAAGCGGGTCGAAAACGTCAATGGCCCGCATCCGGATCCGGCGCGGCCGGAGCAGGATGACGCAACCCGCCGATCTGCGCGAGGGGCGCCGGGGCACATTGTCCGGACATGCTTTCGTGGACGTCACCTCGCCACGCCCGTCGCTGCGGTTGTAAGCGGCGCCACCTCGATCGTGTCACTTGTGTTGCCGAGGCAGAGCGTCATGATCGTCATTGCTGGCGGGTCGGGACAACCTTAAGCTTCCCAGCCAATTGCCGCCGTCAGCGCGGTGACCAGGGAGGTGTCCATGCGAAGTGCCCTCGCAGCCGCAGGGCTGGCCGTCATCTCGTCCGCGTTCGTGATGCCCGCCTGGGCGGAGGATCCGCCCGGAATCACCGCGAGCGAAATCCGCATCGGCCAGACCATGCCCTATAGCGGACCGGTGTCGGCGTTCGGCATCCTCGGCAAGGGCGAGGTGGCCTATTTCAAGATGGTCAACGACCGCGGCGGCATCAACGGCCGCAAGGTCAACCTGCTCTCGCTTGACGACAGCTACGTGCCGCCGAAGACGGTGGAGCAGACGCGGCGGCTGGTGGAGAGCGACGAGGTCTCCTTCATCTTCTCGACCATGGGCACCGCGCACAACACCGCGATCGCAAAGTATCTTCAGGGAAAGAAGGTGCCGCAGCTGTTCGTGGCCTCGGGCGCCTCGAAGTTCGGCGATCCCCAGCAGTTTCCGCTGGCCCTGATGGGCGTGATGGCGCCGTTCCGCAACGAGGCGCGGATGTATGCGCGCTACGCGCTGGAGAAGAAGACGGACGCGACGTTTGCGATCCTGGCGCAGAACGACGATTTCGGCCGTGACTATCTCGCGGGCCTGAAGGACGTGCTCGGCGAGCGCTTCGACACCGCGGTGACCGTGGCGAGCTACGAGGTGACCGAGCCGACCATCGACTCGCAGATCGTGAAGCTGAAATCGACCGGCGCCGACGCGCTGATCATCGCGGCCACGCCGAAATTCGCCGCGCAGGCGATCCGCAAGACCCATGAGGTCAACTGGCATCCGATGACGTTCCTGACCAACGTCTCAGTGTGGGTGTCCTCGGTGATGGAGCCGGCCGGCCTGGAGGCCGGCACCGGCATCATCTCGACGGCCTATGTGAAGGACCCGCTCGATCCGGCCTGGGCCGAAGATCCCGGCGTCAAGGGCTGGCGCGACTACATGGCGAAATACGTGCCGGACGGCGACATCCGCGATTCCAATTACGTCAACGGCTACAACAACGGCATGGTGCTGGAGCACGTGCTGAAGGCCGCCGGCAACGATCTGTCGCGCGAGAACATCCTCAAGCAGGCGCTGTCGATCAAGGACCTGGAGCTGCCGATGCTGCTGCCCGGCATCAAGGTCAACACGTCCGAGGGCGACCATCTGCCGGTCGAGCAGGTGCAGTTCATGCGCTTCACCGGCAAGCAGTGGGAGCGCTTCGGCGAGGTACTGTCGACCAAATAGCGGCGGGTTGGCGTTTCGGCGCCGAAAGCGTAGACCTCTCCTGTCGACCACAGGAGAGCCGCGGTGCCGATGTCCGAGACTGATGCCCTGACGCTGAAATTCCGCTGCCCCCGGGAGCTCGAAGGCCTCATCCCGCAGCCGCTGCCGGCACCGATGGGCATTCCCGACTGGGTCAAGAGCATGCCGGCGACGGCGTTCAGCGCGCTCAACCAGGCGGAGGAGCAGACGGTCAAGCGCTGCCCGCCGTTCATCGACGCGATGACGGCGGGCTTTCTGATTCCGCTGGTCTGCGATCTCAAGGTCGAGGATGGCGGCATCAGCTGGGACAACGAGCTGCCGCCGGGCGGCGCGATCGACTTTCCACGCTCGCCGGTGAGCTTTCACGACGTGTCGCAGGTGACGGGATCGCCGCTGTCCGAGGCCGACCGCTTCCTGCTGAAGTTCCACAATCTCTGGACGATCGAGGCGCCCGCGGGCTGGTCGCTGCTGTTCACCCATCCGCTCAACCGCTTCGACCTGCCGTTCACGACCGTGACGGGCCTCGTCGATAGCGACCGCTTCCACGACAGCTTCGTGCATTTCCCGGCGCACTGGCACGACACCGCGTTTCGCGGCGTGCTGCCCAGGGGCACGCCGATCGCACAGTGCATCCCGGTGAAGCGGCAGACGTGGACGATGCAGACCTCGGCCTTCACCGACGAGGACGTTGCCGAGATTCACACGGTGCGCGATGCGCTCAAGCGCGAGCAGGGCCTGTATCGCAAGCAGTTCAGGGCTTGACCGCCCCTGCCCCATTGGCGCCGAGGAATTTGGCGGCGTCGCTCGGACGGAAGAAGAAGCGGCCGTGCGAGCTCACGGCCATCGTGTAGGCGGCGCGGCTGAGCAGATGCGGCCGGCCGCGCATGACCGTACGTAGCGCCGCCTCGGCGCCGGCGCGGTCGCCGAGTTCCATCAGGCACATCGCGAGATTGGCGCGGGTCTGGGTGTCCTCTGGCCGCAGGCCGAGCGCATGCTTGTAGGTGCCGGCCGCTTCCGCGTAGTCGCCATCGAGGAACTGCACCCAGGCGAGCTCGATCAGGATGTCGGGACGGCCCGGCGCGGCCTCGCGGGCCGCCACGAAACTCTCCCGCGCGCGGGCGCGCTGATTGGCCTGCAGGCAGAGCCGCCCGAGATCGAGCTTGAGGTCGACACTGTCGGGAGCCAGGAGCAGCGCTTCCTCGATGACGCCGATTGCATCACCGAGCCGGCCGGATTTCGCCAGCCGTCCCGCGAGCTCCTGAAATGCCGGCAGATACGGCGGACGCCGCGCTGCGATCTTGCGCAACTGCGCGAGGCCGTCGGCTGCGCGCCGGGACTCGCACAAGGCGGCGCCGAGCAACGTCTCCAATTCAGGATCGGGACCGCGCAACGCGGCCTTCTCCAGCGGCGCGACCGCCTCGCCGGCGCGCTGCTGGCCGAGCAGCGCATGGGCGTAGACGAGCAACGCGGCGCGATCGGTCTTGACGTTGCGAAGGATGGAGGCTGCGATCTGCTCGGCGCGGGCGAACTGTCGCGCGCGCAGCGCCTGAACCGCTTCCTGCAGCGCCTGAGCCTGCAATTGTTTGCGTCGTTCACTCACTGCTGCTGCCGTCCCAGTGATACGATGCCACGACTAGACCGGCAGCCCTGGCCTGTCCAGCAGCCGCCCCGGCCTCACAAAAGGCCTTGGCACCTCATGCGCGCCGACCGCGTTGACGATCCATCGCAACAAGGAGAGAGACGATGAGCGGGAACGCACGCGACAACGACCTGCGTCTGCAGGACTCCGACGCCACGCTGAATCCGGGCGATGAGGCGCCACGCGGAACACCGGGCACCGGCGAGGATGTCTGCCCCGACTGCAACGGCAGCGGACGGCTCCATGAGGCGCCGTGCCCGACCTGCGGAGGCCGCGGCACGATCGTCCGAGGTGTCGGCGGCGGCTGATTGTCTACGCGACGACGCTGCGTTCACCCGAACAGCGGCGTGCCCGGCACGAAGGCGTCGAAGGCGGCCCAGAACTGCGAACGGTAGCGGTCCTGCTCCTGCAGGATCTCGTGCTTGGCGCCGGCGATGACGAGATGCGAGCCGGCGCGCAGGTGGTAGGCGAACTCCTCGATCGCCGCGGTTGACACCACGGTGTCGCTGGAGGCTGCCAGCATCAGGATCGGCTGGCGGATCTGCGAGGGGTAGGTCATGCCCCGGAACGTCATCATTGCCGAGAAGGCGGCGTCGGCCCAGGCCACGGTGGGCGAGGCGATGCCCAGCGTCGGATCCTCCTCGAGGATCGCGGCGTTGCGGGCGTAGCGCACGGGATCGGACGTCAGCGGGTTGTTGACGAACGGCGCGAGCCCGCTCATCTCGTCATTGCCGCCGGGCACGTAGCGGCCGCCCTGCCCTGCGATCCGCATGGCGCGCAACAGCAGCCGCGCCGGCAGCGAGGTGCGGTTGCCCGGCAGGTCGATCATCGGCGCCGACAGGACGATACGGTCGAACCAGCGCTTGCCGGCATGGGAGAGCCGCAGCAGCACCGTGCCGCCCATCGAATGCGCCAGCGCGAAGTAGGGCGGCGGGCAATCCGGCAGCACCACCTCGGTAATGAAGGTCTCGACGTCGACTTCGTAGTCGGAGAACGACCGCACGTAGCCTTTGCGGGAATCGCGCAGCCGACGCGACGAATGGCCCTGGCCGCGCCAGTCGATGATGGCGACCGCAAAGCCGCGGTCGCGCAGATCGCGGACCGTCTCGAAATACTTCTCGATCGACTCGCTGCGGCCGGTGAACACGCAGACAGTGCCCTTGCGTCCCGCAGGCGGTGCCCAGCGCGCAAAGCGCAGCTCGGCGCCATCAGGGGTCTTGATGGTGCCGGCGGTGGCGTTTTCGGGGACGGGATTGGCGGGAATCGAGACGAGCGTCATGAGGCGCCCATCGAATAGGTGAAAGGCCCAGGGAATCAAGGGGTGGAACGGCAAAAAGAGCGCGTTTGGGCGCTCTTGAAGGTGCAAACCTCCGACCCATATCGAGATCGTGCAGGCCGTCATGGCTGCACGACAGCCCGGCCCGATGGCGGGCGGGTTTGCCTAACAGTCGCTCAATGGAGGACTTCGACAATGCGTACCTACGACCTCACCCCGTTCTATCGTTCCACCGTCGGTTTCGACCGTCTGTTCTCGCTGCTCGATCAGGCGACCGCCGAGCCCAGCCCCGGCTATCCGCCCTACAATATCGAGCGCACCGGTGAGAACGCCTACCGCATCACGGTTGCCGTCTCCGGCTTTGGCAAGGATGAGCTCTCCCTCGTCGCGAAGGAAAACACGCTGACGATCAAGGGCGAGAAGGCCGCCAACGAGAACGGCAAGAAGAGCGAGGTGCTGTATCGCGGCATCGCCGCCCGGGCGTTCGAGCGCAGCTTCCAGCTCGCCGACCATGTGGTCGTGAAGAACGCCAGCCTCGAGAACGGCCTGCTCCACGTCGACCTCGTACGCGAGATCCCCGAGGCCAAGAAGCCGCGGTCCATTCCGATCTCGACCAATGCGAAAGCCGAGCAGCCGGCGATCGAAGGAACCGCCGAGAAGGCTGCTGCGTAACAGGCCGAACAGCTCCCAGAATACGAACGCCCCGGGAAACCGGGGCGTTTTTGTGTGCGGGGTTCGGTCGATGGTTCCGCGATGTTCGCCGGCCCGCGGCTCTATTCACGCAACGCTAGCCAAGAGGTGCCCGGCTGCTGTTACTCCAGCCCTTGCGCCGGCGGCATCTTTGCGGTCGGCAGGATCTGCGGCGCCGGTTTGGCTGCAGGCGCAATCGATCCGGTTGTCTGCGGAGCGGCTGCCGCCGACTGGACGGGCTTGGCGTCCAACGGCTTCGCATCAGACGATTTGGGCTCGGCCGGCTTGGTATCGACCGCCTTCGCGTCAGCCTTCGTCTCGGCTTTAGCTTCCACCGGCTTCGTCTCGGCCGGGTTCATATCCGCAGGCTTCGCTTCGGCCGGCTTGATGTCGGCGGTCTTCGGCACGGACGCCTTCGGAGCATCAGCCGGCTTCGGCGCGAGCGCCGCGGTCTGCGGCGACGGCGCGGCCGGTCGGACGGCCGGAGCGGCAGGCCGCGGCGCCTGCGCCGGGGCAACGGCCGCCACCCGCGGCGCGAACGGCGCCGGCGGCACGATACGCGGATCGGCCCGGATCACGGTCGGTGCTGGCAGGCGGTCGAGGCCGCCGCGCGGGGCCGGCTCGTAGCGCATCCGCTCGTACTGCTCGCCCCACTGGAACGCCGGCACGAAGCGAATGATGCGACCGGAGCGGGCGTCGACCACGAGCTTGCCGTCCTCGCCCTGACGGTCGAGCACCGCCACGACATAGACGTTGCCGCGCTGGCGCGGCGCGCCGAGCGGCGAAAAGCCGTTGTCGCGCAGGATGGCATAGACCTCATGCACCGGCAGGAACGCCGGCGCGTAGCCATAGTCCTGCTGATAGCCGTCACGGTAGCCGTCCTGCCGATAGCCATCCTGGCGGTATACCGGCGCCGGCGGCGCGTAGCGCTCCTCCCGGTAGCCGTCATCGGGACCAGCCCCGTAACCGTAGCGCGGCGGCGGCGCCGGGATCACGGCCGGCGGCGCCTCGGAATAAGGCGCATCGAAATCGGAGACCGCCGTATACGGCCCGCGCATACCCGGCAGCGGCTCCGCCTGGGCGGCAAAGGCTGCGATCAACGAGGCCGAGACGGCTCCAACTAGCAACTTCATGGCTCAAAGCTCCTGCATGCCCCCGCACGTGAAGCTGTTCGCTTCTTCAAGTGCCGCAGAAGGTCTGCCGCGATTCCGGCGGTCCTGGGTCGGAGTGTGGGCGGGATCGGGGCGCCGTGTTGCAAAATCGAGCGCGACGCGTGATCGCCTCGCCGGTTTCGCTCGTTCGGTCAGCGGCAGAAGCGGAAGATTTGCCGGGAGAATGCCGGCGAGACCACGCCGGAACCAGGGACTCCGGTGCCCTTGTGTGATAGGTTAAACTTTGGCATCTTGCGGTTTAGGACAGAATTGCTGTCTAAAATTTCGTTGCAAAGGTGACCGAGACTTTGCAATGATGTTACGGCGCCCAGTGGCCTAGCGGCATGGGCGTTGCGACATGAACAGGCCGTGATCATCCAGCGGGGACGTGGTCCCCCGGTGATTGGCCTGAACTCTGCAAATGCGGCTCGCTGAGAAGGACGAGCGTTGGTTCCGGAGAGGAGCCCGCGCAGCGCCCGGGGTGCGCCGGACTGTGTACCGGACTGTGGTGAAGGCCCTGACCAATAACTGATGGGGACGGATATGAGCGGATCGAAGGTCGAGCACGGGAAGTTGGGCGGCGCGGTGCTGGCTGTGGATTCGCACGAAAAACCGGCCGAGATCACGCGCGAGCTGCATACGTGGCGTCCCGAGGCGGAAGGTCTCTATGACCCCGCGCAGGAGAAGGATTCCTGCGGCGTCGGCTTCATCGCCAACATCAAGGGTGAGAAGTCGCACCAGATCGTCGCGGATGCGCTGAACATCCTGTGCAACCTCGAGCACCGTGGCGCCGTCGGCGCCGACCCGCGCTTCGGCGACGGCGCCGGCATCCTGGTGCAGATCCCGCACGCGTTCTTCTCGCGCAAGGCGAAGGAGCTCGGCTTCACTTTGCCCGCTCCAGGCGAATACGCCATCGGCGCGCTGTTCATGCCGCGCGACGAGGCCTGGCGGAACGTCATCAAGAGCATCATCGCCGACCAGATCGAGGACGAGGGCCTGGTGCTGCTCGGCTGGCGCGACGTGCCGACCGACAACTCCTCGCTGGGCGTGACGGTCAAGCCGACCGAGCCGCGCAGCATGCAGGTGTTCATCGGCCGCAACGGCGCCGCCAAGACCGAGGACGAGTTCGAGCGCAAGCTCTACATCCTGCGCAAGTCGATCTCGCAGGCGATCTATCAGCGCCGCGACCGCGGCATGTCGGGCTACTATCCGTGCTCGATGTCGTGCCGGACCGTGATCTACAAGGGCATGTTCCTGGCTGACCAGCTCGGCAAGTACTACGCCGATTTGCACGAGCCGGACTTCGAGAGCGCGCTGGCGCTGGTGCACCAGCGCTTCTCGACCAACACCTTCCCGACCTGGTCGCTGGCGCATCCCTACCGGATGATCGCGCATAATGGCGAGATCAACACGTTGCGTGGCAACGTCAACTGGATGGCGGCGCGCCAGGCGTCGGTGTCGTCGGAGCTGTTCGGCAAGGACATCAGCCGGCTCTGGCCGATTTCCTATGAAGGCCAGTCCGACACCGCCTGCTTCGACAACGCGCTCGAATTCCTGGTGCAGGGCGGCTACTCGCTGCCGCACGCGGTCATGATGATGATCCCGGAGGCGTGGGCCGGCAATCCGTTGATGAGCGAGGAGCGCCGCTCGTTCTACGAATATCACGCCGCGCTGATGGAGCCGTGGGACGGCCCCGCCGCGATCGCCTTCACCGACGGGCGCCAGATCGGCGCCACGCTCGACCGCAACGGCCTGCGGCCGGCGCGCTATCTCGTGACCAAGGACGACCGCATCGTGATGGCGTCCGAGATGGGCGTGCTGAAGATTCCGGAGGACCAGATCGTCACCAAGTGGCGGCTGCAGCCCGGCAAGATGCTGCTGGTCGATCTCGAACAGGGCCGCCTGATCCCGGATGACGAGATCAAGGCGCAGCTCGCCGCCAGCCATCCCTACACCGAGTGGCTCGCCCGCACGCAGATCCAGGTCGAGAAGCTGCCGGATGCGCCGACCAAGGGCGCGCGGACCAACCTGCCGCTGCTCGATCGGCAGCAGGCGTTCGGCTACACGGCCGAGGACATCAACATCCTGATGACCCCGATGGCTGCGACCGGCGAGGAGGCGACGGGCTCGATGGGCAACGACGCGCCGATCTCGGCGCTGTCGGACAAGCCGAAGCTGCTGTTCACCTACTTCAAGCAGAACTTCGCCCAGGTCACCAACCCGCCGATCGATCCGATCCGCGAGGAGCTGGTGATGAGCCTGGTGTCGATCATCGGCCCGCGCCCGAACCTGTTCGACCTCGAAGGCGTCGCCTCGACCAAGCGGCTCGAAGTGCATCAGCCGATCCTGACGGATGCGGATCTGGAGAAGATCCGCTCGATCTCGGAGGTTTCCGACAGCCACTTCGTCTCGCGCACACTGGACACCACGTTCGATGCGAGCCTGGGCGCCGCCGGCTTCGAGCAGGTGCTCGACGATCTCTGCGGCCGTGCGGAAGCTGCCGTCCGCGAGGGCGTCAACATCATTATCCTGTCCGACCGCATGGCGTCGGCCGACCGGATCCCGATCCCGTCGCTTTTGGCCTGCGCTGCCGTGCATCATCATCTGATCCGCACCGGCCTGCGCACGTCGGTCGGCCTCGTCGTCGAGAGCGGCGAGCCGCGCGAGGTGCATCACTTCGCGTGTCTCGCCGGCTATGGCGCCGAGGCGATCAACCCGTATCTCGCCTTCGAGACGATCATCGCGCTGAAGGACAAGCTGCCGGGCGCGCTGAGCGACTACGAGGTCGTCAAGCGCTACATCAAGTCCATCGGCAAGGGCCTGCTCAAGGTCATGTCGAAGATGGGCATCTCGACCTACCAGTCCTATTGCGGCGCGCAGATCTTCGACGCGGTCGGCCTTCGTGCCGAGTTCGTGCAGAAGTTCTTCGCTGGCACCCACACCCGCGTCGAAGGCGTCGGCCTCGCCGAGATCGCCGAGGAGACCACGCGCCGTCACCGCGACGCGTTCGGCGATGCGCTGGTCTACAAGTCCGCGCTCGATGTCGGCGGCGAATATGCCTTCCGCACCCGAGGCGAGGACCATGCGTGGACCGCCGAGTCCGTCGCGACCTTGCAGCATGCGGTGCGCGGCAATTCCAAGGACCGCTACCAGGCGTTCGCCAAGCTGCTCAACGAGCAGTCCGAGCGACTCCTGACCCTGCGCGGCCTGTTCCGGATCAAGTCGGCCGAGGACGACAAGCGCAAGCCGGTCCCGCTCGACGAGGTCGAGCCGGCCAAGGAGATCGTCAAGCGCTTCGCCACCGGTGCGATGTCGTTCGGCTCGATCTCGCGCGAGGCGCATACGACGCTCGCGATCGCCATGAACCGGATCGGCGGCAAGTCGAACACCGGCGAAGGCGGCGAGGAGGCCGACCGCTTCAAGCCGCTGCCCAACGGCGACTCCATGCGCTCGGCGATCAAGCAGGTCGCCTCGGGCCGGTTCGGCGTGACGACGGAGTATCTCGTCAACTCCGACATGATGCAGATCAAGATGGCGCAGGGCGCGAAGCCCGGCGAAGGCGGCCAGCTGCCCGGCCACAAGGTCGATGCCACGATCGCCAAGGTGCGTCACTCGACCCCGGGTGTCGGCCTGATCTCGCCGCCGCCGCACCACGACATCTACTCGATCGAGGACCTCGCGCAGCTGATCTACGACCTGAAGAACGTCAATCCGGACGGTCAGGTCTCGGTCAAGCTGGTCTCCGAGATCGGCGTCGGCACCGTTGCGGCCGGCGTGGCCAAGGCGCGCGCCGACCATGTGACGATCGCGGGCTTCGAGGGCGGCACCGGTGCCTCTCCCCTCACCTCGATCAAGCATGCGGGCTCGCCGTGGGAGATCGGCCTCGCCGAGACGCATCAGACGCTGGTGCGCGAGCGGCTGCGCAGCCGCATCGTGGTCCAGGTCGACGGCGGCTTCCGCACCGGCCGTGACGTCGTCATCGGCGCACTCCTTGGCGCCGATGAGTTCGGCTTCGCCACCGCACCGCTGATCGCGGCCGGCTGCATCATGATGCGCAAGTGCCACCTCAACACCTGCCCGGTTGGCGTCGCCACCCAGGACCCGGTGCTGCGCAAGCGCTTCACCGGCCAGCCGGAACACGTCATCAACTACTTCTTCTTCGTCGCCGAGGAAGTCCGCGAGATCATGGCAGCCCTCGGCTACCGCTCGTTCAACGAGATGGTCGGCCAGGTGCAGATGCTCGACCAGTCCAAGCTGGTGGCGCATTGGAAGGCCAAGGGCCTCGACTTCTCAAAGCTGTTCGTGAAGCAGAAGGAAGCGCCGGGCCAGAAGATCTTCCACTCGGAGAAGCAGGATCATCACCTCGACGCCGTTCTCGACCGCAGACTGATCGAGCAGGCCAGGCCCGCGCTCGACCGCGGCGCGCCGGTGAGAATCGAGGCCGAGATCAACAACACCGACCGTTCGGCGGGCGCGATGCTCTCCGGCGCGGTGGCCAAGATCTACGGCCATGCCGGCCTGCCGCAGGACACGATCCATGTCAGCCTGAAGGGCACCGCCGGCCAGGCCTTCGGCGCCTGGCTCGCCAATGGCGTCACCTTCGAGCTCGAAGGCGAAGGCAACGACTATGTCGGCAAGGGCCTGTCGGGCGGCCGCATCATCGTCAAGCCGCCGCGCAACTCCGGCATCGTGCCGGAGGAGTCGATCATCGTCGGCAACACCGTGATGTACGGCGCCATCTCCGGCGAGTGCTTCTTCCGCGGCATCGCCGGCGAGCGCTTCGCTGTGCGTAACTCCGGCGCGGTCGCCGTCGTCGAGGGCGCAGGCGATCATTGCTGCGAATACATGACCGGCGGCATCGTGGTCGTGCTCGGCAAGACCGGGCGCAACTTCGCGGCAGGCATGTCGGGCGGCGTCGCCTACGTGCTCGACGAGGCCGGCGACTTCGACAAGCATTGCAACATGGCGATGGTCGAGCTCGAGCCGGTGCTGTCGGAGGAGATGATCGCGGAAGCTTCCTATCACCAGATGGGCGACCTCGAGGCGCATGGCCGGGTCGACGTGTTCAAGAACCTGCTGGCGTCCGACGTCGAGCGCCTGCACGTCCTGATCTCGCGCCACGCCAAGGCCACCGGCTCCAGGCGCGCCGCCGACATCCTGGCGAACTGGAAGGACTTTGCGCCGAAGTTCCGCAAGGTCATGCCGGTCGAGTACCGCCGCGCGCTGAAGGAAATGGCGGCCAACGCCGACGCCGAGCCGAAGATCGCGATCGGGGCTTGATGCACGGAAGTAACCAAGGACGTCATTGCGAGCGCAGCGAAGCAATCCAGGGCCCAGAAGAAAGTCTGGATTGCTTCGTCGCCTTCGGCTCCTCGCAATGACGAAGTGAGAAAGGGACGGGCCTCATCCTTCGAGACGCGGCGAAGACGCCGCTCCTCAGGATGAGGATGAAAAGCAGAATGTTGATCCCTCATGGTGAGGAGGCGCGGAAGCGCTGTCTCGAACCATGAGGCCCGAGCAGTCAGGGACGTCGTAGGTCATGGGCAAGGTCACAGGTTTTCTCGAAATCGAGCGGCACGATCGCAAATACGCGCCGGTTGCCGAGCGGCTGAAGCATTTCCAGGAATTCGTGGTGCCGCTCTCCGAGAAGGAGCTGCGCGACCAGGCGGCGCGCTGCATGAATTGCGGCATTCCCTATTGCCACGGCACCGGCTCGGCCGCGCCGGGCACGCCCGGCTGCCCGGTCAACAACCAGATCCCGGACTGGAACGACCTGATCTACAACGGCAACTGGGAAGAGGCATCGCGCAACCTGCACTCGACCAACAACTTCCCGGAGTTCACCGGCCGCATCTGCCCCGCCCCGTGCGAGGCGTCGTGCACCCTGAACATCGACGACAATCCGGTGACCATCAAGACGATCGAATGCGCCATCGTCGACAAGGCGTTCGAGCAGGGCTGGATCAAGCCCGAGCCGGCCGCGGTCAAGACCGGCAAGAAGGTCGCGATCGTCGGCGCCGGCCCCGCGGGCCTCGCCGCCGCGCAGCAGCTCGCGCGCGCCGGCCACGAGGTGCATGTCTATGAGAAGCACGCCAAGGCCGGCGGTCTGCTTCGCTACGGCATTCCCGACTTCAAGATGGAGAAGGGCATCATCGACCGCCGCATCGCGCAGATGGAAGGCGAAGGCGTCGTCTTCCACTACGGCGCCCATGTCGGCGGCAAGGACGGGATCGATGCCAAGTCGCTGCTGAAGGATTACGACGCCGTGGCACTGACCGGCGGCGCGGAAGCCCCGCGCGACCTGCCGATCCCCGGCCGCGATCTCGCCGGCGTCCACTACGCCATGGACTTCCTGCCGCAACAGAACCGCCGCGTCGGCAACGAGGCCGTCAACGCCACCGACATCCTCGCCGGTGGCAAGCATGTCGTCGTGATCGGCGGCGGCGACACCGGCTCCGACTGCATCGGCACCTCGCTGCGCCAGGGCGCGCTGTCCGTCACCCAGCTCGAGATCATGCCGGCCCCGCCGGAGCGCGAGAACAAGGAGCTGACCTGGCCGAACTGGCCCTTGAAGATGCGGACCTCGTCGAGCCAGGCCGAAGGCGCGGTGCGCGAATTCGCGGTGCTGACGCAGAAGTTCGAGGGCGAGAACGGCGCGGTCAAGAAGCTGCACTGCGTGCGCGTCGACGCGCAGTTCAAGCCGATCGCCGGCACCGAGTTCGTGCTCGATGCCGACCTCGTGCTGCTGGCGATGGGCTTCGTGCATCCCGTGCACGAGGGCCTGCTGAAGAGCCTGGGCGTCGACCTCGACCCGCGCGGCAACGTCAAGGCCAATTTGTCGGACTACCAGACCTCGCTGCCGAAGGTGTTCTCCGCCGGCGACATGCGCCGCGGCCAGTCGCTGGTTGTCTGGGCCATCCGCGAAGGCCGCCTGTGCGCCCAGGCCGTCGACAAGTTCCTGATGGGCAAGACCGATCTGCCGCGCTGAGCGAGGCCACGCCGCGCATATCTGGACTCCACCTTCTTAGTTGGATCCGATCCACCACCCCGACGCCGGTGCGCTCCCCTCCCCCTTGCGGGGAGGGGTCGGGGGTGGGGGTCTCCGGGCGCTGACCGTCGTGGAGTTCGCCGGCGCTATACGGCAGGCGCAGCTCTCGCCGACGCCCTCCATCCTCGCTACTACCGTCATTGCGAGCGCAGCGAAGCAATCCAGAGTCGTGGGCGGGCCTCTGGATTGCTTCCTGCGCTCGCAATGACGCGGTGAGGCCATGGTCTCGGACGAACAGCGAGCCCGTGGATGATTGCCCAGCTCTCGTCACATCGAGCGGGACTCGTGGCCCCCCACCCCCGACCCCTCCCCGCAAGGGGGAGGGGAGCTCACTGTCTGCGCTGTGGGAGATCGGGTCTATTCAGACAACGGTAAAACAAAACGGGGTGGGGGCTTCCACGACGTGAGTCTCCGCGCGGCCTGAAGTGGCAGGTCAGGCCGTCGTTCTCAGATCGATCGGATGAACGTCGAAACGTCAGGGTCGACGTTTCAGCCGTGAAGCCCCCACCCGTCCTGGCCGCAAGGCCAGCTCGGATGAGCCGCGCATGTCGCGGCTCTGAGGTCAGGCGAGGGGCGGACCACAGCGGGGGCGGCGCTGCCCTATGATCTCGCGCGGGATTGATCGCGTCGCGTGCACCACCATGTCAGCCATGCTGGACGATCCCCATTGTTCCACGGCTGGACGCCGCGAGCCCCGTCAGGTCACGCAACCTAAAGGTGCGATTCTTAAGATAGACCAAACGGAAGTTCCGACTTTCCAAACAAATGACGCACGCCCAACAGCCGCGTCAGTCAGAGTTCAGCAAGCGATCTTTGTTCGATCTACGAACATTGAAATACTGTATCTTTATACCGCCGTCAATCCGCCGTCCGCGCCCAGATCGCGCCGATCGGGACCGGCGGCGTCACACGAAACACATCCTCAATGAGCCGGCCAAGCTCGGCGGCGCTGGCGACGATCCGCTCCTCGATCACCTCGCCGTCGCGCACCTGGCGCTGATAGCGGCGGCTGACCAGCTTGTGCCGCACGGTCGGCTCCACGCGCTCCACCATCAGCGTGTGCGTGGCCGGCACGGTCGCATTCGTCGACGTGTACCAACTGCCGAGCACGTAGTCGGCGTGGATCTGCGGCGCGAGATCGAACGCGTACATCATCCGCCAGCCGGTCGGCTGCTTGGCGCTAATCGTATAGAGCCCGTCCCAGGTGCCGATGCGGAACGTGCCCATCGGTGTGCTCTGCTCAAGCCCGACCTCAAGCCGAACCGGTCCATCCATCATGCAGATGCCGAAGCCGACATCGACGAGATGCGGCCGGCCTTCGACTTCCACCAGCAGCATCATGTGCTGGCGCGGCCCGAGCGGATCTGTCGGCTGCGAGCGCCAGCGCACCCGGCCCGTCAGGCCGGTGACCTTGAAGCCGATCGCCTCCAGCGCCGCCTGGAACAGCACGTTCTGCTCGAAGCAATAGCCGCCGCGGCGGCCGTGGACGAGCTTCTGCTGCACCGAGGCGAGATCGACATGGACCGGACGCCCCATCAGCGGATCGAGCGCCTCGAACGGCAGCGCGTCGACATGCGCGGCTTGTAGCGCGTTCAGCGTGGCTAGGTCGGGCGCAAGCGGGCCGCGATAAGCGATACGGGTGAGATAGGACTCCAGCTGAAACTCATCCGCCATCGCCGCGCCTTCCCTCAGCTCTCGATCCGCGCCCAGACCACATCGGCGGCGACCGGGAATGTGACGCCGAAGATTTCCTCGACCACGCGCTGCAACGCCTCCGGCGTCTCGATGATCTGCTCGCTCCGGATCTCGCCGTTGCGCGCCTCGACGACCAGCCGGCGGTTGACCAGCTTGTAGCGCAGCTCGGACGTCAGCCGTTCCAGGATCAGCATCGAGGTGAACGGCGTCAGCGGACTGGTCGAGGTGAACCAGTTGGAGAGCATGTAGTCGGCGTGGACCTGCGGCGTCAGATCAAAGACGTACATCATGCGCCAGCCCGTCGGCAGCTTCGTGGCGAGCCAATACATTCCGTCGGAGAACGTGAGGCGGAATGTGCCCATCGCGGTTGCCTGCTCGATGTCCGGCACCATCCGCAGCGGCATGTCAAACAGGCAGGAGCCGAAGCCGACATCAGCCAGATAAGGTCCCTCCGGCAGGTCGACCTTCAACATCATATGCGTGCGCGGCGTCAGCGGCGCATCGGCATCGACGCGCCAGCGCACCCGGGCCGACAGCGGCGTCACGGCGAAGCCGATCGCATCCAGCGCGGCTTTGAGCAGCGCGTTCTGCTCGAAGCAATAGCCGCCACGGCGGCCGTCGATGATCTTGGCCTGCAGCGAGGGGAGATCAATGTTCACGGGCCGGCCAAGCAGCGGATCAATGCCCTCGAACGCGATCGCATCGACATGCGCCGCCTGCAGTCCGGCAAGCGTCTCGAAGGTCGGGGTCAGCGGCCCGCGATAGCCGATCCGCGCGAGATATTTGTCGAGATTGAAGTCGGGAGGCATCGTGCGAAAACTTCTAGCGGCCTTAGGGCACCATGTCGATTTGGCGTCATTGCGAGCCTAGCGACGTGTCCGCCGTAGCTCAAAGAGCGAAGGCGGAAGCAATCCAGGGCTCAGCAAGGATTCTGGATTGCTTCGTCGCGGAGCCTGTCATCGGGCCGCGCTTGGCGCGGACCCGTTGGCTCCTCGCAATGACGGTGAGCGAGATCACGCCACCCCGGCGCGCAAGAGATCGTGCATGTGCAGGATGCCGACCGGCTTGGCGCCATCGGTCACGATCAGGGTCGTGATCTTGGCGGAGTTCAGGATCTCCAGGGCCTCTGACGCCAGCGCCTCGCGGCGGACGGTGCGCGGGTTGGCGGTCATGATCTCGTCGACCGAAACCGACAAGAGATCGGACCGCATCTTCCGGCGCAGATCGCCGTCGGTGATGATGCCAGCGACATGGCCGCGGCCGTCGACGACCACGACGCAGCCGAGGCCCTTGGCGGTCATCTCTTCCAACGCGTCGGCCATGCCGGTGCCCAGAGGCTTGAGCGGCACGGCGTCGCCGGAGCGCATCAGATCGGAGATGTGCTTGAGCATGGCGCCGAGCTTGCCGCCCGGATGGAAATTGGCGAATTCGAGCGCAGTGAAGCCGCGGCCCTCGAGCAGCGCAATCGCCAGGGCATCGCCGATCGCCGCCTGCATCAGGGTCGAGGTGGTCGGCGCGAGATTATGAGGACAGGCCTCGCGGGCCTTCGGCAGCTCCAGCACGATGCGCGCCGCCTGCCCCAGCGACGACTGCGCATTCGAGGTGATCGCGATCATCGGAATGGCGAAGCGCTTGGTGTAGTTGACCAGGGTCTTCATCTCCGGCTGCTCGCCGGACCAGGACAGCGCGATGACGACGTCGTCCGAGGTGATCATGCCGAGATCGCCGTGCCCCGCCTCGGCGGAATGGACGAAGAAGGCCGGCGTGCCGGTGGAAGCCAGCGTGGCCGCCATCTTGCGCGCGACATGGCCGGACTTGCCGAGGCCAGTGAGGATCGCGCGGCCCTTGGCCTGTCGGATCAGCTCGACCGCCGAGGCAAAGGCGGGGCCGAGGGCCCCGCGCAGCGCGGCCGAGATCGCAGCAATACCGTTGCTGCCGGCGTCGAGCGTGCGCAGCGCCGATTGGATATCCGCGTTAGCGGGAGGGGCTTCGGTCAACGGCTTCGATCTCGGCATTCTCTCATCCAAGGCTGAGACAGTCAGGCGCCGCTCTTTAGCATGGGTAAGGCGGCAAGGCGTCATCAACAGCCCATTAACCATATTTGTTTTTACTCCCTTAACGACGGTGTTTGCCGGCGGCACGCGGCTGCTTGGCGATATGCATGATTTTGTTGGAGTTTTCAGATCGTGGGGTGGAGGCCTGACAGCGGCCGCAGGGGGCGCGCGATGCGGCGCGGCGTCTCCGCCGCGTGCCTGCTGCTCGGCGCGCTCGGCCCCGACGCGGCTCGGTCCCAGACCCTCGACGTGCTCCGCCCCGTCCGCGACGGCTTCCTCGCCCCGCAAGATTCGCCGCTACGTCGCACGGCGGTGAGCGGCCTTTCCGACGCCGTCCCAACGCCGGGCGTCCCGGCCTCCCCTGCTCCGCCTAGCTCAGCCTCATCCGCCAACCGCGTTCCGCTGCCGGGCGTACCTGCCGCCAGCGGCGCGGCCGATGTCGGCTATGATTCGCTGAACCGCACGCGTAAGAAGGCGAAATACTATCCCGCGCAGCCGCGGCCCAAGCCGGCGCCTGGGCCAGGGACGCGGCCCTCCGGCGAGCTGATCGGGCAGCTGCGCCCGACGTTGCCGCCCTCGGCCTCCGCCAACCGGCAGCCGATCCCGCCGGGGATGGCCGGCACCGTGCCCGGCCAGCCGCCGCGCAAGCGTCTGCGGATCGACGACGACCCGTTCGGCGCAGTCGGCGACTATGTCGGGCCGTTCCTGGTGAAGGGCGCGGTGGAGCTGTCGGCCGGCTATGACAGCAACCCGGCGCGCCTCGCACGGCCGCGTGGCATGCCGGCCTGGATGATCGCGCCGGAATTTCTGGCGGTGTCGAACTGGGAGCGGCATGCGCTCGTCGCCGATCTGCGCGGCTCGTTCACCGGTTATGGCAGCACCCTGCCGGCCATCATGGATGGCGGCATCAATTCGGCGCCGACCACGCTCGACCGCCCGGATTTCACCGGCCATGTCGACGGCCGCCTCGATGTCACCCGCGATACCTCGGTCGGCGCGCAGCTCCGCCTGCGCGCGGCGACGGACAATCCCGGCAGCCCGAGCGTCCAGGCCGGCTTGGCGCGTTATCCAGTCTACACCACGCTCGGCACCACCGTTGGCTTCGACCAGCGCTTCAACCGGCTGCAGATCTCGGCCGGCGCCGCCGCCGACCGCACCAGCTATCAGCAGAGCAAGCTGACCGACGGCACGATGACGTCGAACGACGACCGCAACTACAACCAGTTCGGCGGCATCGGCCGAGTGTCCTACGAGGTCACGCCGGCGCTGAAGCCGTTCGTCGAGGTGCAGGGCAACACCCGCACCTACGACCTGCAATACGATCGCTCCGGCTATCAGCGCGATTCCGCCGGCGGCTATGCCAAAGCCGGCACCTCGTTCGAGTTCACGCGGCTGCTGACCGGCGAGCTCTCCCTCGGCTACGCCACCCGCAGCTACACCGATCCACGGCTCGACCGGCTGCAGGGCTTCTTGACCTCAGCCTCGCTGGTGTGGTCGGCGACGCCGCTGACGACCGCGCGGTTCTTCTCCGACACGCAGGTCGCCGAGACGACAGTCGCCGGAGCCTCCGGCGTGCTGGTGCGCACCTACACCGTGCAGGTCGACCACGACTTCCGGCGCTGGCTGACCGGCATCGGCAAGTTCACCTTCGGCACGCTGGACTATCAGGGCTACGGCCGCAACGACCGCACCTATTCGGCCGAGGGCAACCTCGTCTACAAGATGACGCGCAGCCTGTGGGTCAAGGGCACGCTGCGGTATGACAAGCTGGACTCGAATATTGCGGGCGCGGCGTCGTCGGGGACGGTGGTGATGTTGGGCGTGAGGCTGCAGAATTGAGCCCCGCTCTCTCCACGTCATTGCGAGGAGCAAAGCGACGAAGCAATCCAGGGCTGCACGTGACGCTCTGGATTGCTTCGCTGCGCTCGCAATGACGCGGTTGGAGCGTCGCTTCAATCAAGCAACATCGCCCGCAGAACTACGCCGCGGTCACAGTCAAATGCGCGCCGTCCGCATGTACGATCCTCACGCGGCTGCCCGCAGGCGCGTCAGGGCCTGCCACGCGCCACACCGTGTCGTCGATCCGCACCGTGCCGTTGCCGTCGATGATCGGCTTCTCCAGGGTGAACTCACGCCCCACGAGCGCGGCCGAGCGGCGGTTGAGGAACGGGTTGTCGCCGGCCTCCGCCGTGCTCCTGCGCGCGACGTGCCGCCACAGCGGCACGGCGGCGATCGCAAACAGCGCGAACATCAGGATCTGTAGCTGCCAGACGGGCGCGAAGCCAAACGAGATCACGCCGACCACGACCGCGGCGAGGCCTAACCAAATCAGGAACACGCCCGGCGCGAGCAGCTCCAGCGCCATCAGGATGACGCCGAAGATCAGCCAGTTCCAGGTGCCGAGCGTCACGAACATGTCGCTCATGATGACCTCCTGCTTACGCCTGCGGCGGCACAGGTGGCTTCGGCGGCGTGCCTGCCGGCGGCACCGAGCCGCCGCGGCGCGCGGCCGCCACCGCCGAGGCTGAGCTCTCGCCGAACGTCGCCTTGGCGATCTCGCCGATACCGGCGAGCGAGCCGAGCATGCCTGTGGCCTCGATCGGCAGCATGATCACCTTCTGGTTCGGAGAATCGGCGAGCTGGCCGAACGCCTTGATGTATTTGTCGGCGATGAAGTAGTTCAGCGCCGCGACATCGCCCTTGGAGATCGCATCCGACACCATCTGCGTCGCCTTGGCCTCGGCTTCCGCCGAACGCTCGCGCGCCTGGGCGTCGAGAAACGCTGATTCGCGCCGGCCTTCCGCCTGCAGGATCTGACTTTGCTTGGCGCCCTCCGCGCGCAAAATCTCCGACTGCCGCTGGCCTTCGGCCTGCAGGATGTCGGCGCGCTTGACGCGCTCGGCCTTCATCTGCCGGCCCATCGCCTCGACCAGATCAGCCGGCGGCACGATGTCCTTGATCTCGATGCGGTTGACCTTGAGACCCCACGGCGACACCGCAGCGTCGACGACACGCAGCAGCCGCTCGTTGATCTCGTCGCGATGCGACAGCACCTGGTCGAGATCCATCGAGCCCATCACCGAGCGGATGTTGGTCATGGTCAGCGTGATGATCGCCTGGTTGAGGTTGGCGACCTCGTAGCTCGCCTTCGCCGCATCGAACACCTGGTAGAAGGCGACGCCGTCGACCGTCACGGTGGCGTTGTCCTTGGTGATGACCTCCTGCTCGGGGATGTCGATCACCTGCTCCATCATGTTGATCTTGCGCCCGATGCGGTCGAAGTACGGGACGATGATGTTGAGGCCCGGCGACAAGGTGCGGGTATATTTGCCGAACCGCTCGACGGTCCAGTCGAACCCCTGCGGCACGGTCTTCACGCCGGAGTACAGCGTGAAGATAACCAGCAGCACCAGCGCTATGGCGAAAATGTCGAAACCGCTCATGGATCCTCCAAGGGAGGAGACAGTCGTCTCCTCACCAACCTCTGCAGCAATCACAATCTGGGGATTGCTACATGATTTTGTCGGGGGTCCGTGAGGCGCGGTTCAGGAACATATTTTCGACGGCCGCGGGGCGGTCGATCTTGTGCCGAGGTGGAGCTTACCTAGACGGCCGACAATACCGCTGCCGGCTCAGAGCCAGCCCTGCAGCTCGCGCAGGACCAGCTGCCGCAGCACTTCCATGCCCGGCGCGCTGTCGTTCAGGCACGGCACGGCGGAGAATTCCTCGCCGCCATTGTGCTTGAAGATCTCGCAGTTCTCACCGGAGATTTCCTCGAGCGTCTCCAGGCAGTCGGCGGCGAAGCCCGGCATCACCACGGCGATGCGCTTGACGCCGTCCTTGGCGAGCTTCTCGATGGTCTTGTCGGTGTAGGGCTGCAGCCACTCAGAGAAGCCGAAGCGCGACTGGAACGTCAGCAGCAGCTTGGTGTCGTCCATGCCGAGCCGCTTGCGCAGCAGCTCGGTGGTGGCGACGCACTGCTCGCGATAGGGATCGCCCTTGTCGACATATTCCTTGGGCATGCCGTGGAACGACGCCACGATCAGCTCGGGCGTGTACGGCAGCGTCTTGAGGTGCTCCTCGATCGAGACCGCCAGCGCCTCGATGTAGAAATCATCGTTGTAATACGGCGGCGTCACGCGGATGGTCGGCTGCGCCCGCATCTCGGTCAGTACGCGGAACGCCTCGTCGCAGACGGTCGCCGAGGTCGCGGCCGAATATTGCGGATACAGCGGCACCACCAGGATGCGGTCGCATCCCCTGGCCTTCAGCCCGTCGATCCCCGCCTTCATCGACGGATTACCGTAGCGCATCGCCCAGTCGACGATGACGTGGCTGCGATCAGACATCGCGGCGGCGAGCTTGTCGCTCTGCGCGCGCGTGATCGTCTTCAGCGGCGATTCGTTTTTCTCGGTGTTCCAGATCGAGAGGTAGTCTTTCGCCTTCTTGCGCGGCCGAACGTTGAGGATGATGCCGTTGAGGATGATCTTCCACAGCAGGCCCTGGTCCTCGATCACGCGGCGATCGGACAGGAATTCCTTGAGATACACGCGCACGCCGGCGGCATCCGCCGTATCCGGCGTGCCCAGATTGACGAGCAGCACGCCGACCCGCTCCGTCTTCGCGGCGGGTGACGGATTCAAATCGACAGACTTGGCCTCGACGGGCCTGGCATTGTCGAGAGAGATGGCGGCGGTCATGATGCCCGTGACTGGTGAAGGGCGTGGCTTGGCGGCTTGTTTCGACATTGTCAAGATAAGGGCCATTTCACCGATGTCATCGGGTTGGAGGAGCCGGGCTGGAGGAACCATGACGATTGCTGAGCTATGCATTTTCGCCAGCGTAATGCTCTACCTCGTAACGATCGTGCCGGCGAAATGGATCAGCGTCGACGGCGCCGGGCGCTACGACAATGCGCGGCCCCGGGATCCCGCCTTTTATGACGGCGGCATCCGCGAGCGGGCGCTGGGTGCCCATCAGAACGGCATCGAGGCGTTCCCGTTCTTCGCCACCGCTGTGCTGCTGGCCGAGTTCCGCGGGGCGCCGCAAAACCTGATCAATGAGCTGTCGGTGCTGTTCGTGATCGTCCGCGTCGCCTATGTGCTGACCTATATCGGCGACCGGCCGTCGCTGCGCTCGATCCTGTGGGCGATCGGCTTCCTGATCACGGTCGGCATCTTCTTCCTGCCGCTGCTGCGCGTTTACCTGCCGGTCTGAGCCCCGCCGCCCGGCGTGAGAGGCGTCACATCGCAGTCCCCATGCGGGTGCTAACCAAGAGCGCGGAAGACCTCCGTCCGTACGCCCTTTGTTTCCCATCTGATCTCGTCGGCTACGGCCAGTTGATTGGATTTGGCAGTAAAATTCCCTATAGGGCGGGGTGAATTCGACGGCTGTCGCGGCGCTCTCAGGCCGCCAGAGGGATTGTGATGACTGTGACCAGCTCGGCCTCCGCGCGCGCGGCGCGCGACCCGGGAAATTATCAGACCGCCCTGCAATCGACGGTCCGGGCGGCTTCGGACTGGCTGATCGCCAACCAGAAGCCGGATGGCCACTGGGTCGGCCGTGCCGAATCCAACGCCTGCATGGAGGCGCAATGGTGCCTCGCGCTGTGGTTCATGGGGCTCGAGGACCATCCCTTGCGCAAGCGCCTGGGCCAGTCGCTGCTCGACAGCCAGCGCCCGGACGGCGCCTGGCAGGTCTATTTCAACGCGCCCAATGGCGACATCAACGCCACCGTCGAGGCCTATGCCGCGCTCCGCTCGCTCGGCTTCCGCGACGATGAGCCGCCGGTGCGCCGCGCGCGGGAATGGATCGAAGCCAAGGGCGGCTTGCGCAACATCCGCGTGTTCACGCGCTACTGGCTGGCGCTGATCGGCGAATGGCCGTGGGAGAAGACGCCGAACATTCCGCCCGAGGTGATCTGGTTTCCGCTCTGGTTTCCGTTCTCGATCTACAATTTCGCACAATGGGCCCGCGCCACCTTGATGCCGATCGCGCTGCTGTCGGCACGGCGGCCGAGCCGGCGGCTGCCGCCGGAGAACCGGCTCGACGCGCTGTTTCCGCGCGGGCGCGACGCGTTCGACTACGAGCTGCCGGTCAAGGCCAATGCCGGCGGCTGGGACAAGTTCTTCCGCGGCGCCGACAAGGTCCTGCACGCGCTGCAGAACCTCGGCAACAGGCTCAATCTCGGCCTGTTCCGCCCGGCCGCCACCAGCCGCGTGCTGGAGTGGATGATCCGCCACCAGGATTTCGACGGCGCCTGGGGCGGCATCCAGCCGCCCTGGATCTACGGACTGATGGCGCTCTACGCGGAGGGCTATCCGCTCAACCATCCCGTTCTCGCCAAGGGCCTCGATGCGCTGAACGATCCCGGCTGGCGCGTCGATGTCGGCGAGGCAACCTACATCCAAGCCACCAACAGCCCGGTGTGGGACACGATCCTCACTCTGCTCGCCTTCGACGATGCCGGCGTGCTCGGCGACTATCCCGAAGCGGTCGACAAGGCCGTCAACTGGGTGCTCGCGCGCCAGGTGCGCGTGCCCGGCGACTGGTCGATGAAGCTCCCGCATGTCAAGCCCGGCGGCTGGGCGTTCGAATACGCCAACAACTACTATCCGGACACGGACGACACCGCGGTGGCGCTGATCGCCCTCGCCCCGCTGCGCCATGATCCCAAATGGAAGGCCAAGGGCATCGACGAGGCGATCCAGCTCGGCGTCGACTGGCTAATCGGCATGCAGAGCCAGGGCGGCGGCTGGGGCGCGTTCGACAAGGACAACAACCAGCAGATCCTGACCAAGATCCCGTTCTGCGATTACGGCGAGGCGCTCGACCCGCCGTCGGTCGACGTGACAGCGCACATCGTCGAGGCGTTCGGCAAGCTCGGCATCTCGCGCAATCATCCGTCGATGGTGCGCGCGCTGGACTATATCCGCCGCGAGCAGGAGCCGAGCGGCCCGTGGTTCGGCCGCTGGGGCGTGAACTACGTCTACGGCACCGGCGCCGTGCTGCCCGCTCTGGCCGCGATCGGCGAGGACATGACCCAGCCCTATATCGGCCGCGCCTGCGACTGGCTGGTCGCAAATCAGCAGGCCGATGGCGGCTGGGGCGAGAGCTGCGCCTCCTACATGGACATCTCAGCCGTCGGCCGTGGCACGACGACCGCGTCGCAGACGGCGTGGGCGCTGATGGCCCTGCTCGCCGCCAACCGCCCTGATGACAAGGACGCCATCGAGCGCGGCTGCATGTGGCTGGTCGAGCGCCAGTCCGCCGGCACCTGGGACGAGCCCGAATTCACCGGCACCGGCTTCCCCGGCTACGGCGTCGGCCAGACCATCAAGCTCAACGACCCCGCGCTGTCGGAGCGCCTGATGCAGGGCCCCGAGCTCTCCCGCGCCTTCATGCTGCGCTACGGCATGTACCGCCATTACTTCCCGCTGATGGCCCTCGGCCGCGCGCTGCGGCCGCAGGGGCATGGGTCGGCGGAGCGGTGATGCGGCACAAGCAACTAACAACTATAGCCTCCGCACGGTGCCCGTGATTGCGCCCTCTCCCCTTGTGGGAGAGGGCATGTAGGACAGCGCCGCAAACTCGGTTGGGTGAGGGGTCCCTTTCCAAGAGCGCGAATCGCCGAGAGAGCCCCCTCACCCGACCGCATGCTCGGATAGGCCATCGATGCCCTCTCCCACCCCGGCGAAGCTTCGCTTCGCCTTGGGGGAGAGGGCGCTGTATCGCGCAGCGAGTTAGCTGCAACAGCGAAGATGTTCTAGGTCCGCGCGGTTGCCATGCCACGCTGACCGGCAATGAGGCACGCTATCGCCACGCACTCCGCTGTCGTCCCGGGCTTGACCCGGGACCCATAACCACAGGGAGAAGTTTGAGGCAGGCGTGTAGTTAAAGGCTCGCTCAATCACAACCGCCGCGGAGTATGGGTCCCGGCTCAAGGCCGGGACGACACCATTGTTGTTGCGCGATCGTTGCCCTTCTCCACCGCTGTCATGCCACGCTGAGGCGGGGCATCCAGTACGCTGCGGAGGTGTTTGGCAGAAGCATCGTAGCTGAGCGCAGCCTACTCAGAAGCAGGTGGTCCGTTCCGCTGCCATGTAGCCGAACAGCAGGCCGACACCGAACAGCAGCACCAGCCCGGCCGCGCCGAACTCCAGTCCCCGCATGATCAGCGCGCCGCCGCCGTCGCGGCCGGCGCTGAGGCGGCGGGCGAGGTCTTTGGCGGCGACCGCGATGACGGCGATGGTGGCGACGGTGATCGCCGTGCCCATGCCCATCACGATGGTGGCGGCGACACCGGCCCAGAACATGCCCTGCGCGAGCGCGAACACCAGCACCAGGATCGCGCCCGAGCACGGGCGGATGCCGGCGGCGAAGATCGCCTGGAAGCCGCGCTGCCAGCCGCCGGGGCCGGCAAGCTCGCTCGGCGCCGGGCCGTGGGAATGGCCGCAGCCGCAATCGTCGCCGTGGACATGATCGTGGTGAGCATGATCGTTGTGGACGTGATCGTGGTGCGCGTGACCATGCGCTGCGGCAGCAGGCGTGTGAGCATGACCATGGCCGTGGTGATGATCGTGTCCATGATGGTCGTGCCCATGATGATCGTGCCCATGATGATCGTGCCCATGATGATCATGACCATGGTGATCATGCTGAGGCCCGCGATGCTGATGATCATGCGCATGGCCGTGATCATGACCAGCATGCGCCACCGCGCCCGCAGGCGCACCGGCTAACGCGAGCGCCGGCGCCGCCGGCTGCCAAATCCGCAGGAACGCCGCGCCCTTCACCCACACCAGCCGCGCGCCGAGCAGCGCGATCAGGCCGTAGCTTGCGATCTCCACCACTTTCTCGGCGCTGCACATGCTGGCCGCCGTGGCGTTCAGCAGCACCGCGCCGACGCCGACGATGGCGACCGCCACCAGCGCCTGCATCAGGCCCGAGACGAACGACAGCACGATGCCGCGCTTCGCCGTCTCCTGATTGGCGACGAGATAGGAGGCGATCACCGCCTTGCCGTGGCCAGGCCCCGCCGCATGGAAGATGCCGTAGGCGAAGGAGATCACCAGCAGCCACCACACCGCCGAGCCGTCTTCCTTGGCCGCGCGGATCGTCCCCGACATCTGCCGATAGAACTCCGACTGCTTGGCGAGCAGCCAGCCGACGATGCCGCCAACCTGCGGCTCGTCCGCCGGCGCGCCGAACGGAGACTTGGCGAGCAGCACATGCGAGGCGGCGTCGGCAGCCAACAGCGCCGCGAGGATCGCGGCGCAAGTGAGAAACGGTCGGGCGGAGCTGGGGCGAGGCGTCATGGACATTCCACTGAGATCTTGTTGGCGAAGTTCATTCCGAAATTGGCGTTCGCCCCGCCGCTCAGGAATGTCTGCTCGTTCATGGTCTGCGCGACGGATCCGCCGTCGCTCGGTCTCACCAGGCCGAGCTTGCAGCCTGCGGGAGCGCTGACCAGCTTGACGGGATCCTTCTCCGCCATCTGGAAATCGATGAAATAGCTGGGATCGTAGACCTCGACCTGGAGCTGGCTGGGCTTCACCGGCGCCTTCAGCGGCAGGGTGAAGTGCAGGGTCAGCTTGGTGTCCTTGTATTCGAGGTAGTAGTCGACGGGATCGACGAGCTTCTGCTTGCGGCCGTCCGCCTTCACGAAGGTGAAGTAGGCGTATTCCTTCAGCGACTCGGCGTTGGTCTGGGCCAGCGGCGCCAGCTCCTCCCTAGTGTAGACGCCCTTCTGCTTGGTCTCGAGCCCCTGCAGCGCATAGGTCGCGAACATGTCGTCGAAGGTCCAGGCATGGCGCACGCCGGTCACCGTGCCATCGGCTGCATAAAGCAGCTCGCTGGTCGCGGTGACCCAGACATGCGGATGAGCGCTCGCCGCACTCGCGCCGAGCACGAGCGTCAGCGCCGCGAGAACGACACGAACCACCGCCATCACCTTCACCTCAAGCCGCCGCGGGGATATCGAGCAAGCCGCGCCGGCGCAGCAGCGCGTCAGGCTCGGGCTCGCGGCCACGGAAGGCGACGTAAGCCGCCTCCGGATCGAGCGAGCCGCCGGAGGAGTAGACGTTGTCGTGCAGCCGCTTGGCGACGGCGGGATCGAAGATGTTACCGGCTTCCTCGAAGGCACCGAAGGCATCCGCATCCATCACCTCCGACCACATGTAGCTGTAATAGCCCGCCGCGTAGTGGTCTCCCGAGAAGATGTGGCCGAATTGGGTCGGCCGGTGGCGCAGCGCGATCTCCTTGGGCATGCCGATCTTCTCCATCTCGGCCCTCTCGAACGCGCGCACGTCCTTCGACGCCGCAGCCGGCTGGGTGTGGAACTCCAGGTCGATCAGCGCGGAAGAGACGAACTCAACCGTCGCGAAGCCCTGGTTGAAGCGGCGCGCCGCCAGGAAGCGCTCCAGCAGATCCTGCGGCAACGACTCACCGGTCTGGTAGTGCTTCGCGAAGGTCTGCAGCACCTCCGGGCGCTCCTGCCAGTGCTCGTAGAGCTGCGACGGCAGCTCGACGAAGTCGGTGAAGACAGACGTGCCGGACAGCGACGGATAGGTCACGTTGGAGAGGATGCCGTGCAGGCCGTGGCCGAACTCGTGGAACAAGGTCCGGGCATCGTCCGGCGAGAGCAGCGACGGCTGGCCATCGGCGCCCTTGGCGAAGTTGCAGACATTGATGATCAAGGGCGCGGTGTCGCCGTCGAGCTTCTGCTGGTCGCGCAGCGACGTCATCCAGGCGCCTGAGCGCTTCGAGGGCCGCGCGAAGTAGTCGCCGTAGAACAGCGCCTTGTGGCGGCCATCAGCTTCCTTGATCTCCCACACCCTGACGTCCGGATGCCAGACCGGGATGTCCTTGCGCTCGGCGAAGGTGATGCCGAACAGCCGCGTGGCGCAGTCGAAGGCGGCCGCGATCATGTTGTCGAGCGAGAGATACGGCTTGATCGCGGCATCGTCGAAGTTCGCCTTCGCCTGGCGCAGCTTCTCGGCGTAATAGCGCCAGTCCCAGGCCTCGAGCTTGAAGTTGCCGCCCTCTTCCGTGATCAGCTGTTGCAGCTGGTCGCGATCGGCCAGCGCCTTGGCGCGGGCCGGCTTCCACACGCGCTCCAGCAGGCCGCGCACGGCCTCCGGCGTCTTCGCCATGGAGTCCTCGAGGCGATAGGCCGCGAAGTTCGGGAAGCCCATGATCTTGGCGGACTCCTCGCGCAGCGCCAGGATCTGGCCGATGACCGCATTGTTGTCGTTGGCATTGCCATTGTCGCCGCGCGCGGTGAAGGCCTTGAACACCTTCTCGCGCAGGTCGCGCCGAGCCGAGCTCTGCAGGAACGGCTCGACCGAGGAGCGCGACAAGGTCACGATCGCCTTGCCCGGCATGGCGCGCTCCTCCGCCGCAGCCTTGGCGGCCGCGACGAAGCTGTCCGACAGGCCAGCGCGGTCATCCTCGCCGAGCTCCAGGAACCAGTCCTGCTCGTCGCCGAGCACATGATGGCTGAAGGTGGTGCCGAGTTGGGCGAGCTGCTCGTTGATCTCGGCCATGCGCGCCTTGGCCTCGTCCTTGAGGCCGGCGCCGGCGCGACGGAAGCGGGTGTAGGTGCGCTCCAGCAGCCGCTGCTCCTCGCCGGTCAGGGTGAGCGTCTTGCGGTTGTCGTAGAGCAGCGCGATGCGACCAAACAGCACGGCGTTCATCATGATCGGGTTCCAGTGCCGCGCCATCCGCAGCGACACTTCCTTGTCGATCTCCAGGATCGCCGGATTGGAGTGCGCCGAAACCAGGTCGTAGAACACCGCCGCGACCTTCGACAGCAGCTTGCCCGAGCGCTCCAGCGCCGTGATGGTGTTGGCGAAGTCCGGCTCGGCCGGATCATGCGTGATCGCGGTGATTTCAGCGGTATGGTCGGCAAAGGCGCGCTCAAAGGCCGGCAGGAAGTGCTCGGGCCTGATCGCATCGAAAGGCGGTGTCTGGTGCGGGGTGTCCCAGGCCACGAGCAGCGGATTGCTCTGGGCGTCGATCGAGGCGGTCGTGTCGGACATCGGCTCTTGCTCTCCGGATCAAACAGGCGCCCCTCTTACCACGGAGCCGGTCCTTTTTGGGTCATTTCCCCTTGAAGGCCGGGGCCATTTCGGAGAGATTGCGCCCCTCAAAAGGACCCTGGACCATGAGCGCTGACAGCACCTCGAAGCCCGCCCGCCAGATCGCCTGGCAGAGCGTGATCACCGTCATCTCGGCGGCGATCCTGATCGGCGCTGAAGTGTTCGGCGCGGCCTTCGCCGGCGGCTGGGCGCTGGCGATTCTGTTCGGGCTCGGCGACCAGGGCGCACATATCCTGCAGGCCGTGCTGTTTGCGATCGGCGTGTTCGTGATGATCGGCTTCATCCGCGGCGCACAGCGCATCGAGCCGTTCACCAAGCGCGCGTGAACAGCACAAAACACTGTCCTGCAAGGGTGAACGCGTTACGAAAGTTTAAGCTCGCTTAACGTTCGTTCAGACACCGCGCTGCTCTGTGTGTCGCGCAAGCACAGATTAGGGAAATCTTTCGCCGCGCCCAAAAATTCCTTGCGAACGAAATTCAAAACGCATATTTCCGGTCTTGCCCAATTTCGCACGTGCCTGTGGTCGTGTGTCAGTCGGTAGGTATCCGGACAAGAGGCCGGACAGCCGCCAAGGGATGAGGAACCGAGGGGCGCTCGGATCGTTGCGATCAAGATCAGTTCGATCGAGATCGTCATGCTCCAGGAGCCCAGCATCTCTCTCAAGAGATGCCGCTGAAGGTCACCCCATCTTTTGCAACCGTGACTGGCAGCCGGAGGCGAACCGGCGC